>NZ_CP112885.1:311250-622500 GCF_047114695.1 Nereida ignava
TCGCGGTGCAAAATGTAAACGAGTGGTTAACGCATGTGGCGCGGGGCACGTATCGGGCCTTGCCTTGCTTTCAGCAGGGCGTCACAAATGGGGCTAAGGATCCACTGACGCGAGGCCAAAATGACACTTTCAATGACCGGTTTTGCCACGTGTTCAGGGCAATTAGACGGCTATAGTTGGACGTGGGAAATACGTGCCGTAAACGGCCGTGGTCTTGATCTGCGCATCCGCGTCCCCGAGTGGATTGAGGGTCTTGAGGTCGCCGCGCGCAAAGCCGCACAAGGCGCTGCCGAGCGCGGCAACATCACGCTGAATTGCAAAGTAACGCGGCAAGATAGCGGCGCGAGGTTCACCGTAGATGAGGCACGGCTTCATGATGTTTTGAGCGCGCTCAAACAGATTGCGCAAGCGGCTGCGGATCACAGTGTAGACATAACGCCGCCAAGCACTGCTGAGATTTTAGCCTACAGAGGGATAGTAGATACAGAGGCAGCCAGTACTGATACGGCGCCCTTATCAGCGGCAATTCTTGGCGATTTACCAACGCTGTTGCACAGCTTTAACCGGATGCGAAGCGATGAAGGTGCGGCTTTGCACGGCATCCTGGCAGACCAGTTAAACCAGATTGAAGTGCTCACGCATCAGGCCGCAAATATCATCGAAACGCGTGCAGACAACATGAAGGCGCGCTTTGCTGAAAGTCTGACACGGGTTTCTGCAAACCTTTCAGATGACATTGATGCTAGCCGTGTGGCACAGGAAATTGCGCTTTTGGCTGTGAAGGCTGATGTGGCTGAAGAGCTGGACAGATTACGCGCGCATATCGCTGCGGGGCGGGAATTATTGGCCCAAACAGGCGCCAAGGGCCGTAAGCTTGATTTTCTTAGCCAAGAATTCAACCGCGAAGCGAACACCCTGTGCGCCAAGGCGAACCACACGGAACTGACGACAATCGGACTTGCCCTTAAGGCCGTGATCGACCAAATGCGTGAACAAATCCAAAACGTGGAGTAACTGATGTCTGCCCCCAAAAGTACCGCCGCCCGTCGTGGGCTGTTGATCATTTTGTCCTCGCCTTCCGGTGCGGGTAAATCGACGTTGGCTAAGCGGCTTATGAAATGGGACCCGAGCCTGTCGTTTAGCGTGTCGGCCACCACGCGTGCTGCGCGCGAAGGTGAGACCCACGGCGTTGAATACTATTTTGAAAGCCGGACAGGTTTCGAAGATATGGTCGCGCGGGGCGATATGTTGGAGCACGCCGAGGTGTTTGATAATTTATACGGCTCCCCACGGGGTCCCGTTGAAGCGGCGATCAACGATGGGCGCGATGTGCTGTTTGATATCGACTGGCAAGGTGGGCAGCAAATCCGCAACTCTGTTTTGGGAATGCACACGTTGTCGATCTTTATCCTGCCGCCCTCAATTGCAGAGTTGGAGCGACGGTTGCGTGGACGTGGACAGGATAGCGACGAGGTTATTTCAGGACGGATGAAAAAGTCCCGCGATGAGATTAGTCACTGGCCCGAATATGACTATGTTTTGGTCAACGATGATCTTGATCAAACGGAAGAACGGCTGAAATCAATCGTCAGCGCAGAACGTCTGCGCCTTAGCCAACAACCGCAAATGTCCGATATTGTACGTGATTTGAACGCAGAATTTGAGGCCCGCCAATGATTTATAAGCTTGATGGAATCACCCCCGAAATTGATCCGACGGCCTGGGTGGCAGCGGATGCCAACATCATTGGCGCGATTACCCTTTGCGCAAAAAGCAGCGTTTGGTTTGGCGCTACGCTGCGTGGTGATAACGAACGGATCACCGTGGGCGAGGGGGCGAACGTGCAAGAGGGCAGCGTTTTGCACACGGACATGGGTTTCCCGCTTACTATCGGAGCTAACTGCACGATCGGGCACAAAGCTATTTTGCACGGCTGCACGATTGGTGATTGCACGCTGATCGGGATGGGCGCCACGGTGCTTAACGGGGCTGTTATCGGTAAGAACTGCCTGATTGGGGCGAACGCTTTGGTCACAGAAGGCGCAGTTATCCCAGATGGCTCGCTTGTGGTTGGCGCGCCCGCGAAAGTGCGCCGCGCCCTCGATAAAGAGGCGATTGACGGTTTGTTGAAATCAGCGCTCGGCTACCAGAAAAATGCAGAACGCTTTAGAAAAGGACTAAGCGCACTATGAATGACGAACGCCTGAATTCCCCCTCAATGGTGCGCCGCATGGCGTTTCCACAAAGCTCAAGCCGTGCGGTCGTCACGCCGCTTCAGCCGTCTGTTGTTTATGCAAGCGACACGCCTGATGCATTGGATGCGCAATATCTGGGTGGTGCGCAGGGCTATACCTATGCTCGTGAAGGGCACCCCAACGCAGACGTTTTGGCGCGCAAGATCGACCAGCTTGAAGGTGTGACACCGCAGATGGGCGCAGGCTTCATCACCAGCAGCGGCATGGCTGCGATTTCTGCTGCAATCCTTGGGGTGTGCAAAGCGGGTGATCACGTTCTGGGTGGGGATCAACTTTATGGCCGGTCGCTCAGGATGCTAAGCCAAGACTTGCCCGACCTTGGCATTGAAACATCGTTGGCGGATCCCACAGATGCGGCCGCGTTCGCTGCCGCGATCCAGCCCAACACGCGGCTTGTTTTGCTCGAAGTTGTGAGTAATCCAACGCTTCGCCTTGCAGATATTGGTGCGATTACAGAGGCCTGCCATGCACGCGGCGTTCTTGTAATGATCGACAATACGTTCACCACCCCGCGCGGATACCGTGCATTTGATCACGGCGCTGACATCGTGATCCACTCTGTCACTAAACTGTTGGCCGGGCACTCGGATGTGACACTGGGCTACACGGCGACCCGTGATCCGGCGCTGCGCGATGCAATGGTCGTCAAGGCGGTCACATGGGGATTTACGCCATCACCATTTGATTGCTGGCTGGCGGAACGGGGGCTTTATTCATTTGAGTTGCGCTATGACCGCGCCCAACAAAATGCCGCAAAGCTAGCGGACGCATTGGCCACACATAGCGCAGTTGAAAAAGTGCTTTATCCCGCGCGCACAGATCATCCGGACCATAACCGTGTGAACGATATGTTGGGGGATCAGACAGGCAATATGGTCAGTTTCGTCCTGCGCGGCGGGCGTGAGCAAACAAATGCGTTTGTCGGCGCGCTTGAGCATATCGCGTTTGCCCCAACTCTGGGCGATATCGGGACAACCTTGTCGCATCCCGCAACGTCATCGCACCGCGCGCTAAGTGCTGAGGCGCGTTTGGCGTTGGGCATGCCCGAAGGGTTCTTCCGTGTCTCGGTCGGGGTTGAAGATGTGGATATGCTTATCTCTGAGTTTACGGCGGCCCTTAACGGGGTCTGACTAAAGACGAAGGGGGACAAGGCCATGACAGCACTGAGCACGATGCGCGCGCTGACCGATGCGTTCCCCACGCCTTTCGCTGTAATTGATGCGCGCCGCACGATTGTGGCTGCCAATCAAGCCATGCGCGACGTGTTGGGCGAGGACATCGTTGATCGCCATTATACACGTGCCTGCCGCCGTCCCAGTATTCTGGATGCGGTTGAGCGTGCGTTTGGTGTCGGTGCCACGGAAAAGGCGGAGTTTTCTGAAAACATCAAAGGCCGAACATCACACTTCAAAGTGATCTGCAGCCCGCTTGACTTGGAGGGACGCGCCCATGTCTCGCTGAGCTTTGAGGATATCACGTCCTCGCGCGAAATCAGAGCCATGCGGAGTGATTTCGTTGCAAACGTCAGTCATGAATTAAAAACGCCCATCACATCGATCCTTGGCTTTGTGGAAACCATTCAAGGGCCCGCGGCCAATGATGAAGCCGCCCGTAACCGCTTTTTGTCCTTGATGGCCCGAGAGGCCGAGCGGATGAACCGTCTTGTCCATGATCTGTTGTCGCTGAACCGCGTTGAGGTTGATGAAAAAGTCCGCCCCATGGACCGCGTTGCGCTGAACGCACTAGTGTCGCACACTGCGGTAGTATTACAGCCGTTGGCTGAAGCGCATGATATTTCCCTTAAGATCGAGCTGCCCGACGCCCCATGTCACGTGAAGGGGCATGAGCGGCAGCTGGTTCAGGTGTTACGTAATCTGGCCGAAAACGCGATTGCCTATTCCCCAAGCGGAAATGAAGTGCGCGTGCGTTTGACCGCGCCTGCTTATGAGGTGGCGCTGCATGGAAACGGGGTGCGTTTGATTATTGAAGATGACGGGCAGGGGATTGATCCGGTGCACATCCCGCGCCTGACAGAGCGGTTTTACCGCGTGGATAGTCACCGCTCTCGTGAGGTGGGGGGGACCGGTCTTGGCCTTGCCATTGTCAAACACATCATTACGCGGCATCGCGGGCGCCTAGAGATCAAAAGCAAACTGGGAATCGGTAGTCGTTTCACGGCGATCTTGCCCGCTGATACGTCCGCACCTTAAATTTTTACAAATTTCGGGCAATTTAGCCGCTAAAATCCGTTATTTTCTGGTTTGTCACATAGCTGTTACGTTCCTGTCACAAAAGCTTAGCGAGACCAGCTTAGGCAGACGCCATAAGTTGCTTGCAGGAGGGATACGCCGACCTGTGAGGCTGACATAACCAAAAGGAGCTGCCTTATGCCATTTCTTAAACTCACCGCATCAGCCGTTGCGATCGTTGCTGTTTCCGCACCTGCATTCGCGCGTGACAACGTGCAAGTTGCCGGTTCTTCTACTGTTCTGCCTTACGCATCAATCGTTGCGGAAGCTTTCGGTGAGAACTTTGATTTCCCGACACCTGTTGTTGAATCCGGTGGCTCATCTGCGGGTCTGAAGCGCTTTTGCGAAGGGGTTGGCGCAAACACCGTTGACGTAGCAAACGCATCTCGCGCGATCCGCGAAAAAGAGATCAAAGCATGCGCCGACAATGGCGTGACCGACATTATTGAAGTCCGCATCGGTTATGACGGCATCGTATTTGCGTCCGACATTGACGGTGAGACATTCGAATTCACACCCGCTGACTGGTTCAATGCATTGTCACCAAAAGTGCTTGTCGACGGCGCGATTATCGACAACCCGAACCAGACTTGGGCAGACGTGAACCCTGCGTTCCCGGCACAGCAAATTGCGGCGTTCATCCCAGGCACAAAGCACGGCACACGTGAAGTGTTTGAAGAAAAAGTTCTGGCTGTTGGCTGTGAAACGACAGGCGCGCTTAAGGCGATGGAAGCCGCCGGCATGTCCGAAGATGACGCAGAACATGCGTGCATCAAAGTGCGCACAGACGGTTTGTCTACAGACATTGATGGCGATTACACAGAAACCCTTGCACGGATTGATGCCAACAAAGACGGTATCGGCGTGTTCGGTCTAGCGTTCTATGAGAACAACACAGACAAGCTGCAAGTGGCGACAATATCAGGTGTAACGCCGACAACAGAAAGCATTTCAACAGGTGAATACCCTGTGTCTCGCCCACTGTTTTTCTATGTCAAAAAAGCGCATATCGGCGTGATCCCTGGCTTGAAAGAATATGCTGAGTTTTTCGTGAGTGACGATGTTGCTGGCCCAGATGGCCCACTGGCTGAGTACGGTCTGGTTTCAGACCCAGAGTTGGCTCTTACTCAAGAAGCAATTGCAAACGAGCAGACCATCGCATCTGGCTCATAAGAGCGCGATTGGTTAAAGACATAACACACCGCCGAGGGTGAATCGGCGGTGTGTTGCATAAAGACGGCGCCTGAGAATTTGGCGATCTACATTAGCTGAGGTCTGTAAATGTCTGGAATTGTTCTTTTATTGATCGTTTTGGGCCTTGGTGCTTTGGCTTTTATTCTGGCGCGCAGCAAAGCGTTATCTTCTGTTGGTGGTGACCAGCGCGCATTGCATTCGCGTCCACATTATTACGGATTTTCGGCCTCAATTTTGACGATCGCGCCAGCTTTGGCGCTTATGGTCGTTTGGGGCTTGGGACAATCCACTCTGGTGCAATCCTCCGTTGCTGAGTTGATACCGGCATCTGCAATCGCAGAAGGCCAAACCGTTGGCCTTTTGATGGGGGATGTGCAGCGGATTGCGAATGGCCTTGATACAGCCGTTGCGGCAGGCGCGCTTAGCAGCGACGCTGCAGCGGCTTTGAGCACTGGCGCGGATGATATTCGGGGCATTCTTGGTTCAGTTGGTGTGGCGCTTGGGGCCGATGTTGACCCTGCCATTTTGGAGGCTGCACAAAGCTATAGGGCGATGCAAAGCAGCGGCGGAACTCTGCGAATGATTGCGGTGATTGGCGTCGCGCTTTTGGGGCTGACCTACGGTTTCATGCAGACATCGGCCACGTACCGCGCGCGAAACTCGGTTGAGCGCAGCATGCGATGGACGCTTATTGCGGCGGCTAGTGTGGCGGTGTTCACAACCCTTGGTATTGTCTTTTCGGTTATCTTTAACACGATCGAGTTTTTCCAACTTTATCCCGCAAAAGACTTTTTCCTGAGCCTCACGTGGTCCCCAAGTTTCGGCGGCGGTTCTGAATTGGGTGTTTTCCCGCTTCTTTGGGGCACGCTTTACATCAGCATAATCGCGCTGATGGTTGCTGTTCCAACTGGGCTTTTTTCCGCGATTTATCTGTCTGAATACGCGTCCCCCAAAGTGCGTGCCTTTGCCAAACCCTTGCTTGAGGTTTTGGCCGGTATCCCCACCATCGTTTACGGCTTGTTTGCGCTTTTGACGGTTGGACCTTTGTTGGTGAACGTGTTCGGTGACGGCGGCATTTTGGGCGTCAATTGGATGCAAGGCGGCACAGCTGTGATGACCGCCGGTTTGGTCATGGGCATCATGTTAATCCCGTTCGTGTCTTCACTGTCAGACGACATCATCAACGCCGTGCCACAGGCGCTTCGAGATGGCTCGTTGGGGCTGGGTGCGACGCCATCGGAGACCATCCGCCAAGTGGTGATACCTGCGGCACTTCCCGGTATTGTTGGCGCAATTTTGTTGGCCGCTTCCCGCGCCATTGGGGAGACGATGATCGTTGTTTTGGGGGCAGGGGCCGCCGCGCGCCTGTCGATGAACCCTTTTGATGCAATGACGACCGTAACGGCCAAAATCGTTTCCCAACTTACAGGCGACGCGGATTTCGCCAGCCCCGAGGCTTTGGTGGCCTTTGCATTGGCCATGACCCTTTTTGTGATCACCCTTGGATTGAACGTCATCGCACTGGGAATTGTGCGTAAATATCGGGAGCAATACGAATGACCGATGCGAGCAACGTAGCACCGCTGCGCGAGAAAAAATCCCTGCTCGTCGTTGATGCGCGCACCAAGAAACGCAACGCTGCTGAGGCGCGCTTCAAGATGTATGGCATCATCGCCATCACGCTTGGGCTGTTGTTTTTGGCGGTTCTGCTGACAACGATCATCAGCCGCGGTACTGGTGCATTCACCCAGACGTTCATTTCTGTACCTGTTGAGCTGCGCGAAGATAAGCTGGACAAAAAAGGTAATCGAAACCTTGAGGACATCAAAAAAGTCTCGACTTTTGGTTATAATCCGCTGTTGGGCGATGCTTTGTCCGCAGTGATTGCAGAAGGTGGCTTCACAACTGAAATCACCAAAAGCAAAGAGTTGCGCAAACTTCTGTCCTCAAGCGCTGTCGGGCAAATGCGGGCCTATGTGATAGAGAACACGGCCCAAATCGGCCAGACCGTGACTTTTGATTTCTTCGCCTCATCGCGCGTCGATGGTTATATCAAGGGCCGCGTGACCCGCGAGGATTTGGCCCGCGACAAGAACCTGTCTGCTGAACACCTTGATCTGGTCGATCAGATGATTGAGGCGGGTGTTGTACGCAAAAAGTTTAACCCAAGTTTCATTTTCGGCGCAGACGCATCCGAAAGCCGGCCAGAACAGGCGGGGCTTGGCGTGTCGATGTTAGGCTCGCTCTTTATGATGTTGGTTGTGCTGTTTTTGGCGCTTCCGATTGGTGTTGCCGCATCGATTTACCTTGAAGAATTCGCGCCGAAAAACCGCCTGACTGATTTGATTGAGGTGAACATTTCTAACCTCGCGGCGGTGCCTTCGATCGTGTTCGGGATCTTGGGCCTTGCGTTCTTTATCCAATTTTGTGGCGGCTATCTTGGCATTGCAGCAATGAAAGCGAGCGCCCCGTTGGTTGGTGGTCTCGTGCTGACGCTGATGACATTGCCGACGATCATCATTTCCACCCGTGCGGCGCTGAAGGCGGTTCCACCCTCAATTCGGGATGCGGCACTTGGGGTTGGGGCGTCAAAAATGCAGACTGTTTTCCACCATGTGTTGCCTCTTGCCGCACCTGGAATTTTGACAGGCACGATTATTGGCCTTGCCCAAGCACTTGGTGAGACTGCGCCGCTGCTGCTGATCGGCATGGTTGGCTATATCGCGTCAAACTACCCCGACAGCGTGTTGTCTGGCTTCACAGACCCTAACTCTGCCATGCCTGCCCAGATTTTTGAGTGGGCCAAGCGCGCAGACCCTGCATTCTACGAGCGCGCATGGGGTGGCATCATCATTTTGTTGGTCTTCCTTATGACCATGAACATCATCGCAATTTTACTTCGTCGTCGCTTTGAGCGCCGTTGGTAGGTAGAAGGGTAAGAACAATGGACGATCTAAGATATATGGAGATGCCCGTGGACCAAGATACCAAAATTTCCGCCAGCAATGTGCAGGTCTACTATGGCGATAACCAGGCCATCAAAGACGTAAATGTTGAGATTGCAGACAAGACTGTGACGGCCTTCATCGGCCCGTCCGGTTGTGGCAAATCTACGTTCCTTCGGTGTTTGAACCGGATGAATGACACCATCGATATTTGCCGCGTTGAAGGGACCATCAAAATAGACGGCGATGACATTTACGACAGCGCCGTTGATCCCGTTCAGCTGCGCGCGAAAGTCGGTATGGTTTTCCAAAAGCCGAACCCGTTCCCGAAATCAATTTATGATAACGTGGCTTACGGTCCCAAAGTGCACGGGCTGGCAAAGTCCAAAGCTGATTTGGATGTGATCGTTGAAAAAGCGTTGCGCCGTGGTGCGATTTGGGACGAGGTTAAAGACCGCCTTCATGCACCGGGCACGGGCCTTTCTGGCGGGCAACAACAACGCTTGTGTATTGCACGTGCTGTCGCAACGGAGCCTGAGGTGCTGTTGATGGATGAGCCGTGCTCTGCGCTTGATCCCATCGCTACTGCGCAAGTGGAAGAGCTGATTGACGAGCTGCGTCAAAGCTATTCACTTGTGATCGTCACGCACTCGATGCAGCAAGCCGCGCGGGTCAGCCAGCGCACTGCCTTTTTCCACTTGGGCAATCTGGTCGAGTTTGGCGACACCAGTCAGATTTTCACGAACCCACAAGACAGCCGCACCGAAAGCTACATCACTGGACGGATTGGATAAGCGTATGAGTGACCAACAACATATCGTTTCTGCTTATGACCGTGATCTTGAAGGGGTCATGGTTGCGATCATGAAGATGGGGGGGCTTGTCGAAGACAGCATCCTGAAAAGTGCGCAAGCGCTTGAAACCCGTGATCTGGAATTGGCCGCTGAAGTGCGTGCTGCGGATAAACAGATTGATGAGCTGGAAGAGAAAATCAACGATGAGGCCGCCCGCCTGATCGCGTTGCGTGCCCCCATGGGCCGCGATTTGCGCACGGTCCTGTCTGTGATCAAAATCAGCGGTGCGCTTGAACGCATCGGCGATTACACCAAAAACATGGCCAAGCGCACGGCGGTTTTGGCCGAAGTGCAGGCCGTCAATGGCGCGCCCGCATCGGTGCGCCGGATGGCCCGCGAAGTTGAGGCGATGCTGCGCGAAGCACTTGATGCTTATGTCCGCCAAGACGCCGCATTGGCCCAAGCGGTGATCCTGCGCGATGAAGATGTGGACCAGATGTATAACAGTCTTTTCCGCAATTTTCTGACCTACATGATGGAAGATCCGCGTAACATCACAAGCTGTATGCATTTGCAGTTCATCGCCAAGAACGTTGAACGCATGGGCGACCATGTGACATCGATTTGCGAGCAAGTGATCTATCAAGTCACAGGCGAAATGCCTGATGATGAGCGTCCCAAAGTGGCCGGTGATCCCTATGATCCTGCCTCTGTGACCGAGGACTAAAGAAACATGTCAGTTAATCAGCCGGTCGTATTGGTGGTTGAGGACGAGATGGCACAACGCGAAGTGCTGGTTTATAATCTTGAGGCCGAGAGCTTTCGGGTCGTGACTGCGGAAACAGGCGAAGATGCCATGTTGGCCGTGGATGAGCAGGCGCCAGACATCATCTTGCTTGATTGGATGCTGCCAGCCGTGAGTGGCATTGAAGTATGCCGCCGCCTTAAGGCGCGGCCTGATACAGTTGGCACGCCGATCATCATGTTGTCTGCCCGCTCTGAGGAGGTCGACAAAGTGCGCGGCCTTGAAATAGGTGCGGATGATTACATGGTCAAGCCGTACTCGGTGGTGGAGTTGATGGCGCGGGTGCGGACTCAATTGCGCCGGGTCCGCCCGTCAACTGTTGGCCAGACGTTGCATTTTGATGACATCATTCTGGACAGTGAAACCCACAAAGTGACCCGCGATGGCAGTGACATTAAGCTGGGCCCGACCGAGTTTCGCTTGCTTGCCACGTTCATCGAAAAGCCGGGCAGAGTGTGGTCACGCGATCAGCTTTTGGACCGTGTCTGGGGGCGCGATATCTATGTGGATACGCGGACGGTTGATGTGCATGTGGGGCGCTTGCGCAAATCACTTTGTACCCACGGCGGCAATGATCCGCTGCGCACTGTGCGCGGGGCAGGATACGCACTGGGCTAAGATTTGGGAAGCTTGGTCGCTTGTTTGTCGGTCTAAGCTTACGCTCTTTACTTGACTATTTTAATCTGAATAGGCATCCCGCACTGAACAAAAGTGTTGAGGGAACGCTCTATGGCAAAGCGGCCAAAATCAGCTGGCGAGAAAATCCTAACCGGCTTGGCGCTAACTCTTGGTGTGCTCTTTGCGCTGCCACATTTGGGTGTGCTTGTGGCTGCGTTTTCGGGATCGACAGACACGCTTGCCGCCCTTTTTGATACGGTTCTGTTGAATTACGCTGGCACCACCTTGTGGTTAGTGTCTTTGGTTGGTTTTTTCACATTTATTTTGGGAACTGGCACTGCGTGGCTTGTCAGCATGACCGAATTCCGCGGCAGACGCATTTTTGAGATCGCATTGGTGCTGCCCTTGGCGTTTCCCGCTTATGTGTTGGCTTATGCCTACACGCATCTGCTGGACCATCCGGGCATTGTTCAATCCACCCTGCGCGCCGTAACAGGCCTTGGCCCACGCGATTACTGGTTTCCCGAAATCCGCAGTCTAGGTGGCGCAACAGTGATGTTGACGCTGGTGCTATACCCTTATGTGTACCTGCTCGCGCGCGCTGCTTTTTTGGGGCAGGGGGCGACAACATTTCATGCCGCACGCGCCTTGGGCCGCAGCCCTTGGAACGCCTTTCGCACTGTGTGCATTCCTATGGCGCGGCCGGCGATTGCCTCTGGCGTGCTTCTCGCGGCCATGGAGACAATCGCTGATTTTGGCACTGTCAGTTATTTTGGTGTGCAAACATTTGCTACGGGCATCTACACAAGCTGGTTCACGTTGGCGGACCGTGCGGCTGCTGCACAGCTTGCACTTGGGCTTTTGGTCATTGCGCTGTTCTTGGCTATTCTTGAGCGTACCAGCAGGGGCGCTGCCAGATACGACAGCGCCCGTGTGAGCCAACGCCTTGCCCGCATTCCCCTAAGCGGGGGCGCAAATGTGGCTGCTACGGCATTCTGTGCGCTGCCTGTTCTGTTCGGTGTTATCATTCCCACGGTCGCCCTTTTGACCATGGCGATCGGCTCCGAGCAAAATCTGTTTGGTAGGCGGTATCTGGCATTTACAAGCAACTCCCTCACGCTTGCAGGAACGGCCGCGGGGTTGACGGTGTTGGGCGCGATTGTACTTGGCTCAATCCAGCGGGTCGCCCCAAGCTTCTTGACTCGCAGTAGTCTTTACGCTGCGCGATTAGGCTACGCCGTGCCCGGCGGCGTCATTGCGGTGGGGCTGATCGTGCCATTCGCTGCCTTTGATAACGCACTTGATGCGGCGATGCGCGCGCAGTTTGGTATCTCAACAGGGCTGCTGGTAACAGGTTCGATCTGGCTTTTGGTCGGGGCGTATATGATCCGCTTTTCCGCCGCCGCCCTTGGCGCGTATGAGGGAGGCATTGCAGCGGTCAGCACCAACATGGATGCGGCCTCGCGTGTCTTAGGGCAGGGGGTTCTAGCGACGGTGCGCCGCGTGCATGTGCCTATTTTGCAGCCAAGCCTGCTGACGGCACTGGTCATCGTGTTCGTTGATGTGATGAAAGAGCTTCCTGCCACCCTGATCATGCGGCCCTTTAATTTTGATACGCTCGCCGTTCAGGCCTATAGGCTTGCCTCGGACGAGCGTTTAGAAGGCGCCGCAGTCCCGTCTCTTGTGATCGCGGCGTTGGGGTTGATCCCCGTGATCATCTTGTGCCGTCAAGTCGGACGCCGCCAAAACTAAGCCACACCAGTTTTGGGTATCTCAAATTCCTCTGCGTGGCATTTCCATCTTCTGCGATCTCGTGCATAGATACCCGACACATAGCGCGGGGAGCATCACATGAGCACGAAAACTGACTGGGATGATGCCTATGCCAATATGGCGTATGTTGCTGGATCAGACGCGTTTCCGGCGATGTGGGAGGCCGATGGTGCAGCGTACCGCGACGGCGGCGTACAGTGGGACGAACATTCATACGGCTCTGATCCGCGCGAGCGATTTGATATTTTCTGGCCAGAGGCACAACCCAAAGGGTTGGCAGTATTTGTTCACGGTGGCTATTGGCTGCGGACTGGAAAATCCGACTGGTCACAGTTTGCAGAAGGTGCGCGTCAGCGAGGTTGGGCCGTGTGTTTGCCGCAATATACTCTGGCACCCGATGCGCGTATTTCGCAGATGACAGCACAGATTGGGCGCGCAATTTCATCGGCTGCAAAATTAGTGTCAGGGCCAATTCGCCTAGCGGGTCATTCCGCTGGTGGGCATTTGGTCAGCCGCATGATGTGTCAAGATACGCCCTTGGCAGCAGACGTGATGGAGCATGTTGATGGCTGCGTCTCAATCAGCGGCCTTCATGATTTGCGTCCTATTATGCGTACGGAAATGAATGACAAACTTGGCCTTGATTCAGCTGAGGCCCGCCAAGAAAGTGCCGCACTTCAAGACCCGCACCGGGTTGCGCGGATGACCGCATGGGTCGGCGGGGGTGAGCGGCCAGAGTTTATTCGGCAAGCGCGCCTTCTGCATAATGTGTGGTCAGGTTTTGATGTAGAGGTCACCTTGCACATTAACGGCACCCATGATCATTTCTCTGTCATTGAAGGGCTGAAAGACCCGCAAAGTGCGCTTACCACCTGCTTTGTTGGCAACGACTAATCCCAAACGTAAAATGAGAACCCGATGACAAACAAGCCTGTCCGCTTGCCCGTAAAAAACCGGTTTCATCTGCCTGAAGGCATGATTTATCTTGATGGCAACTCCCTTGGCCCGCTGCCACGTGGTGTTGATGAGGCGCTACGAAGCGCTGCGGTGGATCAATGGGGCGCGCATTTGATCAAAGGCTGGAACGTGGATGGCTGGATGGCGCAACCCGCGCGCGTTGGCGATAAAATTGCTGCACTAATCGGCGCGCCTGCGGGCTGTGTTACGATGGGCGATACGCTTTCCATTAAAGTATATCAGGCGTTGGCAGCGGCGTTAAACCTTAATCCTGATCGAAAAGTTATTCTGACAGATAGCGGTAATTTTCCATCTGACATCTATATGGCTGAAGGGCTTATCAAACATTTGGGGCAGGGGCATGAGTTGCGTATTGTGGCGCCCGAAGATGTTACTGATGCCATGACACGCGACGTTGCTGTGGCGATGATTACCCAAGTGGATTACCGCACAGGCCGGATGCATGACATGCAGGCTGTAAGCGATGCGGCCCATGACGCGGGTGCGGTGATGTTGTGGGATTTGGCCCATAGTGCAGGGGCCGTGCCCGTGGATATTGAGGCCAGCGGTTGCGCCTTTGCGGTTGGGTGCAGCTACAAATACCTCAACGGGGGGCCGGGCGCGCCTGCGTTTATTTATGTACGTCCGGATTTGATCCCGAAAATTGATCCCGCGCTAAGCGGTTGGCTGGGGCATGATGCACCTTTTGCGTTTGAGCCGTCTTACCGACCCGCGGTAGGGATTGAGAGGATGCGTGTTGGGACGCCACCCGTGTTGCAGTTAAGCGCTTTGGAAAAAGCGCTTGAGGCATGGGACGATATCGATATGCAGGATCTACGCCGTGCCAGTCTTGCATTGTCCGAGCTTTTCATTGCACAGGTTGAGGCGCGCTGCCCTGATTTGCAGCTTGCAAGCCCGCGCAACGGTGCCGAACGAGGCAGCCAAGTCTCATTTTCCCACCCAGAGGGCTACGCGATTGTGCAGGCCTTGATCGCACAAGACGTGATCGGTGACTTCCGCGCGCCTAATATCATGCGGTTTGGCTTCACACCGCTTTATCTCGATAAGGCAGATGTGATCCGCGCCACTGAAATATTGGAGCACGTTATGAATGATCGGCTGTGGGATAGGCCAGAGTTCAAGATCACACGCCGCGTCACCTAACAGCTCGTCTGAAATACCCCAAAACCGCGACAGATTTGGCTGATTTGTGTGCAAGCGATTGCGTCCTTGCCAAAGACCGTTCAATAAGACGTAACGCACAACGAGAGAAGCCACATGACACGTATCGACGACACATTTGCCCGTCTCAAAACCCAGAACCAAAAGGCATTCGTCGCCTACATCATGGCCGGTGATACGGATTATGATACCTCGCTTGAGGTGATGCAGGGGCTGCCCGATGCAGGCGTCGATATTATTGAGCTTGGTGTGCCGTTTACAGATCCGATGGCCGATGGCTCCACGATTCAGTTGGCGGGCCAGCGCGCATTGGCAGGGGGTCAGACCCTCACCAAGACGCTGCAAATTGCGACTAAATTTCGTGAGACGAACCAGACAACCCCAATCGTTCTGATGGGCTATTACAATCCGATCTATTCTATGGGCGTTGATACGTTTCTTGCCGCCGCATCAGAGGCTGGCATCGACGGGTTAATTATTGTGGACTTGCCGCCAGAAGAAGACGTGGAGCTTTGCTTGCCTGCCCAAGAAGCTGGCCTGAACTTTATCCGCCTCGCGACCCCCACATCTGATGCTGCGCGCCTGCCCAAAGTGCTGCAAAACACCTCTGGCTTTGTCTACTATGTTTCTATGACCGGAGTGACCGGTAGTGCCGCAGTCCAAGCCGTTGATGTAAAACCAGAAGTTGACCGCATCAAAGCCTCTACTGATTTGCCTGTGATTGTTGGATTTGGCGTGAAAACACCCGAAGCTGCACGCGATATTGCGGCGATCGCCGACGGTACTGTGGTAGGATCTGCCATCGTTGAACGGATTGGTCGCGGCGATGCGCCCGCCGATGTGCTGAGCTTTGTAAAAACCCTTGCCGATGCGGCCCATAGCTAAAGGAACAGACCGATGACTGAACTTTTTAACAGCTTTATGAACGGGCCTGACGAGAATGGCCGGTTTGGTGATTTCGGCGGGCGGTTTGTTTCTGAAACGCTTATGCCGCTGATCCTCGAGCTTGAAGCGCAGTACGAGAACGCCAAAACCGACGATAGCTTTTGGGCCGAGATGCATGACCTTTGGACCCATTACGTAGGCCGCCCGTCGCCGCTTTATTTCGCAGAGCGCATGACCGAGGCCCTTGGTGGCGCTAAAATTTACCTCAAGCGCGACGAGCTGAACCACACAGGCGCACACAAGATCAACAACGTTTTGGGCCAGATTATTCTGGCGCGCCGCATGGGCAAGACGCGCATTATTGCCGAAACCGGAGCAGGGCAGCACGGTGTTGCAACAGCGACCGTTTGTGCGAAGTTCGGCCTGAAATGCGTTGTCTATATGGGTGCGCACGACGTTGAACGCCAAGCGCCTAACGTGTTCCGTATGCGGCTTTTGGGCGCTGAAGTCGTGCCTGTGACCTCGGGCCGTGGTACGTTGAAAGATGCCATGAATGATGCGCTGCGCGATTGGGTTACCAATGTGCGCGATACGTTTTACTGCATTGGCACTGTGGCGGGACCGCACCCGTATCCTGCTATGGTCCGTGATTTTCAGTCAATCATCGGCAAAGAGACACGCGAACAAATGGACGCTGCCGAAGGTCGCTTGCCCGATACAGTGATTGCGTCGATCGGTGGTGGGTCCAACGCGATGGGGCTGTTTTACCCATTCCTTGACGATGAAAGTGTAAACATCATTGGTGTTGAGGCGGGCGGTAAAGGCGTAAACGCAAAGATGGAGCATTGTGCGTCTTTGACGGGCGGTCGCCCAGGCGTGCTGCACGGCAATCGCACGTATTTGCTGCAAGACGACGATGGACAAATCCTCGAGGGCTTCTCGATTTCTGCGGGTCTTGATTACCCGGGCATCGGTCCTGAGCATGCGTGGCTTCACGACATTGGTCGTGCGCAGTATGTCAGCATCACCGATAAAGAAGCGCTTGAAGCGTTTAAGTTCAGCTGTGAGCGGGAGGGCATTATTCCTGCACTCGAGCCATCACACGCCTTGGCCCATGTGATGAAGATCGCGCCAGAACTTCCGAAAGATCATTTGTTGGTGATGAACATGTGCGGTCGTGGAGACAAAGACATCTTCACAGTGGCGCGTGCATTCGGGTTCGATATGTCTGGACCTGAAGGCCGGACTTTCGAATAACGGATCGTTAGCTAATTGATTTGGGCGGTGTAGGGCTTTCTTACATCGCCTATTTAATCTACCTACAAATCGTATAATCAGTATTATGTTAATGTTGTGTATGCTGGCCTCATGGCTTGGTTCAAGTAAGACCCGTAAGTCATTGATATTACATCGTTACTAGTCTAACAGTATCCACTGGTTGCATCGCTTTGTATAACTAGGCTAACCGTAGGCAACAAAACGAAAGTAGTCCAATGGCAGCACTTCTTATCCTAAACGGCCCAAACCTCAACTTGTTGGGCACACGGCAGCCCGAGGTTTACGGCGCGACGACGCTGAAGGATATTGAAGCCAAGTGTTTGACGTTGGCGCATTCGTTCGGATTTGAGATAAGCTTTCAGCAGTCGAACCATGAAGGTGTTTTGATCGACGCAATTCAAGCCGCAAAAAGCTACCATGATCTGATCATTCTGAACGCTGGTGCCTATACGCATACATCAATTGCGCTGCGCGATGCGATTGCATCTGTGGAAGTTCCTGTGATTGAGCTGCATCTGTCGAACATTCACGCCCGTGAAGACTTCCGCCATACTTCGCACATCGCGCCCGTCGCTGTGGGACAGATCTGCGGGTTTGGCGCATACGGCTATGAGTTGGCATTGCACGCGGCAGCAGATTATTTGCGCAAATAGTCACCGCACATTTTAAGCACAAAAAAGGGCGCCACATCTGGGCGCCCTCCTCTATTTCTGTATCAACCGATGGGTCAGTTGAATTAGCTACCAGCAGCGGTTTTTGCTACTTCAGCAGCGAAATCTTCTACTTTTTTCTCGATGCCTTCGCCAACTTCCAAACGTGAGAAACCAGTGATTTCAACGCCAGCTTCTTTGGCTGCTTCAGCAACTGTCAGGTCTGGGTTCACAACGAATTGTTGGTTCAGCAATGTCACTTCTGACATGTACTTTTTCATTCGGCCAACGATCATTTTCTCGATCACAGCTTCTGGCTTGCCGCTCTCGCGAGCGATATCCATTTGGACGTTTTTCTCTTTTTCAACAACGGCTGGGTCCAGATCAGCTTCTGAAAGAGACGCCGGGTTTACCGCTGCGATGTGCATCGCAACCTGCTTGCCGAACGCTTCGTTATCGCCGCTCAGCGCAACCAACACGCCGATTTTGCCCATGCCATCTGCAACAGCATTGTGGACGTATGTCGCAACATGCGCACCTTCAAGAACGCCCATGCGGCGCACAGACATGTTCTCGCCAATGGTCGCAATCGCGTCATTTACGGTTGTTTCAACCGTTTTGCCGTCGATTTCAGCCGCTTTAAGCGCATCAACGTCAGACACGTCCAAAGCTGCGGTAGCAATGTTGCCAACCATAGATTGGAAGTCAGCGTTTTTGCCAACAAAGTCAGTCTCTGAGTTCACTTCAACTGCGATGCCTTTACCGGCTTTAACAGCAACAGCGACAAGACCTTCAGCAGCCGTACGACCAGATTTCTTCGCAGCCTTTGCAAGACCTTTGGTGCGAAGCCAGTCCATTGCCGCTTCCATGTCACCATCGGTTTCAGTCAGCGCTTTTTTAGCGTCCATCATGCCTGCGCCGGATGTTTCACGCAGTTGTTTGACGAGTTGAGCAGTGATTGCCATCTCAAGTCTCTCCTAAATTTAATAAGATATGTCTACGAGGCTGTGGTTTCCCATCGCGCGCCCCGTAGATTTCAACACATGTGTAAAGCTTACGCTTCTGCTGGTGCGTCCGCTGGTGCTTCTGCAAGAGCTTCTTCAACAGATGCCTCTTCCATTGCGCCAAGGTCGATGCCCGCAGCACCCATCTGTGCGCTCATGCCTTCCAGAGCCGCGCGTGCAGCCAGATCGCAATACAGTGCAATCGCGCGTGCCGCGTCGTCGTTACCCGGAACGATGTAGTCAACGCCTGATGGTGAGCAGTTTGTGTCAACGATGCCAACAACCGGAATGCCAAGCTTTTTCGCTTCGGCAATTGCCAGGTCTTCTTTTTTCACGTCGATGACGAAAAGCAGATCAGGAACACCGCCCATTTCGCGGATACCACCGAGAGAGGCTTGCAGTTTGCCCTGCTCACGCTCCATGCCAAGACGCTCTTTCTTTGTGAGGCCTTCAAAGCCACGCTCAGATGCTTCGTCGATGGCTTTCAAACGTGCGATAGACTTGGAAACAGTCTGCCAGTTTGTGAGCGTGCCGCCCAACCAACGGTGGTTCATGTAGTACTGTGCGCATTTCTCAGCAGCTTCAGCAATCGGGCGCTGCGCCTGACGCTTGGTACCAACAAAAAGCACGCGACCGCCTTTTGCGACAGTTTCCTGAACAGCGTTCAGAGCAGCGTCGAGCATTGGGACGGTTTGTGTGAGATCCATAATGTGGATGCCGTTGCGTGAGCCATAGATGAACTCTTGCATACGTGGGTTCCAGCGCTGTGTCTGGTGACCAAAGTGTACGCCTGCTTCCAAGAGCTGACGCATGGTGAAATCGACGGCCATGTCCGTATCCTTTCCGGTTTAGCCTCAGCGGGGGAAGAGACATATGTCTCAACCGGCGGACCTTTGCAGGATGTCTCCCTGCACATGGCCCATCCCCGCTTGCGGAGTTGAAGTGCTGCGCGTTTAACCCAGCACTCCAACCAGCACAAGCCCCATATTTACAGGCGCTAAACCGAAGTTTCGACCGGCGTAGAGAACGGCTTAGAGGACGGTGCGTTCAAGCACCCAGTACGCGCCGATGATCGCAATGCCTAGGCTGGCAGGAATAGCAATCACAGGGCGATACCATGTTTTGTCGCGCAACCAATATCCGACAAGCGCAAAAGCCACAGCAATTACGATCAGCTGTCCAAGTTCGACACCGATGTTAAAGCCGATCAACGCTGGCAAGAACTGACCTTCTGGAATGCCGTAGACACCCAGAACTGTCGAAAAGCCCAAACCGTGCAACAATCCGAACGCAAAAATAAGCGCCGAACGCCAGCGACTTAGCCCATCCGTAAAGATGTTCTCAACGGCCACATAAACGATTGAAAGCGCAATCAATGGCTCAACAATTGACGGATTAGCTGTCACCGCACCAGTGGCGCCCAATGCCAATGTCACGGTGTGCGCCAGTGTGAATGCACTGACCTGCCACAAAAGCGGCTTCAGGCGCGCTGCGAGGAAGAAAAGACCCAGAACAAACAAAATGTGATCAAGGCCAAGCGGGACGATATGCTCGATGCCTACGGGGATGTAGCGCACAAATGTATCCCACGCGCCCTCGGATTGCCCACCAGCAGCCGTAAGGATGGGCGACATTTCACCTGCCCCCAAAAGGCCCGCAAAACCGTTCTCGCCTGCCCCTTGTTGGCGCAGAATAAGTTGGCCGTAATTCTGCGACAATCCAACTTGAACGGGTGCATTTTCAGGGTTTGCGATGGTTGCGGACACCTGTGTCAGGCGTGGCAACTCAAGATCACTAAGGTCTTGAACCTCAACGGAATTAAGCGTGAGGACACCTGTCTCACCACCAAGCTCAACAAGGATGTTTTGAGAAATTGTGCCAAACTGCTCGCGGACACGTGTTTCAAACGCCTCAACGCTTAGTGCGCGCAGCGCATCATAATCCGCGGCGTTTGCTGCATCATCGGTGTTTTCCACCGTGGACAGATCAATCCCGGCCAGAAAACTCTCAAAATTCCCGCCCAACTCAAGCGTCACTTCACCCTCGGAAATCGTCAGATCCGCCACGGTGGGGTTCACCTCATGTGCGCTTGCAACAGTTGACACCGCCAGCAAAACAAACACCTTTAGCCACATGAAAAATCTCATTGGTATTACCCTTCTTACTTATTTTTGCTGTACCAGCGCATCTTTGTCCCATGAAGTGTGGCTGGATGCTGACGAGTTTCAAGTAGAAACCAGCGAAACACTCACCGCGGAACTCAAAAACGGACAGAATTTTGTGGGAGGTGGACTTATTTACAACCCTCGCAGCTTCACCCGATTTGAAGTATTGAGCACAGATGGCCTTAGGCCTGTACCCGGTACGATCGGCGACCGCCCTGCCCTGAGCCTGTCAGATCAGCCAGCGGGCCTTCAAGTTATCGGTTATGAAAGCACTGTGTCGACGCTAACTTATAAAGAGTGGGAGAAATTTCAGGCGTTCGCCGATCATAAAGATTTCCCCGACATCAAAACCCGCCATGATGCCCGCGGCCTGCCTGAGACCGATTTTGTTGAGGCCTACACCCGCCACGTAAAAATGCTTGCCTGCGTCGGCAGTTGTGACGGCCAAGACGCGATAATGGGTCTTGAGACCGAACTGGTGGCGCTCGCCAATCCTTATCAGTTGGCCCCCAATGCTCCCCTACCCGTACAACTTCTTTTGAACGGCGCACCGCAACCTGACAGGCAGATCGAGATTTTTGCCCGCGCAGCAGATGAGACAGTCCAAATCACAACAACCCGAACCAACGAAAACGGCGTTGCTGACATCATGTTGCAGCCCGATACCACCTATCTTTTGGACGCTGTGACATTGCGCGTGCCCTCTACTGAGCGGCATGTGAAAACAAATGCAGTTTGGGATACGCTTTGGGCGGCATTGACCTTTCAGACGCCAGAATGATCCCCTATACCGCCCGGCATGACACAGATTTTATGCATCGGATCCGTCTTGTGGGATATCATCGGGCGCCATGACCAAGAGATGGTTGCGGGCAATGACCGGCCCGGCCGGATCACGCGCCTTCCGGGTGGTGTCGCCCTCAATATTGCAATGACGCTTGCGCGTTTTGACCTGAAACCTGTGTTGCTCAGTGCTGTTGGTACAGACGAAGAAGGCAACGAGCTGGTCCGCGCTTGCGCCACAATGGGCATGGACACAACGCAACTTTACCGCCCCAAAGACCTGCCAACAGATCGGTATATGGCGATTGAGGGCGCAAATGGTCTGATCGCGGCGATCGCAGATGCGCATTCGCTTGAGGCCGCGGGAAGCGAAGTTCTAACCCCTTTGAAAGACGGAACACTCGGCAACGCATTGAAACCTTATAGCGGCGTAATTGCCCTTGATGGCAATCTTACGGAAAGCCTGCTTACTCAAATCGCAAGTGATGCCTGTTTCAAAGATGCGGACCTGCGCATTGCGCCTGCCTCACCTGGTAAAGTCATGCGGCTGATGCCACTACTCACCCATCCAAAGGCCACGATTTACGTCAACCTTGAGGAAGCCGAACTGCTGACCCAACAAAAACTGGGCGATGCAAAAAGCGGTGCTGAGGCACTAGCCCGAAAAGGAGCGACACGCGTTCTGGTCACAGATGGTGCCCGCCAAGCCGCCTTCGCCGAGAGTGGCCAAATCTGGTCTGCCACCCCGCCAAAAGTGCCCCAAATGCGCGTCACAGGTGCGGGGGATACCTTCATGGCCGCCCATATTGCAGCCGAACTTGCAGGCCGCTCGCCTGAAAATGCCTTGACCGATGGCCTTGCTGCGGCGGCCCATTACGTCTCGGGGCTATAATTTCTTTTGTTCAAAAATATCCCCGCCGGAGGCGCACATAAATGACTGTTCCTATGATTTTTTCCGATGAAGTAGCGGCGGCGCGCAAAGCCGGCCAGCCTATCGTTGCTCTTGAAAGCACCATCATTACCCATGGCATGCCTTTCCCCCAAAACATTGAGGTCGCCCGCGGTGTAGAGGATGTGGTGCGCCAAAATGGTGCGGTGCCTGCAACAATCGCCGTGATGAATGGCACGCTTCATATCGGTCTGAACAGCGATCAACTCGATGCGCTTGGTCAGGCAAAAAACGTCGCCAAGCTGAGCCGCGCGGATATGGCGGCGTGCATCGCAACAGGTGGGACAGGCGCTACAACTGTTGCGGCCACTATGATCGGCGCGCGCTTGGCGGGCATCAGTGTGTTTGCAACGGGCGGTATCGGCGGTGTTCACCGCGGCGCCGAGCACAGCTTTGATATTTCCGCTGACCTGCACGAGTTGGCCCAAACGCCGGTCACAGTTGTTGCGGCCGGCGCAAAGGCCATTCTGGACTTGCCAAA
Source organism: Nereida ignava (assembly GCF_047114695.1). Taxonomy (GTDB): domain Bacteria; phylum Pseudomonadota; class Alphaproteobacteria; order Rhodobacterales; family Rhodobacteraceae; genus Nereida; species Nereida ignava. The sequence continues at coordinate 334,218 of NZ_CP112885.1, forward strand.
AACGATGGAGGTTCTCGAAACGCTCGGGGTGCCCGTCATCGCATTTGGTCAAGATTACCTGCCCGCGTTTTGGTCTGCGACTTCTGACATCGCCGCGCCTTTGCGGATGGACAGCGCCGCACAGATCGCGGCGGCCCATCTGATGCGCATGCAAATGAACTTGCCAGGCGGACAATTGATTGCGAACCCGATCCCGCAAGAGGCGGAAATTCCACAAGAGGTGCTGCACCCAATTATTGAACAGGCCCTTGCTGAGGCAGAGGCGCAAAACATTACCGCCAAGAAAGTGACACCATTTTTATTGGGTCGGATACTTGAGTTGACGGACGGTGCATCCCTGACTGCCAACATCGCACTGGTGCGCAACAACGCGCGCTTGGCCGCACAGATTGCTTCGGAAATAAGCAGCGCATAAAGATAACGCAGTTCGGGCGCCGTTATGTTGGCGCTGCCCGTTGTATCCGCAGGGCGCATAGCCTAGCTATGTCTCCAACACCCCGTTTTACAAGCAGATCATATGCCAAACACTGACCCGTTCTCTCCTGATCTTCCGCCTCGCCGTGTTGGTCTTTTCTCGCGCATGCGGTCGAATTTTCTAACGGGTCTGGTGGTGATCGCACCGATCGGGCTGACCATTTGGCTGATCTGGACAGTTGTTGGCTGGATTGACGGGTTCGTCCTGCCGCTTGTGCCCCACTCGTGGCAACCAGACCGGCTGATCCAAACTTATTTCGGCCTTGAGGTTGATCGTCAGATTAATGTGCGCGGCATTGGCGTTGTCATGTTTTTGCTGTTCACCGTGTTTATCGGTTGGATTGCCAAAGGGTTCATTGGGCGCAGCCTGTTGCGGTGGGCCGAAAGCATCGTTGAGCGGACACCCGTGGTGCGCAGCATTTACGGCGGCGTCAAACAAATCGCCGAAACGATCTTTGCCCAAACAGATACGAACTTCGATAAGGCCTGCCTGATTGAATATCCGCGCAAGGGTATCTGGGCCATTGGCTTTATCTCGACCTCCACGAAGGGAGAGGTTTTGGACAAAGCCGGCGCAGATAAAATGATGTCCGTGTTCGTGCCGACCACGCCTAACCCCACATCAGGTTTTTTGCTGTTCTTTCCGACCGAGGACGTTATCGAGCTTGAAATGAGTGTCGAAGATGCCGCGAAATTGGTTATTTCTGCGGGCTTGGTTTACCCCAATTCTAAAGACCCATCCGCACCGGCAAAGGGCTAGCTCATGTCTAGAAATGTGATCTTTGTAGCCCTGTTGTTAGTCCTGATCGGCACCGTTTGGATAGCGTTTGATGCGCTAATGGCCCTTGGTGTGGGCGTTGGTGCGATTGTGGCCTTTGTGGTAATCTCGGGCCTGAACAACCCGCACATGGACGACGATGAGACCTAAGCCAGCATCCTGAGCTAAGCTACAGGTGTCAGTTAAACATTGCCGGTAAATCCACACTGCTTTTAACACCGATATCGCCCCAGTGATCCGTTAAGAACTGATCTGCAGCGCGCTGTCCCGCTTGTTTCAGTTGCCCCAAAACATAGCCCGATGGCAGTAATTTTGTTGCAACGCTCAGCTCATTCATCAACGGGTCATCAGCAATCATATGCACGTTGATCGCTTTCATCGTGCTTTCACTGATCGTTCCATCACCCAGTAACCGCTGCACAAATTCAATCGCGCGTAATTCCCGAAGCAGGGACGAATTGAAGCTTATCTCATTAATTCGGTTTTGGATGGCCTGCGCAGATACAGGCAGCTCTTCTCGGTGCAGCGGATTGATATTAACCACCACAATGTCACTGGGAAGCGCGCCTTGAAACAGCGGAAACAGCGCGGGATTGCCAGTATATCCGCCGTCCCAATAGGCCTCATCTCGGCCCGTGTTGGGGTCAAATATCTCAACCGCCTTAAAGAGTGTCGGCAGGCAAGCACTTGCCATAATCGCCTCAGGGCAGATATCATCGTGGTCAAACACGCGGATTTTACCGCTGCGCACGTTGGTGGCACAGACAAAAAGCGCAGGCCCCTCATCGGCGCAAACCGTGTCATACCAAAACGCCTCTGCAATGCGCGCCAGCGGATTTTTGTACCACGGCCCAAGCGCATAGGGCGACATCACACGGCTGCTCAGATCAATGGCCGCAAAGGCGGGTGACATTTCAAAAGCGCGGCTCACAGTTGCGGCGGAGCCATGCATCCAATCACTTAGCCCGCTGGCGTCTGTCGCTCCAATTTGGGACCACAGCCAGTTAAGGTTTTCGCGCGCACCTTCGCGCCCTGCAGTGACCATGCCGGACTTGAACGCAGCCCCGTTCATGGCCCCCGCAGATGTTCCCGTGACGGCCGAAATTGTCAGCCGTTTTTCATCCAAAAGTCGATCCAGAACGCCCCAAGTAAAGGCCCCGTGCGCCCCGCCGCCTTGCAGCGCGAGGTTTATCGACTTGCTCGCCCCGCCCGCTTTGGCGCCACTCACAACGCCGTCCAGCCACCGTCAACGGAAATGGTCGTGCCGGTGATTTGGGCCGCCGCATCAGAGCACAGAAATGCAATCGTGCCGCCCATCTGCTCAACAGTTGCAAATTCCTTGGAAGGCTGGCGCTTGAGCATGACGTTTTTGATCACGTCCTCGCGGCTCATATCGTATTCCTTCATGGTGTCGGGAATTTGCGCCTCGACCAAAGGTGTCAGCACATAGCCCGGACATACTGCGTTACAGGTGATCGGCTCTTCTGCGGTTTCTAAAGCTACGGTTTTGCTGAGCCCCACGATGCCGTGTTTGGCAGCAATATAGGCAGATTTATAGGGTGACGCGGTCAGCCCATGGGCAGACGCCACATTAATGATGCGCCCCCACCCTGCGGCGCGCATGCCGGTGATGGCGGCGGCAGATGTGTGAAAGGCAGAACTAAGGTTGATTGCGATGATGGCATCCCATTTGTCTGTCGGGAATTCCTCAATACCGGCTACGTGCTGAATGCCGGCGTTATTGACCAAGATATCGCACGCGCCCGCCTCCGCGATCAGCTTGCGACACTCGTCCGCCTTGGACATATCCGCCTGAATATATTGCGCTGAGACACCTGTCTCATCCGCGATGGATTGCGCCAAGGCGTGATCTTCCTCGTTATTTGTGTAACTATTGAGCACAACATTGGCGCCAGCACGCGCCAATTCCTTTGCCACGCCAAGCCCGATACCTGAGTTTGATCCAGTAATTACCGCTGTTTTGCCCGTCAAATCCGTAACAATTGCCATTCGTGAATGCTCCTTACCAAAGTATTGAAGTCACCATAATGCTGCGACTGCGAAATGCCAGTGTAATGGAGTTTACCCTCACGGATTGTTGTGTTGACGGACTGCGGATCAAACCGATTGGCCAAAAAAAAACGCCAGCACGAAGCTGGCGTAAGTTATTGAGGCAGGTTTCATACAGGCAAGAAACCTATCGAGCAGTGAGACTGTTATATCCGTTTCGCAAAGGCGCGCCAAGCAGAAATGTTTGCGTTGTGTTAGCCCAGTGGTTGCGGTCCAATAGTAATTAAACATGGTCGACGGGGGATTGTTTCCAAAATGAAACTAAATATTTTCAAGTATAGCGGTATGTTAGCGGGCGTAGTTACAGCAGTTTCAATCGCGGGATTCGCAGCTGCCGAGCCAAAACACGGGATCGCCATGTATGGTGAGCCGCAACTACCACCAGATTTTGTGTCTCTCCCCTATGCAAACCCGAATGCTCCCAAGGGTGGTACTATCGCTACGGGTGAAGTTGGCACTTTTGACAGCTTGAACCCCTATATCTTGAAGGGCAGTCCACCGTGGCAGTTGCGCTTTTTGGGCGTGGAAAGCCTCATGGGGCGCTCTTGGGACGAGCCATTTACGCTCTATGGGCTTCTCGCCGAATCGATTGAGGTGGGTGAGAATCGCGCGTGGGTCGAATTCACCCTTCGCCCGGAGGCACGTTTTTCCGACGGCACCCCCGTTACGGTCGAAGATGTAATCTGGTCTTATGAAACATTGGGGACCGTCGGGCATCCGCGTTACCACGGGCTTTGGAAGAAAATCGAAAGTGCCGAAAAAACTGGTGAACGCTCGGTGAAGTTTACGTTCAACGAGGCAGATCGCGAACTTGCGTTGATCGCTGGCATGCGTCCCATCTTGAAAAAGGCACAATGGGACGGCGTTGATTTCGCCGACAGCAGTTTGGATATCGTGCCGATCACAACTTCCCCGTATGTTGTTGATCAATATGAGGCTGGCCGCGTTGTGGTGATGAAGCGCAACGACGATTATTGGGGCAAAGACCTGCCATTCCGCCGTGGCACCATGAACCTTGATGAAGTGCGTATGGAATTTTTCGGAGATGGAACCGCGCAGTTCGAGGCGTTCAAAGCAGGTGTTTTGAACTCAAACCGTGAATTTAACGCGCAAAAATGGGACCAGCAGTACGCCTTCCCCGCAATAGATGCGGGCGACGTGGTGAAGTCAGTGCTGCCTCATGAACGGCCCTCGGGCATCACAGGTTTTGTCATGAACACCCGTCGTGAGGCATTCCAAGACTGGCGCGTGCGCGACGCTCTGCTTCATGCGTTTAACTTTGAATTCATCAACAATGCTATGACGGATGGCAAGCAGCCGCGCATCACCAGCTATTACTCAAATTCGATCTTGGGTATGAAAGAAGGCCCCGCAGAAGGCTTGGTTAAAGAGTTCTTAACTCCCTTCGCGGACGAGCTTTTACCAGGCGCCCTTGAAGGATACACCCTACCTGTCAGTGACGGCTCAGAAGCCAACCGACGCAACATTAGGAAAGCCTTGCAGCAATTTGAAAGCGCAGGATATTCCGTTGATGATACAGGTGTCCTCGTTGACGCGAACGGCACGACTTTCACTTTTGAAATTCTGCTCAAATCAGGATCATCCGAGAATATCGCGATCATCGAGCTTTATACAAAAGCGCTTGAGCGTGTTGGCATCACGCCGACCGTTACAACCGTTGATGGGGCGCAGTACAAAGACCGTACGACCAATTATGATTTTGACATGACGTACTATCGCCGTGGCTTGTCCCTGTCACCCGGTAACGAGCAATACGCATACTGGGGCGCTGATGGCATTACTGAACCCGGCAGCCGCAATTGGATGGGCATGAACAGTCCCGCCGCAGAGGCGATGATTGACAAGATGCTGAATTCCGCAAGCCGCCAAGAGTTTTTGGCAGCCGTTCGCGCGTTGGACCGCATCCTGACCACAGGCCGCTACGTCATACCGATCTACCAGTTCAACATCAGCCGCATCGCCCACGCCAAGGAGCTTAAATACCCAGAAAACCTACCCATCTATGGCGACTGGATTGGTTGGCAGCCCGATGTTTGGTGGTTTGAAGCCGACTGAAAGAGCTAAAGTAACTAGACGCCCTGCACCCCCATGGGTAAACGCGGGGCGTCTAGATATCGAAAGCAGCACTATGCGCCTTTTTATCACACTACTCGCGATTTGCGCGGTCACTGCCTGCACTCCTGCACGATTGGCGACCAAAGCCGTGACAATACCCGTCAAAACCGTCGGTAAAGTCATATTTTAGGACGTAGGCTCAAGTTCACAAAACGTAGGGACATAACATAGATGCATACCCTCACGGAGCCCGATCTATGGCGCAAACTCTGTGCCGAAGCGCTTGGTACTGCGTTTTTGCTGATCGGTGTTGTTGGCTCCGGTATCATGGCCGATACGCTGTCAAACGGCTCAGTCGCGTTGACTCTTTTGGCAAATGCGATCGCCACAGGCTGCATCCTCTATGTCATCATTACTGTGCTTGGACCGATCTCGGGCGCACATTTTAACCCTGCCGTTACGCTCGCCTTTTATGTGCGCAAAGAAATATCGCGCACCGTTGCTTTGGGTTTTGCTCTAATGCAAATAGTTGGTGCAATTACAGGGGTTTGTCTGACACACTTAATGTTTGAACTTCCGATCTTCCAACTCGCAAGCACCGCGCGGACAGGTGTCTCGCAATGGGTATCAGAAGGGGTCGCGACGTTCGGTTTGTTGTTTGTAATCTTTGGGGGCTTACGCAGTAAACCAGAAGCCGTTCCAACACTTGTCGCACTTTATATCACCGGCGCGTATTGGTTCACCTCATCCACAAGCTTTGCCAACCCCGCCGTCACAATTGCGCGTGGCCTCTCCGATACATTCGCAGGGATTGCGCCAGCAGGCCTGCCAGCGTTCATATTTGTCCAACTGGTGACAGTCGTGATAGCGATGCCGTTCCTGGCAAAACTGTTCTCAAAATAACGGGCCGACATCCACCAATTCTTAACCCCTGCGGACTTAGCCTGAATAGGTAAACAGTTGCAGAGGTTCCCGATGATTTTGACGCCAGACGATATTCCCGCGATCAACCGCTACTTTCCCGCCACAGATATAAACAGTATGCGCTTTCTGACCCATGATCGTGATAAGTTGGTTTTGTATCTTGCGCGCGTGAATGAGTTGTCGATCACCGAAGCATCAGAGCAGCTTGATCTGGTGATCGCCGTGCGGCCAACCGAGAATTTACAACACGTCGGGTGACTTGGGCTTAGGCCAGCGATGTCACCCACAGAATTGTTGCATCGTCCTCACTAGTCGAGATCACGTTGTGCCCCATTGCGGCGTCATAATACGCGCTGTCTCCGCGGCGCATCTCAACGGGCTCGTAAAACTCAGTAAAAAGGCGAATGGTGCCTGTAAGAACGTACAAAAACTCCTCACCATCATGACGCACCCATCCGTCAAACTCATCAAGGGTCCGCGCACGAACCCGCGCGCGGTACGGCAGCATTTGTTTTTTGGTGAGAGAGGCCGAAAGCAACTCATGCTCGTAGGTTGTGGTAATTGTGCGGGCGCCCTCGCCCTCTTTGGTGATTGCCATGCGGCCATTTACCTGACCCTTCACCGGTGGTGTGAACAGCTGCGGGACAGAAATTTCCAGCCCAATCGCGAGCTTCTTCAGGGCCTCATACGTAGGCGACATCTGCCCGTTCTCAATTTTTGAAAGGGTCGAGCGCGCCAATCCTGCCTGATTTGCTGCTTGTTCAAGGGTCCAGCCGCGCGCTTTGCGCAACTCACGTACCCGCGATCCAAGATCAACAGGTTCAGGCGCGGCATCCTCCCCACTTTCACGGGCGATTTGGATCAGGGATTTTGCAGGTAGATCAGTCATGAAAAGCCTATAGCCCACGCTAACAACCGCTGGCAACAACATGCTTTGCAAAGTTGCACAGGCCCCTGTTCAATTGGTTTGCCCGCTTTACATTCGCCCCGCTTCCCTGCCAAACACCACGCAACTCATCGCCAATGCCTCGTAAAGGAGATGCCCGTGGTTAAGCTTGATATTATATCCGACCCAATTTGCCCTTGGTGTTACATTGGCAAAACGCATCTTTTCAAAGCGCTGGCAGAGGTGCCTGACCACCCTTTCACGATCGAGTGGCATCCGTTTCAGCTTAATCCTGATATGCCCGCGGCTGGCATGGACCGTCGTGAGTATCTGGAAACGAAGTTTGGTGGCAAAGAGGGTGCCGTACGCGCCTACGCCCCCGTTGTAGAGGCCGCTGAAAAAGCGGGCCTTACGATCAACTTCGAAGGCATCACACGTACGCCCAACACGCTTGATGCGCACCGTGTCATTCATTGGGCGGGCATTGAAGGTAAGCAGACGGCGATGGTACACACACTTTTCAAAGCCTATTTTGAAGACGGGCGGGACATCGCGGATCACGAAACGCTCGCTGATATTGCAGACAGTGTTGAAATGGATGCAGCCCTTGTGCGCAAACTGCTGGCCACCGATGAAGATGCAAAAGACATTCGCGATCGAGATGCACACAGCCGCAAAATGGGTGTTAATTCCGTGCCCACTTTTGTTGTTGCAAACCAGCACGCTGTTCCCGGCGCGCAAGGTCCCGACTTGTGGGTCCAAGTGATCAACGACATCAAAGAACAGTTGGCATCACCCGAATGAGCCAAGCGCACACCCGCCGCGGGCCAACACAACCACTTGGTCCTCGCGAATTCATCGCTTTGATGGGTATGTTGACTGCAACGATTGCGTTCTCCATCGACGCGCTTTTGCCAGCGCTGCCAGATATCGCGCAAAGCCTGACGCCGAGTAATCCCAATAACGCCCAACTGACAATCACGGCGTTTGTGTTGGGCATGGGCATTGGCACGTTTTTCGTGGGGCCTTTGGCAGATCGGTTTGGCCGTCGTCCGACTTTGATCTGTGGTGCAGTGCTTTATGTCGCGTCCTGTATGGTCGCGATCTTCACCACTGAGATTACCCTTTTGCTGATCACCCGCGTCACCATGGGGCTTGGCGCATCTGCTGCGCGCGTTGTTGCGATGGCTATTGTCCGCGACCAAACATCGGGCCGTGAAATGGCGCGACTGATGTCACTTATCATGATGGTTTTCGCTCTTGTGCCGGCGATTGCCCCTTCGATTGGCGCGGTGATCGTTGGCTTTACCGGATGGCGTGAGCTGTTTGCGGCCTTCGCCGTTTTCAGCATTCTAACCAGCCTTTGGTTTTTAATCCGGCAACCCGAGACACTTGTCCAAAAGCGGCCCCTCGCCTTTGCCTCATTGGCTGCGGCCTTTCGTGAGATGGTGTCTCTCAGCGTTGTGAGACGGTCGATCATAACGCAAACGCTTATTTATGCGTGTCTTTTTGCCGCTCTAAGTTCAACGCAACAGGTTTTTGCTGATGTTTACGGACAGGTGTCTCAGTTCCCGTATTGGTTCGCCTTGATCGCCGTATTAGCCGCAAGCGCATCGTTCCTTAATTCAAAAATCGTCGTAAAGCTGGGCATGCAGCGGGTCATATCAACGGCCCTGCTGGGACAGATCGCCATATCGGCTGTTATGATTTCGGTTTGGCTGTTGAGCCCTGCAAACAGCTTTGGGATCTATGTGATCTGGACCACATCAGTGTTCTTTATCGTCGGGCTTACATTGGGAAACCTGAATGCATTGGCCATGGAACCGCTTGGGCACATCGCGGGGTTTGCGGCATCTCTTTTGCAAGGTTCCGCCACCGTTGGTTCAGTTCTGATCGCGGCCCCCATTGGCCTTGCGTTTGATGGCACGCCACTACCAGTCGCGATTGGCATCACAGTCTGCATCACGTTAGCCTATATGACCGCGCGTGGCATTCGCCCCTAAGCTTTCGCTTTTTGCTTCTTTTTGTGGGCAATCGCTTTTTCGGCAAGGGCCTTGGCCAAAGCGAACGATCCTTTGATTTTGTCTGCTTCACTCGACCATTGCCGCGCAACAACGATCTTGTTGTCGCGAACACGTGCATCGCCGTTCTGCTCATCCATAAAGGCAACGAGGCCCTCGGGTGATGCGTATTTATTGTTGTGAAAGCTGATCGTCGCGCCTTTGGGGCCCGCGTCCAACTTGGCAATTCCGGCCTTTTTGCACATCGCTTTAATCCGGACGACAAGCATCAATGTGTTCACTTCACGGGGCAGCTTACCGAACCGGTCGATCAACTCAGCAGCAAAGCCTTCTAGTTCAACTTTGCTCTGCAACCCACTGAGACGGCGATATAATCCAAGCCTCACGTCAAGATCAGGAACGAAGTCTTCGGGTATCAACACTGGTACACCAAGGTTAATCTGCGGCGCCCATTGCCCGTCATCAATCAAACCTTCAGCCTTGCCAGACTTGATGTTGGCAATAGCTTCTTCAAGCATGGATTGGTAAAGTTCGTAGCCTACCTCACGCATCTGCCCCGATTGTTCTTCGCCAATCAAATTCCCTGCGCCGCGAATATCAAGGTCTTGGGATGCCAAGGTGAAACCGGCGCCTAATGTGTCGAGGCTGCCAAGTACGCGCAGACGTTTTTCGGCGGTAGGTGTCAGCTTCGCACGGGGTTTCGTGGTCAAATATGCATAGGCACGGGTTTTAGAACGGCCCACGCGCCCACGAATTTGGTACAGCTGCGACAGACCAAACATGTCAGAGCGGTGCACGATCATTGTGTTGGCGGTTGGAATATCGATGCCCGACTCCACAATCGTTGTTGCAAGTAGCACGTCGTATTTGCCGTCATAAAACGCGTTCATTGTATCGTCGAGTTGCCCCGCAGCCATCTGACCGTTTGCCACGATAAAGCTGACTTCGGGAACTTCTTCGCGCAAGAACTCCTCAATCTCGGGTAGATCAGAGATGCGCGGAACCACATAGAACGACTGCCCACCGCGATAATGCTCACGCAAAAGCGCCTCGCGGATGGTGACGGGATCAAATTCGCTGACGTAGGTTCTGATTGAAAGACGGTCCATCGGTGGCGTGCCAATAATCGACAAGTCGCGCACGCCAGAAAGCGACAGCTGCAGCGTTCGCGGGATGGGCGTGGCGGTTAGCGTAAGAACATGGACATCTGTCCGCATCTGTTTCAAACGCTCTTTGTGCTGAACACCGAAATGCTGTTCTTCGTCAATAATGAGCAACCCAAGACGTTCAAAACGCACAGATTTTGCCAGCAGCGCGTGGGTGCCAATGACAATGTCAACGGTCCCCCGATTGATACCGTCACGGGTCTCACTGGCCTCTTTGGCCGATACGAAGCGAGACAGCTGTCTCACCTCTAACGGAAAACCGCGGAAGCGTTCGGCGAATGATTTGTAGTGTTGGCGCGCCAGTAGCGTTGTGGGCGCGATGATAGCGACCTGTACGCCCGACATTGCCGCGATAAACGCCGCGCGCATGGCGACTTCGGTTTTGCCAAAGCCTACATCGCCGCAAATGAGGCGGTCCATGGGTTGGCCACTGGCCAGATCGTCAAGCACGTCGCCGATGGCGCTCAGCTGATCGTCAGTTTCTTGGTAAGGAAAGCGCGCCGAAAACGCATCCCACATCCCTGAGGGCGGCTCCATCATCGGCGCTGTGCGCAAGGCGCGCTCTGCCGCGACGCGGATCAACCGATCGGCGATCTGGCGAATACGTTCTTTAAGTTTAGCTTTCTTGGCCTGCCACGCACCACCACCCAACTTATCAAGCAGGCCCTGATCGTTGCCAAACTTGGACAACAGCTCAATGTTCTCAACGGGCAAATACAGTTTTGCCGCTTCCGCATATTCAAGCGACAGACACTCATGCGCCGCCCCTGCGGCTGTGACAACTTCAAGGCCCATGAAGCGACCAACACCGTGGTCGACGTGCACGACCAAGTCACCAGGGCTAAGGCTTTGAGTTTCAGACAGGAAATTATCCGCGCGGCGCTTTTTCTTGGCGCGGCGGATCAGCCTGTCCCCTAAAACATCTTGCTCTGAAATCACGACCATTTCAGGGCTTTCAAACCCGTGATCAAGTCCCCAGACCGCCAGATGAACGCGACTGTTGGCGATATCACCAGCGTTTGAAATCAGCGCCAGATCAACCAGCCCTTCATCGGCGAGAAGCCCGTGCAACCGTTCCCGCGCGCCTTCGGAATATGAGGCGATAATTACAGGGCGCTCTTGAAGTGATGCTTTAATATGTGCTGACAAGCTACTGAATAGGCTTATACTTTCTTGCTGACGTTCGGGTGAGAAATTCCGTCCAATTCTCCCACCCGCATCAATGACCCCCGCACCTGTGGATTGCGGCAAAGCAACCAGCTGAAGCATGCGCCGCTCAGATGTAGCCGCGGTCCATGCGTCATCATCAAGATAAAGACCCGCAGGGTGCGCCGGCTTGTAAACAGTGCCCAAGCGTTTCTTCTGTTTTAGCGCCTCTTGGCGGTTTTCGTATTGGTCAACGATGCTGGCCCATCTCGCGTCACGCATGGCCGCACTTTGATCATCAAGCGCAATTGCCGCGTTGGGCACATAATCAAAAAGGGTCTCAAGATGATCGTGGAAAAACGCCAACCAATGTTCGATGCCAGCGTGTTTGCGCCCTGCGCTCACGGCCTCATAAAGCGGATCGTCTGTGCCTGCCGCGCCAAATTCAATGCGGTAGGTCTGCCGAAAGCGCGTAATCGCAGGCTCGTCCAAGATGACCTCGGACACTGGCGCCAATTCAACAACCGATAGCTTTTCCGTGGTGCGCTGCGTGGCCGGATCAAACCTGCGGGCGCCGTCCAACACGTCCCCAAAGAGGTCAAGCCGCACTGGCCCCGATTGCCCCGGCGGATAGACATCAATGATGCCGCCGCGGACCGCATAATCACCAGGCTCTACGACAGTGGGGCTTTGGGTGAAGCCCATGCGTACCAAAAACGCCCGCAATGCCTCTTCGTTCACTTGGTGCCCGACAGTTGCGATAAAGCTTGCCCCTTCAAGCACGCTACGCGCAGGGATGCGTTGGGTCGCAGCATTCAGAGTGGTCAGCAAGATGAACTGTTTCGCCCCCCCCGCCACAAGCCCCGCCAGAACCGCCATCCGCGCCGCAGAGACATCTGCGTTGGGCGATGTGCGGTCGTAGGGCAGACAATCCCACGCAGGAAAGCTGAAAACTGGGACGTCAGGTGCGAAAAACGCCAAAGCCTCGCGCATCGCTTCAAGGCGTTTATCATCGCGCGCCACGTGAATAACGCTACCACTTTTTTCGTACTCGCGCAGAAGCAGTTGGGCGTCATAGCCCTCGGGGGCGCCGGAAATGATCAGGGGTTGGGTCATGCGGATGACCTACCGCGCTGACGGGCCGCGTCAAGGCACAGACACAAGTTTGAGCACGGATCGCACCACTTCAAAGGCTACCCACGACCATATTTTGATACATGCCCCAAATCGCGGTGATGAAAATAGAAATAATCCCAAGGACTTGCGTCCAAAACCTGTGTTTCAAAAGGCGGGCATGAAGCTGGTCCATGGTTTCGACATTGGACTCGATACTGCTAGCGGCACGGATGGACATCAGCCCCAACAGTCCCATCGGGAACAGGATCAAGAATAACGCCTGCGCAAACTCAACGCCGTACATAAAGCCCAATAAAAACAGTCCAGTGATGACAAAGCAGCCAAACCCAAAGATCAAAAGCCCTGACACTTCACCGATGATCAGCAGGCGGTTGATCGCCACGCGAACCATATCGCGCAAGTCAGCCTCGGCCTGCCCACCTTTGCGTTTCGCGCGTAAAACCAGATCAAAGGGCACGCCCAGAACATAGTGGCTCGCCGATGACCAAAACACCGCGAGCGCGATCCAGTACCACAGGTTTGAAAATGACCTCAGGTCAATCAGTTCAAATACCGCTTCATACCAATCCAAGGGCCAACTCCGGCTAAATCATCACACGCCTCTGCGTCGGTTCGCTATAGCGAGGCCGCGCCGCGATGCCAACCGCCAACGCCCCTTGTTGGGTGCGCTGGATTGAGGCAAAGTGGCACAGAATTCAAAGACCGAAAGCCACCTGACATGACACCTGTTACCGCCGCCTTCCCTGCAACACGCCTACGCCGTTTGCGTACGTCCGACGCGTTGCGGCGCTTGGCCAGTGAAAACACACTGACTGTTGATGATCTGATTTGGCCCGTGTTTGTCATGGAAGGTACTGATGCAGAGCAGCCAATCGCCTCTATGCCTGGTGTGTCGCGGTTAACCATTGACCGTTTAGTGGATGCAGCGCGTGAAGCCCGTGATCTTGGCATTCCGGCCATGTGTATTTTCCCCTACATCGAGCCAGAGCTTAAGACACAAGACTGTGCAGAGGCGTGGGGAAAGGATAATCTGTCGAACCGTGCCACCCGCGCGATCAAGGAGGCCGTGCCCGAGATTGCTGTGATGACGGACGTGGCTCTTGATCCCTATAACATCAACGGTCACGACGGGATTGTCCGTGATGGCGTTATCGTGAACGACGAAACTGTTGAAGCATTGGTCAAAATGGCTTTGGCCCAAGCCGAGGCCGGTGCAGATATTTTGGGGCCATCGGATATGATGGACGGGCGGATCGGGGCGATGCGTCGCGGGCTTGAAGAAGCAGGACATCAAAACGTGACGATCATGTCCTACTCGGCCAAATACGCCAGTGCGTTTTATGGCCCGTTCCGCGATGCGGTTGGTGCATCTGGTGCGTTAAAGGGCGACAAAAAGACATATCAAATGAACCCTGCAAATAGTGATGAGGCCTTGCGCCATATTCACCGCGATCTGAGCGAGGGTGCGGATATGGTCATGGTGAAGCCGGGCATGCCGTATCTTGATATTTGCCAGCGTGTCAAAGCAGAGTTCGGTGTGCCCACTTACGCCTATCAGGTTTCAGGTGAATACGCGATGATCACGGGAGCCGCGCAAAACGGCTGGATCGACGGCGAGCGCGTGATGACCGAAAGCTTGCTGGCCTTCAAACGCGCGGGCTGTGATGGCATTTTGACGTATTTCGCACCCACCGTCGCCAGATTACTGCAAAAAGCCTAGGCGAGAGGCTGCGCAGATCAAAGTTTATGCAGTTCCTGAGTGACATCAGGCGCGCCCCGCTATATTATTTAGACAGAAAATGTCGCAAAAAGCGGCAAATTGGCCAGATATAAAGGCCAAAATTGGCACCTGAGCAGAGGCAAGACCATGACACAAAACATTACAGGTTCTCTATTTGACCAAGACCCTGCGGAGGCGGTTGCAAAGCCATCGCGCCGTGCATTTACCATGGGCGCGCTTGCCAGCTTGCCTATCTTGGCTGGTTGCGGCAACGGGATCGGCTCTAAAGGAGCGGGCAAAATTGATGCGCGCGTCGATCAAACATTGAACTTTATGTACGGTAAATACCCTGCAACCAACGATCTGGCGCAAAAAGCCAGCGGTATGTTGGTCATGCCATTGGTTACGGAAGCTGGTCTGATCGGTATCGGCGGCGCATACGGACGTGGTGCGTTGCAAGTGGGCGGGTCTACTGTTGATTATTACTCAACTGCGCAAGGAAATGTGGGCCTGCAATTGGGCGCACAGCAATATGCCCATGTTCTGTTTTTCATGACAGACGAGTCGCTGATGGATTTCCGCCGCTCCAAAGGCTGGGCCGCGGGCGCTGATCTTGAGTATGCGTTCAAAGACCGCGGTGACAGCATCCGCGCAGGCACGATCACATCCCTGTCACCGGTGATTGCTGTAGTTTTCGGTCAGGCAGGTCTGCTTGTGGGCGCTACACTTGAAGGCTCAAAATACTCGCGCATTATTCCGTAAATATCCGCAAGCGATGCGGTTGGCTGGGCTAAGGCGCGCCCGTACTAACACGTGAAAGAGCCAGCCGATGCTGAGCATTACAAAATGGATTTTTCGGCTTTTTGTCGGAGTTTGTGTCTGCTGCATCATGGCGGTGGGCGTGCTTTATATGTTCGCCTCCCGCTCTCTGCCCGATTATGATGCAGATGTTGCGCTGAGCGGCATTACAGCCCCTGTCGAAATCGTCCGCGACAACGCCAATGTGCCGCATATTGTCGGCAGCATCGACGAAGATGTTTTCTTCGGTCTTGGGTATGCCCACGCGCAAGACAGGCTGTGGCAACTCATCACCATGCGGCGGACTGTTCAGGGGCGTTTGTCTGAAGTGTTCGGCCCCGAGACACTGCCCATTGACCGTGTCCTACGCAGGCTGGACCTTTACACCCTTGCGACACAATCAGTCTCGGTCCAAACTCGTGAAACTTTGGCGGCTCTTGAGGCTTATTCGGCCGGTATCAACGCAAGATTATCGCAGATCAACGCGGATGCTCTTGGACGCGGCGCACCCGAGCTGTTCTTGTTTTCCAATCAGATCGCCCCTTGGCAGCCTGCAGACAGCATCGCCCTGATTAAGTTAATGGCGCTGCAGGGCACCACCCATCTTGAACAAGAGGTCCTTCGCGCGCGCACCTCTTTGATATTATCGAACGAACGGATGTTGGACCTGCTGCCTGATACACCCGGTGAAGGCCTTGCAGATCTGCCTTCATTTGCGGAGGTGATGCCCCAAGGTAGCACGCGCGTTTATGCGGCAAGCAGCCAAAAACCGCAGCACCCGATTTCACCTTTCCGGCCCCGCGATCTTGCAGGTGCATCCAATGCGTGGGCTGCGGCACCGTCACGTTCTGCCACTGGTGGTAGCCTGTTGGCCAGTGATCCACATCTGGCGTTTTCATCCCCCTCAATTTGGTATCTGGCGCGGCTTGAACTTGCTTCAGGCGGCATCATTGGGGGCACAATTCCGGGTATTCCCTTGGTATTAATGGGGCGGAGTGCTGCTTTGGGATGGGGTCTCACGGCATCGTACGCTGATGACCAAGACCTTGTTTTTGAACAGCTTAATCCCGATGATCCCACACAATACCGCACGCCAAATGGTTTTGCGCAGTTCAGAACCCGCGATAGCATCATCAACGTCAAGGATGCCCCGTCCGAGACACTTACGCTGCGCTGGACCGAAAACGGACCGGTCCTGCCGCCTGAACATTATAACCTCGGCACCCTTATGCGCGACGGGTATGTTGCCGCGCTAAACTGGACTGCTCTTTCGCCCAAAGACACATCAATGAGTGCTGGTATGGCGCTTATGATGGCCAAATCAGTGCAAGCTGCCGCAGACGCCGCACAGACATTTATCGCGCCGTCGCAAAACCTAATGCTGGCAGATCGTGACGGCGTTGGCATGGTTACAATCGGTGCCCTGCCCGCACGGGATGCACGCCACCAAACCAAAGGGCGCTTGCCAAGCCCAGGATGGGTCGCCCAAAACAGATGGCAAGGGATCCTGCCCCCCGAAGCCAGTCCACGCATTTTAATGCCCGAGGGTGGCATAATCGGCAATACCAACAACAAAGTGACCGATGCCACGTTCCCTAACCACGTCAGTTTCACCTACGGGGACACCCAGCGGATCACCCGTTGGGCCCGCCTGATGCAATCACGCCAAGTCCACACCCGCGACAGTTTTATCGAAGCACAGCTTGATACAGTCAGCGTCACGGCCCGCACCATTCTACCGCTGATTGGGGCAAATTTGTGGTTCACTGGTCCGCCTGCCCCAGCTGGCACGCCCGAGCGTCAGCGACAGCGCGCGCTAACACTTTTGGCGGATTGGAACGGCGAGATGAACGAACATTTACCCGAGCCGCTGATCTATTCTGCATGGGTCAAAGCGCTTCAAACACGGCTAATCCGCGACGAACTTGGCCCGCTTTATACTGAATTCACCCACGTTGAGCCTATTTTCCTTGAACGGGTGTACAGAGATATTGATGGGGCCGCCGCTTGGTGTGATGTGGTGCAATCTGCCCCGCTTGAAACCTGCGAAGACATGGCGCGGCTGGCACTTGATGATGCGATCATCTGGATCAATGAAAGATACGGCACCGCGCTTGAATCCCTACGCTGGGGCGATGTCCATCAGGCGACCCATGATCACCCTGTGCTGGGTGAAACACCCATTTTGCGGCACGTGGTCAACATTCGGCAAAGCACTTCTGGCGGGGATAATACGTTGATGCGAGGGCGTACATCGGGGGATCCTGCCGATCCGTTTCATAACGTACACGGCGCGGGCTACCGTGGTGTGTATGACTTTGCTGACCCTGATAGTTCCGTTTTCATTATTTCGACGGGCCAATCAGGGCATCCGCTGTCGCGCCACTATGATGACCTTGGTGTACTGTGGCGGCGGGGCGAATATATCCCAATGTCACTTGACCTTGATCTTGCGCGGGCTGGTGCGACAGGTGTCACCCGCCTTTTACCGCGTTAATGCGCCACATCAAGTAAGTAACGTAAGCGTCTGATATGCTTATAAATTGCGGAACTTCTTGGCCTGCCGCGCAGTCCATTTTACCTTAAAGATATAGCCGGTTTCATCGGCGCTTTCTTCCTCAATCACACCCTCTTCAAACAGCCACGCGCGGCCTTTGCCGTTGGCGTATGGAACATTCAGGGTCTCAATATGAAGGTCCGGTGTCAGGGTTTGTGAAACAGCCGCTAGAAGATCATCCAAGCCATGTCCCGTAAGCGCAGATACAACGTGCAACGTGTCCGAACGCGATGCAGTCTCAATTGCCCCATCGCGCGCGCTGTCATCTAGCAAATCAATTTTGTTCCAGACCTCAATCATCGGCGCAGTCTCGGCAACGCCCAGATCAGCCAGAATGGTCATGACATCGCGTGCCTGATTTTCTGTTTCGGGATGGCTGATGTCACGCACATGCAAAATCAGGTCGGCGTCCAATACTTCCTCAAGGGTCGCGCGGAAAGCAGCAACAAGCTGCGTTGGCAAATCAGAGATAAAGCCCACAGTGTCGGACAAAATAATCTCTGGACCGTCTTCGATTTCCAGCCGGCGCATCGTGGGGTCAAGCGTCGCAAAGAGCATGTCTTTGGCGAATACATCCGCACCGGTTACCCGATTGAAGAGGGTCGATTTCCCCGCGTTTGTGTAGCCGACCAAAGCAACAACAGGGAACGGTACTTTTGCACGTGCCGCACGGTGAAGCGCGCGGGTTTTAACCACTTTTTCAAGCTGTTTACGCAAGCGCCCCATTTGATCATCGATGGCGCGGCGGTCCGCTTCGATCTGTGTCTCGCCGGGACCACCAACAAAGCCCAGACCACCCCTTTGGCGCTCAAGGTGGGTCCAAGCGCGGACCAGACGGGTACGTTGATAGGCCAAATGCGCCATCTCAACTTGCAAAACACCTTCACGAGTGCGCGCACGATCGCTGAAAATCTCAAGGATAAGACCCGTGCGATCAAGCAGTTTCACGCCCCATGCTTTTTCGAGGTTACGCTGCTGAACGGGCGTAACGGGACCGTCGACCAAGACCAGCTCGATGTCATTATCTTTGAAGATTACGCGCAGCTCTTCGATCTTACCTTTACCAAAAAGCATGCCCGCATGAACTTTGGGAAGCGAGACAACTGTCCCGCCTTCCACATCAAGGTTTGGCAAAGCTTCGCCCAAAGCAATTGCTTCAGCCAAAGCATCATTAGCCTCGCGCCGATCGCGGTCGCTTTTTATGTCAGGATGGATCACCCACGCCCGGGTGTTGGGCGTTTCGGTCTCGAAATGTTCAGTGCTCACGTGCGGCTGGCCTTACGGCTCTTCACCGTCATAAAGGCTGATTGGTGTGGAAGGCATGACCGTTGAAATGGCTTGCTTGTACACCAGCTGCGACTGACCATCGCGGCGCAAAAGAACGCAGAAATTATCAAACCATGTGATAACGCCCTGCAATTTAACGCCGTTAATCAAGAAAATAGTCAATGGAACCTTCGTTTTACGTACGTGGTTCAGGAATGCGTCTTGCAAGTTCTGCTTGTCAGCCATCAGTTGTGGTCCTTTTTGCCGGATCGTTTATCGATCTCTCCCCGTGCCGGGGTTACCTCATTTATGTAGGTTCACAGGCAAAACTTCCACCCCCTAAATATGACGTATTTGCCGCACACACTCCAAAATCCGGATGTATGGTTATTTTCGCCAAAATTCAGGATTGAAAAGAGCGATGAGGGCCAAAGTCTCCAAACGTCCCAGAACCATCGCCGCACATAAGATGTACTTGGCTGCATCTGTTAGGGCCGCCAAAGCAATTGGTTCCGCCAAGGCCAATTCCGAAAGTGGCCCCGTGGTTGAAAGCGCTGCAACGGATAGCACCATGGAAATCTCAAACGGCAGCCCCGTTAGGGACAAAAGCGTCATGACCAATGCAAACGACAGCACAAACGTCATGAAGAAAATCCATGCGATAAACGCCCCTTCGCGGCGAATATGCCGCCCCATACCTCCTGCCCCGCCAACGGAACTTGGATGAACCAAACGTCCCATTTCGCGCAGCCCGTGTTGATAAAGCGCATAAACACGCATCAATTTCACACCACCCGCAGTTGTTGCAACGCCGCCGCCCATCAACGCAAGCCCCAGCAAAATCATGCCCGGAGCGGTGAGGCCTGACCAATCTTGCGCGGATGACCAATGGACGCTCTCATAGCCAGTCGTACTTAGGAACGACGCCACAGTGAAAACGGACCCCCAGATTGCATGAAGCGCCGCCAGCCAGTTTTCTTCGTCGTTTACTTCAAAGGCCCCAAACCAGTGACGCAGGAAAAGCAAGCTTGGCACAATGATGATGACCGAAAGGGCGATGCGCATTTCAGGATCGCGCCGCAGCGTGCCGGCTTGTTGGGCGCTAAAGTCGTTTGAAAACGTGAGCCGCGTGAAAGCAAAAACCATAAATAGCAACAAAACGGCTTCTGCGATTATGCTGCCCGAACCGCCTGTTAATCCGCCGACGGCAGAAACTCCGCTGGTTGAAATAAGACCCATTGCGTGGATCAGCGCGGTAAAGGCGTCCTCACCCGCGATCACTTGTAACAACCACATAAGCGCGGTCAGGCCCGTATAAATTGGGGTCAGATAAATCGAGTGACGCACAAGCCGTTTAGATGGCGCAGTTGTTTTGCTGAATTGCGAATACGTGGCCGAGCGTTGCCCCGCACGCGGTGTGGATGACACCTCAAAGCCGCCCAGATTGAGCGGTGCCAGCAAAGCAACGGCCGTGATCCAAACGAACAAACCGCCAGACCATGCAACCAACGCCCGCCACAGATGAAGCGGCACGGATAGGCGTTCAGGCACATCAAAAACAGTCGCGCCAGTTGTTGTGAAATGGGACACCATTTCGAAATAGGCGTTGGTAAAAGTGGTCGTGCGCAAGGCCTCATAAAACGGAAATGCCAGCACTGCGGGCAGAATTGTAAACGCCGCAACAAGAGTTAAAAGCTGCGCGCGGGCTGAAACGCCCCGCCCTTCACGCCGTGATGCAATTGCGATCATCGCGACGAAAAACATCTGTAGGATGCCCGTGTACAGAAACACCCGTGCTTCAAATAAATCGCGGCTAAGATAACCTGCGACGGCCGGAATGATCATCGCCATCCCGCTGATCGCCAGCAAAACGACAAACAGTGGATATTGTTCAATCTGTGCGCGCATCAGAAAAAGTCGATGGAAACCTGCAAGAGCCGCTCCACCTCGGCCACATCAGCCGACATGGCAAATAGCGCCACGACATCGCCCTCATCGATACGCGTCGCACCTACCGGTTTGATCAGCTTTCCGCCTTTTAACAGCCCCGCAACCATCACACCTTCTGGCAGATCAATCTCGCTAATCTTGCGACCAGCAAGCTGACTGGTTGAAAGTACCTGCGCCTCGATCACTTCCGCCTCAGCATCACCAACCGAGTAAACATGACGCACGCGACCTTGCCGCACGTGGCGCAAAATAGAGCTAACTGTGGTTGCGCGCGGGTTGATATAGGCGTCAATCTTCAAAGGGGCCAAAAGCGGGACCAACGTGGGGTCATTGATCAAACAAATCGCCATGGGACAGCCGTTATTTTTGGCGCGCACAGCGGCCAAAATGTTAGTCTTGTCATCGTCGGTTACGGCCAAAACCGCATCGGCGCTGTCGATGTTAGCTTCACGCAGTAGATTACGATCCAAACCATCACCGTGCAAGACAATCGTTTTTTCCAGCGCATCGGCCGCCCGTTCGGCACATGCACGGTTTTTCTCGATTACTTTTGCACGGATACGGTGGCGTTGCTCTTCAAGGGCTTTGGCAACCGCCAACCCAACATTACCACCACCAATCAGAACAACCCGCTCTTGTTTACGGGCCTTTTTGCCAAAAATCTCAAGGGTCCGCGACACGTCCGCGACGTCTGCAAAAATATAGCACTCGTCACCTGCAAAAATCTGATCACCGGCCTCGGGTTTGAACAAGACACCCTCGCGGCGAATGCCCACAACAAGGGCACGCAGCGTTGAAAACAGGTCTGTCAACTGACGTAGCGGCGTGTTGATAACAGGACAATCTTCACCAATGGTCAGCCCCAAAAGCTGGGCTTTGTTGTCGAGGAAAAACTCTGTGTCAAAAGCAGTTGGGCTTGAAAGGCGTAGCAAAGCAGCTTGGGCCACTTCGCGCTCAGGGCTGATTACCACGTCAATCGGCAGGTGATCACGGCGGTAGAGATCAGAGTAAATCGCATCAAGATAAGACTGGGCACGCAGGCGCGCGATTTTGCGTGGCACCTCAAACACCGAATGCGCCACCTGACAGGTCACCATGTTGACCTCATCCGAATGGGTCGCGGCGATCACCATATCAGCGTCGCGCGCACCCGCACGCTCAAGAACATCAGGATAACTTGCAAAGCCGGCAACGCCTTGAACATCAAGGGTTTCTGTCGCTCGGCGAACAAGTTCGGCATTATTGTCTACAACTGTCACATCGTTGTTTTCAGATGCCAAATGGCGCGCAATCTGCCAGCCAACTTGTCCTGCGCCGCAAATAATGACCTTCATGGGGCTTCCCTAACACTCATCGTGGTTCTGTGTGGGTGACACGCGGCGCGCTTTAGGTCAATTGTTCTGCGCGTCGGCAGTATCATCAAACACTTCGGCAACGCGCGCGCCACCTTTCGAGCTTGTCACCACACCCAGCGTCTTCAGCTTGCGGTGCAAAGCGGACCTCTCCATACCAACAAACGTAGCTGTACGGCTGATATTGCCCCCAAAACGGTTAATTTGCGCCAGCAAATACTCGCGCTCAAACAGTTCACGGGCCTCACGGAGCGGCAAAGCAGCCAACGCACTTGGCACAACAACCGCATCATCGCCCCCCGCGCCCGCATCATCGTTTGGCAAATCTGCCACATCAATGGGACCAGTGTCGTCGCCCAAAATCAAAACCCGCTCAATCACGTTTTTCAACTGACGAACATTGCCGCGCCAGTTCATGGTTTGAAGGCGCGTCTCGGCCTCTTGAGTTAATTCGCGCAGCGGCAACCCTTGGCTCTGATGCAGCTGTTCGATGAAATGTGCCGCCAACACAGGGATGTCTTCGCGGCGCTCATCAAGGCCAGGCACCGTTACGGGTACAACATTCAGACGGTGATACAGCTCTTCGCGGAACGCACCATCTGCAATTGCTTTCTCCAAGTCGCGATTGGAACTGGAAATTACACGAAGATCGACTTTCACTTTCTCCGCACCGCCAACCCGAACGAATTGTTGATCAACCAAAACGCGCAAGATCTTGGACTGCGTGCCAAGAGGCATATCAACGACTTCGTCAAAATAAATGACGCCGCCGCTTGCTTGCTCTAAAAGTCCGGGCTCGGGACCTTTGCTGGTCTCACGGCCGAACAAGATTTCTTCCATGTGTTCGGGATCAACCCCCGCAGAATTAACTGTCACAAAAGGAGCATCTGACCGCGGCGACTGTGCATGGATATAGCGTGCCGCGACGTCTTTACCCGCGCCGGCAGGACCAGTCAGCATCACGCGCCCGTTAGAATTAGTCACTTTATCTAACTGGCTTCGAAGGGTCTTGAACGCCGCAGAATGACCGATCATTGGCGCCGATTGACCACCCGTCCTCTTCAAAGCCACATTCTCACGACGAAGCCGCGACGTTTCCATAGCGCGCGTAATCACGACCATCAGTTGATCGATGTTGAACGGTTTTTCAATGAAATCGTAAGCGCCCTGTTTAATGGCTGCGACTGCAATCTCAATATTTCCATGCCCCGATATGATGACAACGGGCACTTCAGGGTGCTCTCGCTTGACAGTTTTCAGAATATCAATTCCGTCCATGTCACTGTCTTTAAGCCAAATATCGAGGATCATCAGCGCGGGCACTTCGTCTTTGATAGAGGCAATGCACTCGGTTGAGGTGCCTGCAAGCTTCACCTCAAATCCCTCGTCTTTCAGAATATCCCCCACCAATTCGCGGATATCTCGCTCGTCATCTGTGATCAAAATATGGCTCATGCCAACCTCGCTCCGTGCTGTCTTTTGTGCATCATTTTATCTGGTTTTTCATAGGTGAAATGGGCAGCGTCACAATCGCAGACGCCCCGCTGTGGGTATTACCGCCCATCGGCTCTGCGTCTTCCAATGACAGGGAACCGCCATGTTCTTCGATGATCTTTTTAACGATAGGTAGCCCCAAGCCAGTACCTTTGTCTCGGGTCGTAACATAGGGCTCAAACAGCTTGCTGCGATCAACTGGCAACCCAATACCATTATCCGAGATCATAATTTGCACCGCATGGTCAACGGTCGTTAGGCTGACCGATACTTCTGGGTTTCGAGGCCGCACACCAAATTTTTCCTCATAGCTTTCAATAGCCTCTGAAGCGTTCTTAATAAGGTTTGTCAGCGCCTGACCTACCATTGTTGAATCTATATCGGCCCAAATCGGAACTTGTGGGATATCCGCAGTGATCTTCAAGCCACTTGCAGATTGCAGCGTCACCGCATCGCGTAGAATTTGTGACAAATCCTCCTCGCGCCGCTGCGGTTCTGGCATACGCGCAAATTTTGAGAACTCATCGACGATCCGCCTCAAATCACCTGTCTGCCTCACAATCACACCGGTCATTTGCTCCAGCGCTTCCGCGTCTTCAACTTCGCGGCCAAACTTACGTTTAATCCGCTCGGCACTTAGCTGAATTGGGGTCAGCGGGTTCTTGATCTCGTGCGCAATCCTGCGCGCGACGTCCCCCCAAGCAGCCATCCGCTGTGCGCTGACTAGGTCGGTCACATCGTCGAACGAAATTACATATCCTTCGGTGCCGTCGCTTCCGATACGGGGGGCAATTCGCACAAGAAGGCTTTCCATCACACCATTTCGTGTGACCTTAACTTCTGCCTGTACTACCTTGTTATTGTTCGCTGTTACATCGTCGAAAAGCTGCTCAAACTCTGGCACAGCCTCTGAAATGACCCGTGCCTCCAGATCAGGATCAAGTCTAAGCAGTCGTTCTGCCGATTTATTTACAAATGACACATGACCACCAGCATCAAGCCCAACCACGCCAGACGTAACAGACGATAGCACACTATCAAACAAACGACGGCGCCGCTCAATCTGGCGGGTACTGTCGAGGAGCGTGTCGCGTTGTTGCTTAAGCTGCCGCGTCATCTGGTTGAAATACCGGCTTAGCATCGAAATCTCATCGTCACCGCGCTCTTCGCGCACGACAACATCAAGGTCCCCCATGCCTACCCGACGCGCAGCACCAGCCAACCTACCAACGGGCCGTGCAAGACGCTCTGCAAACCAAAGGCCCAACCAAATCGCTGCAAGGATCAAGATGACAGCAAACCCAAGATAAAGAAGACCAAATTCAAACAAAAGGCGCCCACGGTCCTGTTCTAATTGTTGGTACAACTTGGCACTTTGTTGGGTGTCATCAAGCAACTGCAAAATAGCGCCGTCAACTTCACGGCTAATATAAACAAACCGGTCCAGTGAATTTGCAAGAGGGACAAGCGCACGAAACTCGTCACGGCCCCAATCCTCAATCACTGCAACGCCGTTATCACGCGCTTCACCGAAGAACTGTTCGGCAGGTTCTTCATAGTTGAACAAGTAACTGCCGGCACCGCGCGCGCGGATTTCAGCGTTCCCATCGATAATAAACGCCTCGGCCAACGGGTTTTGGATGGTCGGCTGCACTTGACCCAATACAAGACGGAGCTCTGCATCACTTAACACACCGTCCCGCTGCGACACATTCAAGAAGCGCGCGAGTATCTGCGCATCCCGAATTAGGTCTTCGCGCTGTTCAGTTTCATAGGCCTGCGCTGCCGTTAATGAGGCCCCAACTACACCGCGCACCCGATCAGAGAACCAGCCCTCAAGCCCTACGTTCACTGTAAGGCCCGCAAAAATCGCCACAAGAATGGTTGGAAGAAGCGCAACAAGGGCGAAAACACCCGTTAACCTTAAATGCAGCCGCGATCCCGCAGACTTAGCACGCCGTGCTGCAATCATTTGCGCGACACGACTAGCAACCATGGTCGCCACGACCAGCGCATAGACGAGGTCTGCCAACAGCACGAGCCGAAGACTGTTCCCAACAGCTTGATCTTGCAATGGGCCAAGAACGGTGAAAGTCGCAATCGCGAGTATGGGACCGAGTGCTACGACAAGAACGGTAAACGCGCTGCGGGTACTACGGCGCCGGTAAAATCGGCTTAGCCGATCCCAAAACCTGCGGTCCGCACGTAGCCTCATCTCGTCTCACCCTAGCCTTGCACGCCCTTAACAGGCGCTATGCGACCATTTGGCCACGCTTATGTGATGTATTTACATCAATTTGCGTCGGCGTGTCACCTCAATATCGAGGTCAGTGATCTTTTTTCGCAAGGTATTGCGGTTGATGCCAAGAAGATCGGCACATTTAGCTTGATTCCCGCCGGTCGCATCAAGCGCGATCTCGATCAGCGGCATCTCAATTTCGCGCAAAATTCGACCGTAAAGCCCATCGGGCGGCAGCTCTCCACCGTGCAGATCAAAGTATCGTCTTAGATGTTTAAAGACCGATGCTGACAGTTTTTCACCCTCACCTGCGCGCAGCGTTGTGCTAACGGCTGGCTGGTTGCGAAGCATGGTTTCAACTTGTGCTTCGGTGATTTGCTCTTCTGCGACAGTGACGACCAAGCGCTTGATGGCATGTTCAAATTGGCGCACGTTTCCGGGCCAGCTATAGTTGCGGAGTAAGTCCATCGCCTCGTCAGAGAAAAACTTTGCATGCCCGCCACTCCGGTCAGAACGGCTCAAAAAATGCGCCGCGAGAAGTTCAATGTCTTCCACGCGTTCACGTAACGGCGGCACAGAAAGTGTGACGCCAGACAGCCGATAGAATAAATCTTCTCGGAACAAACCCTGCTCTGTACGCTCTGCAAGACCTGACTGATTAGCGGCCATAACCCGCGGCGCAGGTTCCGGCATGCTATCCAACATGCGCACCACCCGCGCTTGCGCCTCAAGACTGAGATCTGCAATTTCGTCAAAGACAAGCGTACCACCGCGTACCCGCGACAACACATTCGCCGGACCGTCAACACCTTCTAAATCACGCTCGCCAACAACAACAAAAGGAAGGCTCCGGCGGTCAGAAAAATCATGGATTGCGCGTGCTACAAGCGATTTACCCGTGCCACTTTCACCCAAAATTAGCACCGACAGATCAGTGTTCATCACCCGCGCAATTAACCTATAAAGCGCCTGCATTGCGACAGTCCGCCCGACCAGAGGCAACTCATCCTCGTCCTTCACAGGCGGCTGCGAAACCGCAGGGCTTTTCCGCTTCGCCTCAAGCGCCTTCGCACAGCGCTTCATCAGATCGGGCAAGTCGAATGGCTTGGGGAGATAGTCGTAGGCGTCTTTCTCAGTGGCCTGAATTGCGGTCATTATTGTGTTCTGTGCCGAGATGATGATCACCGGCAAATTGGGCCGCGCTTTGGTGATATGGGGTAGCGCATCAAGGCCATTACCATCGGGCATAACCACGTCCGAAACGACCAAATCGCCCTTCCCTTCTTCCACCCATCGGAGCAACGTTACCATGCTGGCGGTCGCGTGCACTTTACATCCTGCGCGGGTCAGTGCCTGAGTCAAAACGGTTCGAATTGTGCGATCATCATCAGCAACAAGAACAGTGCCATCCATATTAATAAGTCCTCAAAACAATAAGTTGGCGGTCAGTCATTCAGTATGGTCTTTCATATGTTTGGGCGCACGCGGCAGGCTAATCCGGAACATCGTCTTGCCGGGTTCACTCTCAACCCGCAGCCAGCCATGGTGGTCAGCCACGATCTTCGCAACCAACGCCAGCCCAAGTCCCGTCCCGTTTTCTTTACCCGATACAAAGGGTTCAAAAATGTCATTTTCCAACTCGGGCGGAAGGCCAGGCCCGTCATCAATAATCTCAATCTGAAGCGGCAGCGGGGCATGTTCACCATCGGCGCGCCGCACTCTCAAAGAGTGCTCGTAATAAGTTCGAATATCGATATGCCCCCCACGGCGGTCCGCCGCCTCCGAGGCATTTTTGAGCAAATTCTGAATGACCTGCAGCAATTGATCCGCGTCACCAAGGGTCGATGGCAGCGATGGGTCATAGTGCTCAGCGATTGTCATATGCGCGCCAAATCCGACCAGCGCCGACCGCCGAGCACGGTTCAGAACGTCGTGAATATTAACCACTTTCTGCTCAGGCGGTTGAAGGTTCCCGAACATCTCAACTTGATCAAGCAACTTCACAATCCGGCGGGTTTCCTCAACAATGAGGTCCGTCATTTCCCTGTCCCCGTTTGACAGGTTCATGGACAAAAGTTGCGCCGCACCAGTTATGCCAGCGAGGGGGTTTTTAATCTCATGGGCGAGCATTTCGGACATGCCAATCGCAGACCGCGCTGCAGAATGGGATGTCCGCGATGTGTCAATGCGCGTGGTTAATTCACGCGGCGACATCAGCATAATCATGCCGCCTTCCGTTCCTTGAAGCGGCGCCACCTGAATATTATACGCCATGCCGCCTTTTCCCGCGTCCCCAACAATGACGTCGTTGATATAAAGGGTTGAATGGCTGCTGCGTGCCTTTTGCATCGCGCCTTCCATCGGTGCCGCGCGTAGAACCGTATCCCAGAGCGACTTCCCGATCAGCGACTTGCAAGATACATTCAGAAAGCTTTCGCCCGCCGGGTTCATATCGATCACACAATCATCAGCACCGATCAGAACGACAGGCGACGGAAGCGATATCCAAAGTGCGCGGTCCATTGTTACGCGGCCTCCTGATACTGTTGCAAGACAAGCGGCAAAAGGGTCAATACGACACTTGGATCCGCAGTCAGAACTTCGCGACGAAGTGCTGCTGGCGTTTGCGCAAAATCCATGTACCAGCCTAAATGTTTACGTGCCACGCGCCCCCCAAGAGAGCTTCCGTAGAACGCCAGCATGTCTTCAAAATGGCCTGAGACCAGATCACACAGATCAGCACCGCTTGGAACATCCGGCGCACCAATGGCAGATTGATCGCCGTAAATCGCATGGGCAACTTCGGCCAGAACCCACGGGCGGCCCTGCGCACCGCGGCCGATCATGACACCGTCGGCCCCTGATTGATCAAGCGCGTTGCGCGCTGTTTGTGCATCCGTAATATCGCCGTTCGCGATGACGGGAATATTCACCGCATTCTTAACCCGGCCGATCGCCGACCAATCCGCGGCACCTTTATAGAACTGACAGCGGGTGCGACCGTGAATGACGATCTGCTGCACGCCCGCTTGTTCAGCACGCACCGCCAGCTCGGGCGCGTTAAGCAGGTTTTCGTCCCAACCAAGGCGCGTCTTTAGCGTCACCGGTAAATTCACGGCCTCGACCACTGCATCAATTAGTTTAAGCGCATGGTCCAAATCGCGCATCAAGGCACTGCCAGAATACCCGCTGGTGACCTTTTTTGCGGGGCAACCCATGTTGATGTCGATAATTTTTGCGCCCATGTCGGCAACCTGACGCGCAGCCTCAGCCATCCATTCAGGATCACGGCCCGCGAGCTGAACTGCCGTATTTTCAACCTCGGCACCAAGCTCTGCTTTTTCGCGCGTGCCAGGACGACTGCTCAGCAGCTCTTGTGACGCAACCATTTCGCTGACAACGCGGCCAGCCCCAAATTTGCTCACAAGCTTTCGAAACGGCAAGTCCGTAATGCCTGCCAGCGGGGCAAGCATAACCGGCGGGTTCGGAAGACTGAGTGGTGTTGATCGGTCGGCTGAGGTGTTCATTCATCTATGCCTAGCGATCCCCAGAGCGCTTACAATGCTAAACTGCACATAAATTAGCCAAAAAATGTATGTTGCCTATATTTTAATCATTTCTGCAATTCCAATGTGCGCCATTTCAGTTGTATCACCCGTAAAGATTGATACATCCTGTTCCCATGACACCTACCCACGACACAAAAGCAAAGACCGCTGCGATTATTGTCGCAGCTGGCCGTGGAACCCGTGCCGGTGGTGATATTCCAAAGCAATGGCAGTATGTTGCAGGTCGTCCGATTGCAGCATGGACACTTGACCGCTTTCGCGCCTGCGGACACCTATCCACTATCATTCTGGTGCTTCATCAAGATGATATTGACCGTGACATCAAGGGTATCTCATTCGATGGGATCACGCGTACTGCAGGTGGTGAAACCCGGAATGCATCTGTTCTATGCGGACTAAAAGAAGCGCAAAAACAAGGCTTTGATCAGGTTCTAATCCATGATGTAGCGCGCCCGTGTATCTCAGATACTGTGATTGATAAAGTGATTGCCGCACTTAACACCGCCAAAGGTGCTGCACCGGGCCTTCAGGTCACCGACGCGCTTTGGACACATGACCACGGACAGGTGTCCGGCACACAAGATCGCAGCAAATTA
Organism: Nereida ignava; assembly: GCF_047114695.1. Lineage (GTDB taxonomy): Bacteria > Pseudomonadota > Alphaproteobacteria > Rhodobacterales > Rhodobacteraceae > Nereida > Nereida ignava. The sequence goes on from NZ_CP112885.1 coordinate 364,437, forward strand.
ATGCGCGCGCAGACACCCCAAGGGTTTCACCTTGCCCCCCTCTTAGAGGCCCATCTTGCCCATAAAGGTGATGCGGCTGACGATGTGGAAATTGCCCGCGCGGCAAATATACCGGTTCAGATTGTTCCCGGTTCAGAAGACAATATAAAAGTGACGACGCCCGAAGATTTTGCCCGCGCCGCACGTATTTTGAAAGGACAGGCTGCCATGGATATTCGCGTTGGCAATGGCTACGATGTACACCGCTTTGGTGACGGTGATCATGTAATTCTATGCGGCGTTGAAGTGCCTTTTGATCGTGCATTGCAAGGTCATTCGGATGCGGACGTAGGTATGCATGCCGTGACCGATGCGATTTACGGCGCCCTTGCGGACGGGGATATCGGACAGCATTTCCCGCCAAGTGAGGCGCAATGGAAAGGTGCCGCCTCTGACATCTTTTTGCGCCACGCCGTTAGCCGCGCGACGGAGCGCGGGTATACTATCTCAAACGTTGACTGCACGTTGGTCTGTGAATTTCCAAAGATCGGGCCAGTTGCGATGCAAATGCGTGAGAAAATGGCCGAGATCATGGGGCTCGACGTTACGCGGGTCAGCGTAAAGGCGACCACGTCCGAAAAACTCGGATTTACAGGGCGTGGTGAAGGCATCGCCGCGCTGGCAACTGCCACGTTGATCAAACCATGAAACAACTCGCTCATTTGATTGGTACCGTGGGCTATGTCGGCCACATGCGCCCTGCCCCAGGCACATGGGGATCGCTTGCCGCCCTTCCGCTTGGGTGGGCGCTCGCTACGCTCGGCGGGCCCATCCTTTTTGGCGTCGCTTTGGTTGTAGGTTTTGCGAAAGGCGTTTGGGCCACGAAAATCATGACTGAAGGAAGTGACGATCACGACCCGTCTATTATTGTGATCGACGAGGTCATTGGCCAATGGATAGCACTTTTGCCCGTTATAATCGGCGCACATGCTGCGGGCGCTGATCTGCTGGCACTTTGGCCCGGATGGATCGCTGCTTTTGCCCTCTTTCGCCTTTTTGACATTTGGAAACCTTGGTTGGTCGGCATGGCAGACCGCCGACATGACCATTGGGGCGTGATGCTTGATGATGTCATCGCCGGTATTTTTGCAGCAGTTGGGGTAATTGTTTTGGCGGGGTTCGCCCATGCACTCTGAACTGGCCAACAAAACCCTTGAGACGGCACGGCGCGTCAATCGTACGATCGCAACCGCTGAAAGCTGCACCGGTGGCATGGTCAGTGCAGCGCTTACGGAAATTGCTGGTAGCTCGGATGTGGTCATTTGTGGGTTCACAACTTACGCCAACAGCGCAAAAGAAATAATGCTTGGCGTCACCCCAGAGACACTCGCCCAGCACGGTGCCGTCAGCATGGAAGTAGCCGAGCAAATGGCGCGGGGTGCAGTGGCGCGATCTGATGCGCGGACAAGTGTCTCAATCACTGGGATTGCGGGGCCAGGTGGCTCTGACTTCAAACCCGAGGGGCGCGTTTGCTTTGCCCTTTTTGACGAAATAACGAACACGTGTCTCACAGAAACGATTGAGTTTGGCGCATTGGGGCGGACACATGTCCGGTGCGCTGCACGGGACCATGCGCTTGGTATGTTGATACGGTTTTTTGAAAGCCAGTAGCTTTGCGTTTCGCCCATTAATTAAGCAAACAGGCTGCGTTACCGCACAGTAAACACGCACACTCAGCCTGCTGATAATTTAAGCACAGACATACACGCACTGCCTCTTTATCGGGCGTAACCCCCATGCTTACTGCACCTCAGCATCACCTTAGGAGGGTATCATGGTAGGGGCAGATACAGCTTGGATCATCGTCGCGACGGCGCTGGTTCTGTTTATGACATTGCCAGGTTTGGCACTATTTTACGGCGGCTTGGTCCGTTCGCGCAACGTTTTGAGCGTGTTTATGCACTGCTACGCAATCGCATGTTTAATGAGCGTATTGTGGCTAGCCTTCGGATATTCCATCGCTTTTGGCAACGGCACGAGCGGCTATTGGGGCGGTTTGGACAAGATGTTCCTTACCGGCATCGACGCAGACACTTTGGCCGGCACCATCCCCGAGGTTCTGTTCTTTGCGTTCCAAATGACCTTTGCGGTCATCACCCCCGCATTGATTGTCGGCGCATATGTTGAGCGTGTCGGCTTTGGCTTTGTTCTGCTCTTTTCTGGCCTGTGGATGCTGCTTTGTTACGCGCCTGTGGTTCACTGGATCTGGGGTGGCGGTATGTTGGCGGACGGCGGCATCTTTGGTGAGACAGGTGCCCGCGACTTCGCTGGTGGCATCGTGGTCCATGAGACAGCTGGCCTCGCGGCCCTTATCATTGCGGTAATGCTTGGCGCGCGCAAAGAGCAAAGCAAGCCTCCGCACAACCCGGGCTACGTCATGATCGGCGCGGCAATGCTTTGGGTTGGCTGGTTCGGCTTCAACGGTGGATCTCAACTGGCGGCAGATGGAGGCGCCGCGATGGCGTTGACCGTCACGCATATCTCGGCGGCGGCCGCCTCATTGTCATGGGCGCTGTGGGAGAAGATCAAGTTCGGCAAGGCCTCTCTCGTCGGGATCGTGACTGGGACAATCGCAGGGCTGGCTTCGATCACTCCCGCGTCCGGCTTTGTTGATCCAGTCACAGCACTTTGCATCGGCGGCGTTGCTGGCATCTTGTGCCAAGAGGCCGTTGTTTTGGTCCGCAACACGCTCAAGATTGACGACACGCTCGATGTGTTCGCGGTACACGGTGTGGGCGGTATTTTCGGCACAATCGTAATTGCGCTGGTTGGTCAAGGCGCGTGGGTTGCGCAACTTGGATCACTAGCAATCGTGGGCGTTTTCACAACCGTAGTCACAATCGCTTTGGTTTACATCGTGAAGGCGATCACCCCGCTGCGTGTCGATGAAGAAACAGAGCAGACCGGCCTTGATTTGGCAGTACACGGTGAGCGGGCCTACGATACAACGTCGTAACTTAGCATCCCACTTGCTAGACAGAACAGCGGCCATCCTTCGGGGTGGCCGCTTGCATTCTAGCCGCCGTAAAGTGCATCAGCGCGGCGCTCAAACGCGCGCACAATCCGCTGCATCGCCTCGTTAAACACAACGCCAATGATGCCTTGAAGAATGGCGTTCTTAAATTCGAAATCTACGAAGAAAGTTACTTCAACACCACCTTCTACGTCTTTGAAACTCCATGTGGATTCCATATATTTGAATGGGCCATCAATGTAGGTCGTCTCAATTTTTTGATCGTCCGGATACAGAACCACTTTGCTGCCAAAACGTTCTCGGAACACTTTGAAACTGATGACCAGATCCGCAAGCATGACTTCAGATGCCCCTTGGTCCGCCCTACTTCTGATGCGCGCGGCAGCACACCACGGCAAAAACTGAGGATAGGACGCCACATCCGCGACCAGATCGTACATTTGCTGCGCAGTGTATGGCAGTATTTTTGTGTCGGTATGTGTCGGCATGATTCAATTTCGTTGATGACAGTCCTGCCAGATGTCGTATGCTCGCGCGCGAAAATCAAGGGGATTACCCAATATGTCGCGTCCATATGTTATCGATCCAATGATCACCGCCAAGGCAATTGCTGCCCGCATTGAGGAACTTGCCCGTGAGATTGAGGCAGAATTCGCTACCGCTGATAAGCTTGTGGTTGTCGGGCTGTTGCGCGGCAGTTTTGTGTTCATTGCTGATCTTGTGCGTGAGCTGAACCTTGATGTGGAAGTCGATTTCTTAGAGGCAAGCAGCTACGGAAACGGCATGGAGAGCAGCCGCGAGGTACGCATTCTCAAAGACTTACGCGGCGCAATCGAAGCGCGTCATGTGCTGGTCGTCGAAGATTTGATTGATACGGGCTACACGATGAAGCACGTCATTGGCCTGCTGCAGGCGCGCAAACCCGCGAAGATGAGAAGCATCGTTCTGTTGAACAAAGAAAGCCGCCGCGAGGTGGATATTTCAGCGGACTGGGTTGGTTTTGCCATCCCAGACGAGTTTGTTGTTGGGTACGGCATTGATTACGCACAACGAAATCGCAACCTTAACCATATTGGCAAAGTACGATTTACTGATTGATAGAAAATGGCCGGATCAGGCGCCGGCCAACCGTTTATCACGTGCTGCTTTCAGACGCGCAAAATCGTCACCCGCATGATAGCTTGATCGTGTCAGCGGCGTTGATGAAACCATCAAAAAGCCCTTGTTATACGCTGCTTTTTCATACGATGCGAATTCATCCGGTGTGACGAAACGATCAACAGCGTGGTGTTTCGGCGTTGGCTGGAGGTACTGACCGATCGTCAAGAAATCGATGTCAGCCGCGCGCATATCTTCCATCACTTGAACGACCGCTTGCTTGTCTTCACCCAAACCAACCATGATACCCGACTTGGTAAAGATCGTCGGATCAAGCTCTTTGACACGTTGCAATAGACGCAGCGAATGGAAATACCGCGCGCCAGGGCGAACTTCGGGGTAAAGTCCGGGAACAGTCTCTAGGTTATGATTAAACACGTCAGGTTTTGCATTAACAACCACTTCTAAAGCACTGTCATCACAGCGAATAAAATCTGGCGTTAGGATTTCGATCGTTGTTTTGGGTGATTGACGCCGGATCGCACGGATTGTCTGTGCAAAGTGTTCTGCCCCGCCGTCTTCGATATCATCACGGTCAACGGAAGTGATGACGACGTGGTTTAGGCCAAGCTTTTTCACCGCATCCGCGACACGGCCCGGTTCAAACACATCAAGCGCTTCTGGCGGCTTACCCGTTGCAATGTTGCAGAAAGTACAAGCGCGCGTACATACCTGCCCCATGATCATCATCGTGGCGTGACCTTGGTTCCAGCACTCACCAGCATTGGGACAACCAGCTTCTTCACAAACGGTTACCAGCTTGTGCTCACGCATAATTTCATGGGTTTTCTTGTAGCCCTCACCGACAGGCGCCTTAACCCGAATCCAATCCGGTTTTTTCGGCTGCGGAGCGTCTGCACGGCGCTGCTTTTCAGGGTGGCGCTGTGCAGGAATTTTCAGATCGCGGGGCGTGGCCATGAAGCTACCTCAATTATCAAGATATTTGAGATATAGCCCTTCAATTTGCCAATGCCTAGGGGGTGCGCGGTGTTGTCTGCTATGTGTTTACCGAATGGCAGCCTATCCCACAAAACGCCCGTGTGCGCCGTAAACATCTGCATAATGGCGCTTGAGCCGCTCTAAGGCGATGCGCAATACCACTTTGCCAGAACGCGCAGCCCACCCCATGCGACGCTCGGCCGCTTCCAGACCCTCAAGGTAGCAACACGTGCGCAGCACAACATCCCCAAGACCGGGCCCAAGATCATTGAGTGCGGCGAACACACGTTTTTGGGCATCACTTATGGCCGTAGGTTCTTCTGGTGCCCTTAATGCTGCTTGCCAGTCAAAATTTGCGCCCACATCGATCTGTGCCAGCTCAAAATCTTCACGAAGACGCTCGCCGGCGGACACATGTTCATCAGATAAGAACGCCTCACCGTCTTTGCTTTTGCGCCGCGACAAAACCACAAGCGGGCTTTCGCGAAGAGAATAGCGCGCCGGACGAGGGTCAGTTGTCTCAGACGTATGAACCTGCGTTACGGTCCGCGCGCTTAGCTTTGCATCATCACCGACCTCAATCAGCATCTTCAACGCCGCACGGCCCGCACACGTAATAGAGTAACGCGAAATACGTGAAGGTGTGATGCACGAAATCCAGTCTTTTAGCGCCATTGCATTTGCGACAGGACGGTCCAAAGTCGCCGTTCTGGTGGTTTGCCCGTCCGCGCCGGTGCGCACCACAACGGCTTTTTCCATGTCACGGGCCACAGCCAAAACGGCACCCGCCTCAACCAAACGGCGCAAAATGCGGCGCGCCTCACGGTTCACTGTCGCTTCGTCGGTACAGATGTCAGCCTCCGCAACGCGCACTGCAATGTCGGCAGATTTTTGACCCGAAGGCCCAGTTGGCGCCACACCCTGCCCCGTCGCACCCAATGTCCGCAGCGCCTCGTCCACTAATATGTCTTCGCGGCGGCGCTCAAGCCGCTTGACCTGACGGCTTACAGTAGACGCGTGGCAGCCCAAATCACGGGCAAGCTCTCTAATCGAACACCCTTTTTCGGTGTGTAGAATGTAGTTGCGGGCAGATTGCGGCACCCAATCGGGCAGCGACTGCAACAACGCGCCTGAAACCTTGGAAACGGTAACACTAGACATTTGCTTTCCCCTTATACAAAAACTATCCACTGATTTACCCACAGGGCAATGCAACTTAAGCGTGTAAACATTACCGAGGCGTTAACAAAATCGCCACAATTCGATTATTGTTTCCAAATTGATAACAATTGGTAAGAGGTCCGCGCGCTCATAAATTCTCCACGCAACACCCGGATAGGTTGTGTGATGATAGTTTAGTAAATTGAATGACTGTTACGATCATGGAGACCATTATGACCCAAGCCCTACGAACACTCAGCCGCATCAAACGCCCCAAATTGCTTTTGGCCGCAGCAAGAAACGCAAAAAACCTTTGTAATCGTGAAAAACTACTCTCTGAGCTTTTGAAAAACGAGCCTGCTGTGACTGGCGAAAAAGCATTTGCCCGCCTCATGGCAGCAGAAGAACAACTCAACGAACAGCGCAAAGCGCATAACGCAAATTACCAACCATCGCGCCATGTCATGATAATGGCCGCGCTCTTGATTGAGGCGGCCATTGTTCAGAATAAAGAAACAGTCTGCGAAGACCGCCTCAAATTGGTTAACACAAAAGCCTACATAAACGCGTCAGGCATGGATGCCTTTTTCTCAGCCACATAGGCCTCCAAGGCAGTCTTGATCTCGGGGTTGATCTGCGGCTGCTGGTAGTCGCTCAGCATCTTTGTAACCCGTTGCGATGCAAGATATTGGGTGTCTTTCGCGCCGTCCTCATCCCATGTTTCGAACGGACGGTAGTCAAACACATCGGACTTCCAGAACGCGGATTTGAAATTCTCTTGCGTGTGGTCGCACCCAAGATAGTGACCGCCGGGGCCTACTTCACGGATCGCCCCCATTGCTTGGGCGTTTTCATCATGGGCCACACCTGCGGCCATTTTGTGCAACGTCCCGAGCTGATCTGCGTCCATCACGAATTTCTCGAATGATGCAACAAGGCCACCTTCGAGCCAACCGCATGAGTGGAGCATAAAGTTAACACCGCCCATCAGCGCTGCGTTCAGCGTGTTTGCTGTCTCATAAGCCGCCTGCGCATCGGGGAGCTTTGAGGCACAAAGCCCGCCACCCGATCGGAACGGAAGCCCCATGCGGCGGGCAAGTTGGCCTGCGCCGTACAAAATCTGGCTTGCTTCAGGGGTGCCAAATGTGGGCGCGCCCGAGTTCATGTCGATCGATGTCACAAATGTGCCGAAAATAACTGGCGCACCGGGGCGGATGATCTGGCTGTAGGCAATACCGGCCATCACTTCGGCCAAAACCTGCGTCAACGTGCCCATGACAGACACTGGCGCCATGGCGCCGCCCACGATGAACGGTGAAATAATGCAGGCTTGGTTATTCTTGGCGTAGACTTCAAGCGCCCCCATCATTATCGAATCGAACGTCATGGGGCTGTTAATGTTGATGAGCGACGTCATCACTGTGTTCTCTTGGACAAACTCTTTGCCAAACAGAATTTCACACATCTCAACACTGTCTTGCGCACGGCTCGGTTCGGTCACGGACCCCATGAACGGCTTATCCGAGTACAGCATATGCGTAAGTAGCATATCGAGGTGGCGCTTGTTCACAGGCACATCTGTTGGCTCACAAACCGTACCGCCAGAGTGGTGAAGCCATTTCGACATATAGCCAAGTTTCACGAATTTAACGAAGTCATCCATCGTTGCGTAGCGGCGGCCGCCATCTTTGTCGCGCACGAACGGAGGGCCGTAGACAGGTGCCGTCACTAGGGTATTGCCGCCAATCTCAACGTTACGCTCGGGGTTGCGGGCGTGTTGGGTGAACTTCGAGGGCGCAGTGCTGCATAGCTTACGGGCCAATCCACGCGGTATCCGAACGCGTTCGCCGTCAACGGATGCGCCAGCAGCCTTCCAACGCTCAAGGCTTTCAGGGGAATCAACAAACGCCACCCCTACTTCTTCAAGCAAGGTTTCCGCGTTTTCCTCGATGATGCTAAGCGCTTCGTCACTCAAAAGTTCAAAATTAGGGATGTTACGCTCGATATACTTGGCCGTATCAAATGAGACAGCCGTCCGCGCCGCACGTCGCGCAGCGCCTCCGCCACCACGTGCACGGCGTGTAGTTGTTGCTGTATCAGACATTTTGAGCCCCTTTTGTGTTCGTTTGAGCGGTAACCTAGTGCGCGGACAGATGTTCGCCGCCACCATATCCGCCCCTTCTGGCGTAAAAACGACATGTTCTCTTGCCACAGACACAACTCGCGCATAATCAACGTCCATGACTCAGAACATGCCCCACGAACGCCTTCTCATCATTGACTTTGGCAGCCAAGTTACGCAACTGATCGCCCGCCGCCTGCGCGAGCTCAGTGTGTATTGCGAAATTCACCCCTATCAGAACGTGACGGACAGCTTTTTGGCGGATTTCGAGCCAAAAGCGGTCATTTTGTCAGGGGGACCGGACAGTGTAACCCGCGAAGGCTCGCCGCGCCCGCCGGCCTCTGTGTTCGACATGGGTGTGCCGATCCTTGGCATTTGCTACGGTCAACAAGTCATGATGCACATGTTGGGCGGCAGAGTTGACACTGGTCACGGAACTGCCGAGTTTGGCCGCGCATTTGTAACCCCCGCGGACACCCGTCTCAAGTTGCTTGAGGGGTGGTTTGCCGAGGGCAAAGAGCAAGTCTGGATGAGCCACGGTGATCACGTGTCCGCCATTGCCCCGGGCTTTGATGTCTACGGCACATCGCCTAATGCGCCTTTTGCAATTACGGCAGATTTATCGCGTAATTTTTACGCGGTTCAATTTCACCCCGAGGTTCACCATACTCCCAACGGAGCGGCTCTCTACAAAAACTTCGTTGAAATGGCGGGCTTCACCGGCGACTGGACAATGGGCGCGTACCGCGAACAAGCCATTGCCGCGATCAGAGAGCAAGTTGGCGATAAGAACGTAATTTGCGGTTTGTCCGGCGGTGTGGACAGTTCTGTCGCGGCCGTTTTGCTGCATGAGGCTATCGGGGATCAGTTGACATGTGTTTTTGTTGATCACGGGCTCTTGCGCAAAGGTGAGGCCGAAGAAGTCGTGACCATGTTCCGCGACAACTACAACATGAAGCTCATCCACGCCGATGAACAGGAACTGTTTTTAGGTGAACTTGACGGTGTAAGTGACCCTGAAACCAAAAGAAAAATTATTGGAAAGCTGTTTATCGATGTGTTTCAGAAACACGCAGACAGCATTGAGGGCGCAGAATTTCTGGCCCAAGGAACGCTCTATCCGGATGTGATTGAAAGCGTCTCATTTAGTGGCGGCCCAAGCGTGACGATCAAATCGCACCACAATGTTGGGGGCCTTCCCGAAAAGATGGGCCTCAAGCTGGTCGAACCACTTCGCGAGTTGTTCAAAGACGAAGTCCGCGCACTTGGTGCCGAACTTGGTTTGCCTAAAAGCTTTATCGGCCGTCACCCCTTCCCGGGGCCAGGCCTTGCCATCCGTTGTCCCGGCGAAATCACCCGCGAAAAGCTTGAAATCTTGCGTGAAGCCGATGCGGTCTACATCGACCAGATCCGCAAACACGGCCTTTATGATGAGATATGGCAAGCGTTTGTCGCGATCCTGCCCGTTCGAACCGTGGGCGTCATGGGCGACGGGCGGACATATGACTTCGCCTGCGCGTTGCGGGCAGTAACGTCTGTCGACGGCATGACCGCCGACTACTACCCGTTTAGCCATGAATTTCTTGGTGAAACGGCGACACGGATTATCAACGAAATCAAAGGCATCAACCGCGTGACCTACGATATTACCTCCAAGCCTCCGGGAACAATTGAATGGGAGTAGTTTTTCTAGTGCAAGTCATTGATTTATCAAAATTTATTACTTACACATTACTTTCACAGTCACAAATCAGTCGTTGATTTCCTTAGTCTTTTTTCATACAGTTACACAAAATGTTGCACAAACGTGTGACTACTGAAACTCGTAGTAACTCAGAGACTAAGATTTGGCACTGAAGAAACAGCAATTTGCTGAAGGCGAAATAGCAATATTTGACGAAGCTTGTATCTACAAGCGAGGTGAGTATTGGCAGTTTCGTATGTGGTTGCCAAAAGAAAACAAATACGCACGTAAAAGCCTACGCACACGCAGTGAAGCTACTGCAATAGAAAAGGGTAAAGCTGCGTACTTAGAGATTTACGCTAATCTGCAACAAGGCAAAAGCTACTTTTCAATCACCACAAAAGAGGGTGTGGAGAAGTACTTGTCGTTCCGTATGCGTGACGTTGAACTTGGACACATAGTCAAAGGACGACACACAACAATCGCAACGCATCTACAGCACTTTCTTAGCTTCATTGGTAAAGATACTAAGCTGAAAGAACTAGAACGCACTGACTGCGAAAACTACTTCTACCATCGTCACAAAGCCACTAATGGCAACGTCAAACAAGTCACTGTGCAGAACGAACAAAGCACAATTAATGCGCTGATGAAGTGGCTGCACAAGAACGGCGAAACACACATAGATGGCTTCGACTTTAAGAAGCTACCACGCTTGGATAAAGGCAATGAAGCTATTCGTCGTGCAACGCTGACTAATGACGAATACGAAGCACTGTATCGTGCTATGCGTACCTACACTGCCAAACTCAACAAGCTAGATGACGCAGAACTAAGAGTGCGAAAAATCGTGCAGAACTACGTTCTAATCGCAGCTAACAGTGGTTTACGTGTTGGTGAACAGCGACAGCTACGTTGGAGTGACGTGCAGATAGAACAGCACAAAGTAAATGGCGAAGAACAGAAGCTAGCACGTATCCACGTTCGTGCTGAGACAAGTAAAGTACGTACTAGTCGTACTTTCTTGTGTCGTAATGGACAGTACTTTGAACGCTTACGTGAAATCGCTAAGCCTAAGAGTGCTGACGAGTTAATCTTTACAGTCGACAATGAGAATGAACTAAGCAAGCGTACGCTGCTTTACCACTGGCACAAGATAATTGAGTTAGCTGATATTACTGATAGAGAAGTGCGTGACTTAGTCCCTTACAGCCTACGTCACTTTATGATTACACAGCGTATTATGAGTGGATTAACGTTTAGACAGATAGCAGATATGTGTGGCACAAGCGTGGCGCAGATTGAAAAGACTTATTACCACCTTAACGATGAAATACGTTTGACTAACGCTGTAGCTGACTACAGACGAAGAGAGGATGGCACTATTGAAGTTCTCTAAATCAACTCAGCAGCGTTGCGCTTCATCTCGTCGTTAACTGTTACGTATCTCTGTGTTGTCTGAATGCTACGATGTCCAGCCATATCTGCCAGCACAAACACGCTAACTCCCTTTTGGCTTAAGGTTGTTAACCAAGTACGTCTGCCACTGTGTGACGTAGCGCCAGCAATTCCAGCACGTGCATACAAGCGTTGTAGATGCTGTGTCGCAGTGTTTGCACCAAATCGCGCACTCTTTTGCGTAGAAAACAAATAACCGTGCTGTGGGCGCTTAGCAACGCTTCTAACGTATGCTTGTAGCTGATGTTGCATCTGTTTGGGTAGAAATATCTTACGTGCTCGTTTGGACTTGGTACGTACAGCATCAAGTGTCATTTCGTCTCGTACCGTGTCGTTTGAATCAAGCACGTCATCAAATCGCAGTGTGGCTACTTCACCAACACGTAAACCACATAAATGCGTAAACAACAGCATCGTAGTGTCACGCAGTGGATAACGACTGCACGAATTTGTTACGTCTAGCAGCTGCTTGAGTTCTGTTTTATTAAGTGTCTTTGCTTGTGCCATATGCCACCGCCTAAATGTAATGTTTTCGTGCATATAGCGTAATTTCTGATGTTCTATTTGAGCAACCAATAAGTGCTATGTTAATTCCTTCCATACTTCAAAGACTTACGTAGAAATGTAAGTTATTCGTTGTTTTCTTATGTTTCTTTGTGTTGTTTCTAGTGTGATTAGTTTGAGTTGATTGATTAGTCATAACGATAACAAGCCACCACGTCTAAACGTGCAGCAGTTACATCCAAGCAGACAAACCGAGTATAAGCATCGCCTTTGTTAGGTTTGAGTATTGCTAAGACTTTGACAAGTGACAGCACTCAGTTAGCAGAACGTCACGTTGAAAAGATTTAATCTCCTTCCAACAGTATTCGCTGCGAGTGTCATCAAGTCCAATATTGTCTTTGAGTATTAGATTGCGTGCCTTTGCTACCCGTTCTTGCCAAATCTTTGGTGCATATTGCTTTATAGTCTTGTATTGCCTTAGGTGTGTGCCTTTGATGAAAAAGTGTATGTGCGTATTTGCGCCTAAGCGTCCATGTTCTAAGAAAACTAGCCTATCAAGTCGTTTGCCTTGTGATGTGTCTTTGCGTTCCAGTATCTGCCTATCAAGCATGTTGAAGAAGTGCTTAGCGTCAGATATAGCATCGTTATCATATATGTGACTGCCGTCTTTGAACGTAGCAGTACCAAATAGCCAAAAGTTCTGACTACGTACCCACTTTGCACCGTCTAATTTAAGTCGTTCTGTAAATTGCACGTTTTTCCTACACTTAATGTTCTGTTGGTAAATACACAGTAACTAGCTGTGCATGTAGTTATTTATCAACGGAGGAATGATTGATGCAGAAGACGGTACTAAACGATGTATTTGAGTTATTGCAGCAGATTGGCGCTGTGAGAAGCGAAAGCGAATTTAGTAAAGATTGGTTATGCAGAAGCGAATGCTACATGCGCACGCTACGTTTTAAGCGTGTTAAACCAAGTGTGGGTACATTAGCTATATGTGCGAGCAAATTACAGCACTACGGACGCTGTATGACGGCGACAGAACAGCATACGCAGCTTGGCAAGCGTTTTATTGAACTGAGCGAACAGTGTCACAAGCAGATTAATACAGATGCTGTGGGGTGGTGGAAAGACGAGGTGAGGGTTTGACAACTAGTACTGTAGCTTCACGTCAACAATCTCGTCATCCGAAATTGGGCTTTAAGCGTGAAAATTTCGTGCAGCGGTCTTCTGCGGTGAAGTACTTACAGAAGTGAGGTGAAGAAATACACTCGGTACTCATCACTAGTTGCTAAATAACAGTATGAACAAGAGCGCTTTACAAGACATACAGCAAGCATTGAACGCGATACGTGGTGAGATTGAACGAGTAGACGACGAGACAAAGTGGGCAGCACTTGAATTGATGCTAGGCACAAGCAGCAGTGTGGTAGCACTTGCTAAAAAGATGGCAAAACCAGAAACAAAGACAGTCACACGTACTGTCGCTGTTCCAAAGACAAAGATAGTCACGCAACAACCACAGCAACAGACGACACCAAAAGACACAGAACGAACAGACTTCACACCTATTCGTCCACAACCACCGTTAGCAAATCAACAAGACGACAGAAAAAAGCGTTAGGAAACCAGTCAAAAGTACATGGTTTGTAGCTGTTTGACTGTAAGGTTGACAGTACGACTGACTGGCATAGTGAGACGCTGTCCAAATACTATTCGTGACAATGCAACATGTTACAGCAAGCGTAGGAGAAACGTGCTGTTCATCCTTTTAACAAATCTATAATATAAGACTGATACTTAACCTATGGAGGTGTGAGATGAAATCTTATGACGAATTGAAAGCTGAAATGGAAGTAATTCAGCAGCAGATGGTTGAAGCGAAGAAGAACGAACGTGCTAACGCACTGAAAGAGGTAAAGCGGCTTTGCAAAGAGTTTGGCTTTACTGCTGGCATGCTTAAGGGATCTCTTGCTAAAGGACGGAAGTAAACAATGGAAATAAAGTTGAACGATTTAATTAACTCGATCCAAAATCTGGTACGACAGATTGGACACGAAGTAGTGCCTTCTGCGAGACTACAAGACTTTGTTATTCATGAGTACGCAAGTTATGAGGAGTATAAAGAAACCCAAATTAAATTTAATAAAATTAAAATTAACAATATTTGGGCGGATGACGTCACTCTCAAACGAGTCGTAGAAATAGCGCACAATAAGTTAGGATCAGAAAGAAAAAATTTACGCATTCTGTGCCATGGCTCCCGCAACGGCTATGAGGTGCAGTGCCTGAAAAAATTCTTACCAGATGCTGAAATATTGGGAACAGATATTTCCGATACGGCATCTGACTATGGCTTAGTAGAATGGGACTTTCACGATGTGAATAGTGACTGGCTGAAGCGCTTTGATGTAATTTATACCAATTCTTTAGATCAATCCTGGAAGCCTCGGGAAGCTTTAACAGTATGGCTTGATCAATTGAACAACGACGGAATTCTAATTATTGAGCATACAGAAGCACACTCTCCAACAGGTGCTTCTAAGATGGATCCGTTTGGTGTTCGTCCTATTGCATTTCCATACATCATAACCAAGTGGTTTGAGGACAAGGTAGCTATCAGTTGGACTGTGGGTAAAAAAGGTAATATGAATTTAGAGGCTTATTTATTTGCCATTCGCAATACTAAGATTTGAAGCTCACAGAATTATGCGATGCATTGTGTAACAAAGGATTGCGTGAACTCTTGAATTGTAACAGTTATACAAGTCTAGGACTAGCGTGCAGATTGGGTGTGGAGTTACACACAAGTTACACAAGCTCTATGAGGATGATGTAAGTAATTGATAATAAACTGAAAAAAATCAAAGTTACTACTGAGTGGGAATGACCCCAGACGCACCATCGGTTGAGCCGCTGATCGAACTCCCACCCGCGGAGAAAATCCAAGGCCGCTACGTGGACACGGTCAAGTGGATTGCAACCATCATCCAGCTGATCGGCTACGGCTTAACGGGCCTCAATATGGTGCCCTATAACATCTTCTTTTTCTTCGCCGGCATTTTCTTGTGGTTTGCAGTCGGAGTGATGTGGAAAGACCGCGCCATAATGGTTGTTCATGTCGGCGCATTCATTTCGCTCGCCGCAGGGTACTTGAACGCTTAGCTTTCGGCTCCGTGAACAAAGCTACCTCTTGCAGCGCGTCGGCGTTATGCGTGGTTAAGATTTTCATAGGACAACCAGATGACAAAAGAAAAAGCACTCGAATGGTTTGGCGTCACTACTGCGATTGCATACTCATTGTTGGTGGCATCAAATTCTGGCTATGAATTTTGGGGCTTTAGTTTGCTACTAATCTCGTCATTTTCTATCGGCTTGTGGGCCTTTTTGTGCAATCACAGAGCCATGTTGCTACTGCAATTTTTCTACGCGAGCGCTGGTATAATTGGGATGTTCCGGTGGGCATGATGTCTGATCGGCAGTGGCTCAGATGACATCGCAACTGAAAGCCTGCATTTGGATGCTTGGCGCCGTCGTCAGCTTTTCGGCCATGGCGTTGGCTGGCCGGGTTGTCTCTGTGGATTTGGATACGTTTGAGATCATGACGTATCGCAGCCTCGTCGGCGTTATTGTCATGGCGACGATCATTTTTGCATCTGGCGGGGTGCGGCGCATTCAAACAGATCGGTTCGGCCTCCATCTTATTCGCAACATTTGTCATTTTACGGGACAGAACCTTTGGTTTTATGCGCTAACGCTGATCCCCCTCGCCCAGCTTTTTGCGCTAGAATTCACGACGCCGCTGTGGGTGCTCATCCTGTCGCCTCTACTTTTAAGTGAACGCCTGACGCGGGTACGCATCCTCGTCGCGCTCATTGGTTTTTTGGGTGTTCTGATCGTCACACGCCCCACGATGGGCAGCATCTCGGTGGGTACTTTAACTGCGGCGAGTTCGGCGATTTTCTTCGCAGGCTCTATCCTATTCACTCGAAAGCTGACAGCCGATCAGTCGACACTGACAATCCTGACGTGGTTGGTCGGCCTACAAGCAGTCTTTGGCATAATCTGCGCAGGGATCGACGGTGATATCGCAGGCCCTTCCCTCGCTATGACACCGTTCATACTCATCATCGGTTTCGCAGGGTTGCTGGCGCATGCATGTTTGGTTCAGGCGCTGTCACTAGCACCTGCAATGCTGGTGGTGCCGATTGATTTCCTGCGCCTGCCTCTTATTGCAGTCTTGGCGATGATCTTATTCGGTGAGCATTTGGACCCTTGGGTGTTTGTTGGCGCTGCAATCATCTTTGGGGCGAATTACACAAATATTTGGGCTGAGACGCGGAATTCACGCACTTAGAAAAATATTCACGCAACCCGCGTCAATATGCTGGACCCCCTGATTAACGCCGCGTAACAATTGCGCGGAAAACCGCTTGCCTGCTAACAAATTAAGCAGGTTTAAACCAAAGTTCATTCAGGGAAGAGATAATGAATAAGCTAACAACAGCAGGCGCAGTACTTCTGGCCACGACCTCACTTGCAGCGGCGGGTGGCATTGACCGTTCCAACCAATTTATCGGACCGTTATTTGAAGCCGGCGGTGAAACAGGCAGCTATGTTCAGCTAAGCATTGGCAAGGTTGACCCGACGACGACGTTTAGTGCTGGGGCGTCTTCCGCAGATACCATTTTGCCGACCTATATCTCATCATCTTTCGCTATTAAATCAGACCTATCCGAGAAATTGAGTTTTGGTGTCATTGTAGACGCACCTTTCGGTGTCGAAGTCGACTACACGGGCACGGCACTAGATGCCGCCCCTGGAGTAAGCCCAGCTCCCCAAGCCGATCTTTCCACTCAAGCAATTACTGGCCTGCTGCGTTATAAAATTAATGAAAACTTCAGCGTCCACGCGGGCATACGCGGCCTTTCAGTCGACGGTCACGTCATAAATGACCAAGGCATTCTAACAGCATCTAATGATCGCAATTGGGGCTACGTTGCAGGTGTCGCTTATGAACGATCAGACATCGCCATGCGAATTGCTATCACCTATAATGGTGAAATCGATAATGACATGGCTGGTACGTTGGTTACACCCCAAAATCTAACTGGAGCGATTGATAATTTCAACGTCACAACACCCGAAAGTATTAACGTAGAATTTCAGACCGGGATTGCTGCTGACACGCTTCTGTTTGGGACCATGCGCTATGCTAAATACGATGGCTTCAATCTGACAACAACTGAAGGTGTAAATTTTGTGACTTTCACAAACGATACGCTAGATTACTCGGTCGGTCTTGGGCGCCAATTGTCCGAAAAATATTCAGTTGCTGCAACTTATAGCAAAGGCGAAGCTGGAGCCCGTCCTGGGACTACACCTCTCGCACCAACCAACGGCTCTGACACCATTGGCTTAGCAGCTACTTACACTGAAGGTAACATGAAGCTCACAGCCGGCGTTTCTTACGGTAAACTTGGAGATCAGGACGTGGGTGCATTCCAATATCGCGATGCAAGCGTCGTGGGCTTTGGCCTTCGCCTTGGCTATAACTTCTAAACTTAGCTAACTCACGCTATCCCCGCCCCGCCCTTCATCCGAAGTGGCGGGGTTTTCTTTATCTACGCTCCAAAGCGCTGCCTTGCACCGGTGCCTTTGTAGGGCTATCTCAAGTCTCCATGCAGATTTTTCGAAGGGGCGCAGCCCATGCTCTACAGTTCAGCACAAGAATGGCGCGATGCTCCGCACAAGAGGATCGTTTTGTTTGCGATGTCTGGCTTGGGCAAAACCTATGTCTCCGAGATGCTTCAGCAGACCGGCACATGGTTTCACTACTCTATCGATTACCGGATCGGCACCCGTTACATGGCCGAACCGATTGCGGATAATTGTAAGCGCGAAGCGATGAAAGTCCCGTTCTTGCGGGAAATGCTTCTGGCTGATGCAATCCATATTGCGCCGAATATTCACGATCACGACCTGACTGCTGTTGCAGCATATACCGGAAAACCCGGAAACGAGGCGCAGGGTGGCCTGAGCTTTGATGCCTATATGAAGCGTCAAAAACAGTTTGAGGCGGCTGAGACCCAAGCCCTGCTCGACACAAATGAATTTATGGAGCGCGCCGAGGACATCTACGGCTACGATAATTTTGTCTGCGACACGGGCGGCTCTATTTGTGAGTGGGTCGATGCCGAAAATCCTAACGATCCGATCTTGAACGCTTTGGCCAAAAACGCACTTCTCGTCTGGATTAAAGGCAGCGATGCCCATAGCCAATCATTGGTAGAACGCTTTGACAGGTCACCCAAGCCAATGTGCTATGACACAGAATTCACCACTGATTGTTGGGAAACTTATTTAATTGAAAGCAACATAGTAGAGAGTGAAGTTAATCCAGATGACTTTATCCGCTGGATGTATGCGCGCGCGATGGAACACCGCCAACCCCGTTATGAAGCAATGGCAAAATGGGGCGTTACGCTTGATGCAAATGATGTCATGAAAGTCCGGTCTGCAGACGAGTTCTGCGAGCTGATCGCCGCTGCGCTGCCTTAGGTAAGGACACCCGAAAATGCCCATTAAACTGCCTGCGGATCTTCCCGCCTACGATATTTTGACCCGCGAGGGCGTGAGCGTTCTGGACGAGACCGTCGCTGCGCGCCAAGATATTCGCCCGCTGAAAATTGCTTTGCTTAACCTGATGCCAAAGAAAATTCAGACCGAGACACAATTCGCGCGGTTGATTGGTGCAACACCCCTGCAGATTGAGCTGACACTTGTCCGCATGTCCGAGCACCAGACCAAAAACACCGCCGCCGAGCATATGGAGACGTTTTATCGTCCCTTCCAAGACATCAAAGGCGAGAAGTTTGACGGCCTCATCATTACTGGTGCGCCAATTGAGCACCTGCAATTTGATGAGGTGACCTACTGGGATGAGTTGCGCGAGGTTTTTGAGTGGACCCAGACCAACGTGCATTCCACATTTGGTGTATGCTGGGGCGGAATGGCGATGATTAACTATTTTCATGGCGTCACAAAGCACCTTCTTGATGCCAAGGCATTTGGGTGTTTCCGTCATAAAAACCTTGATGCGGCATCACCCTATTTGCGTGGGTTTTCGGACGATTGCGTGATCCCCGTGAGCCGCTGGACAGAGATGGACGCAGGCGAAATTAACCAAGCGGGCCTCAAAACGCTGTTGGGAAGTGATGCGGTTGGACCGTGCCTTGTTGAGGATAACGCACGCCGCGCGCTCTATATTTTTAACCATTTTGAGTATGATACCGGCACCCTAAAACAAGAATATGATCGCGATGTTTCTGAGGGAACCGCGATCAATGTACCCGTTAACTATTATCCCGAAGATGATCCTGCTGCGGCACCGCAAAACCGCTGGCGCAGTCACGCACATCTTCTTTATGGGAACTGGATAAATGAAATCTACCAAACGACGCCCTACGAGATTGAAAACATTGGGACTTAGCCTTCTTGCCATTGGGATTTGCGTCGTTCTGATCTCTGCCTTTGTGGGGATCATGGCGCGCAAAAACGAACGGGCAGCTGAGGCTAATTTTCCACCCATTGGCCAATTCGTTAACGTGGATGGCCGCCAAGTCCATGCGCTGGTTACGGGGACGGGGCCTGATTTGATCCTGATCCATGGGGCATCTGGCAACATTCGCGACTGGACGTTCGATTTTGTTGACCAACTCAAGGATCGCTACCGCGTTATCGTGATGGATCGTCCGGGCTTGGGCTACACAGACCGGGCGGACCCTACCCTTTCCGGCGCGTGGAGCACGGACGCGGAGATGCCTCAACAGCAAGCACGAATGCTGAAAGCCGCAGCAGATCAGTTGGGCGTCAAAAATCCAATTATCCTTGGCTACAGCTTTGGTGGTGCCGTGGCGATGGCTTGGGCGTTGGAGTTTCCCGATCATCCAAGCGGCATCGTTATTCTCAGCGGCGCGACTGAACCGTGGCCCGGACCGCTTGATCTATTTTACCGCGTAAATGGCAGCCTGATCGGAGGCTTGATCACAACGCCTTTGATTGCAGCTTTTGCAAGTGAGGCGCGGATCAATGCCTCAATCAATTCGATATTTGAGCCGGCCGAGCCGCCAGAGGGGTACAACGATTATATTGGAGGTGCTTTGGTGACGCGGCGCGCTTCTATGCGCGCAAACGCACGGCAGGTTCTTGGGCTACGCCCGCATTTGGTAGAAATGTCCAAGCAGTATCCTGGCATCACACTGCCAACTGAAATCTTGCATGGCGACGCGGATACAATCGTACCAGCCAGTATTCATGCGCGTGTGCTTGATACTCAATTACCGAACAGTCGTCTCACAATCCTGAATGGCGTTGGACACATGCCTCATCACACCAATCCCGCGGATGTGATTGCTGCAATTGATCGCCTGCGACAGACCCCCTAGCGCGATTAGCTTTGCTTTGTCATAGTGTGGATCAAGGTTGGCGGTGAAGGTGTTGATATGTCAAGTTTTTCCAAAGATGCGGTGCATCAGTTCTTCAGCGAACATGCGCCGAAGGATATACGCCAAGCTATCAATAACAGCGCTAAGGGGGCAATTCTTGATGCAGGCTACCCATATGATGAGCGCCGAAAGCGGAAAGCCTATGAGGCGCATATGGCCAAGCTACAAATTGAACTGGTCAAAATGCAGTCGTGGGTCAAGAAAAGCGGTGCGCGGGTTGCGGTTGTATTTGAGGGCCGTGATGCTGCAGGCAAAGGCGGCACTATTAAACGGCTGCGCGAAAACCTGAATCCCCGTCAGGCGCGTGTCGTAGCCCTTGCAAAGCCAACCGAAAAAGAGGCCGGCGAGTGGTATTTTCAGCGCTACGTGAAGCATATGCCAACTGCCGGTGGCATGACGTTTTTTGATCGTAGTTGGTATAATCGAGGCGTTGTCGAGCATGTCTTTAAATTTTGCACCCCTACGCAGCGACAGCTTTGGTTCGATCAAACGCCCCACTTCGAAGATATGATGGTGAGCGATGGGATACAGCTGATCAAAATTTGGCTGAACGTCGGGCGAGCCGAACAACTACGCCGTTTTTTGCGCCGCGAGGCTGATCCTTTGAAACAATGGAAGCTCTCTTGGATCGATGTTGAGGGTCTTGGGAAATGGGACAGCTATTCGAAGGCAATTGGTGAGACACTGTCTCGGACACATACTGACACGTGTCCGTGGACAGTTGTTCGTAGCGATGACAAACGACGTGCGCGGATCGCAGCAATCCAAACCATCCTAACGCGCGTGACGTACGACGGGCGGGATGATGATGCCATTGGCCCAATTGACCAAGGGATTATTGGCGCGCCTTCATCACTGACAAATCTTGCGTAAAACTTACTGATCAAAAAACACCAATGCGTCTTCGCGCCAACTGATGCGGACAGGTGTCCCAATCTCTAGAATCTCGCGCCCCATCAGATTTTTCATCGAAATCGTGAGGGTCTTGTCCAAGCCATCAAGCCCGACTTCATAGTAGGTCATATCACCATAGTAAGCCCGATCAGCAATTGTAGCGGCTGCAACACGGTCGCGATCAGGCTCGCCAGGAAACAGAATGGACATGGTCTCGGGCCTGATACCAGCGTGCGAGACAGTGTCTCGCGCTGGGGCGGACACCTGTCCAAGCCCCGCAATCACTAAACTTCCCGCATTTTGCGCAACGGGCATCACGTTCATAGTGCCAATGAACTCACCAACTTTACGTGAGGCCGGCGCACGGTACAGGGTCTGCGGGTCAGCCAATTGCGCAATCTGGCCTTCGAACATGACGGCGATCCGATCGCTCATGATCAGCGCTTCTTCCTGATCATGGGTCACCAAGATGAATGTAATGCCGACCTGCCGCTGAAGACGACGCAGTTCAAGCTGCATCTGCTCGCGCAGTTTCTTGTCTAGCGCGGAAAGCGGCTCGTCCAAAAGAAGAACTTTAGGCTTAAGAACAAGCGCGCGGGCCAAGGCAACACGTTGACGTTGCCCGCCAGACAAAGCGTTAGCCGCGCGGGCGCCAAACCCATTTAGCCCAACCATTTCAAGGGCTTCACCGACGACACGAGTTTGCTCTGGCTTACTTAAGTCTGACTTGCGTAAACCAAACGCCACGTTTTGCGCGACGTTCAAATGCGGGAAAATCGCATAACTTTGAAACACCATATTGGTCGGTCGGCGGTTTGGCGGCACCTGCGCCATATCAGCACCGGCAATCTTAAGCGTCCCGCTTTCAATATCTTCGAACCCTGCAATCGTGCGCAGCAGCGTTGTTTTTCCACAGCCAGATGGACCAAGCAGAGAGAAGAACTCCCCTGCTTCAATGTCTAAATCTATGTTCCTAAGCGCGTGGTAACTATCATAATGCTTGTTAACGCCGGATAACGAAATCATGGTCATAAAAAGCCCCCTTCGGTGCTCTGTCCCGCCTTTCGCAACCCACGACGACGAAGTGTTTCAGCCAGTGCAAGCAGCAGGATTGAGAGACATACAAGCAGCGTTCCCAAGGCCATAACGACCGGCAACTTGGTTGGAAAGCGCAACTGTGACCACAAATAAACAGGTAATGTTGGCTCTGTACTGCTTAGGAAAAAGGCGATGATAAACTCATCCAAACTGATCGTGAACGAGATAAGCAGTGACGCGATTAGTCCGGGCCAGATCAACGGCAGTGTCACGCGGTAAAACGTACTGAAGCGGGTCTCGCCTAAATCAAGTGACGCCTCTTCAAGGGCTGGATCAATGTTTTGAAAACTGGAATTTAGAATTGAAATTGCGAATGGCATACAGATCAACGTGTGACCTGCGATCACTGACCATGACCCTATGCTTAGCCCCAACTGCAAGAATACCACCAAGAGTGAAACAGCGACAATAATCTCGGGCAAGACGAGTGGTAGCATGATCAGGCCCATGATGGGCCGCTTCCCAATAAAGCGATAGCGCACGGCTGCGCGTGCCGCGCAAACACCAAGAAGTGTTGATAAAATTGCTGTTATGGAGGCGATTTTAACGGAGGTCCAAACACTGCTTGTCAGGGCTGGGATAGTGGGTAGTTGCGCAAACCACTTGGTGGTGAACCCCTGCAAAGGAAAAGCAATTGTTGTACTGTCATTGAACGCAAAAAGCGGCAGCAACACGATCGGTGCGTAGAGAAAAATCAGATAAGCCCAAGTATATGCCCTCATGACCGCACCTTTAGGAAACGCCGGTTTAGCCAGACAAACAGTGTCGCAATTACGGTCACCGCCACCATAGAAATCACGGCGAGCGCTGCGCCCATTGGGGCGTTGTTGAGTTTCAAAAACTGTGTTTGGATCATGTTCGCGATCATCAACCCGCCGGGTCCCCCAACAAGGCGCGGTGTAATATAGTCGCCGATGACGGGAATGAACACGATGAGTGTTGCGGCGACTACGCCCGGCATCGCGAGTGGAAGCGTGACGCGGAAAAAAGTCGCCACGCGGGTTTCCCCCAAGTCGCGCGAGGCCTCCAGAAGCGAGCGGTCAATCTTTTCCAAGGCCACGAAAATAGGCAAGATTGCAAAAGGTGCAAAGGCATGTGCGAGCGTGATGATTACGGCATTTAGATTGTACAAAATAAATGTGATTGGTGCATCAATGATACCAAGCTCAATCAAACCTGAGTTAATGACGCCGTTGAACCCCAGAACAACTTTCCACAGGAAAACGCGGATCAGGTAGCTTGTCCAAAACGGGATCGTAATCAAAAAGAGCCACAGCGATTTGCGCGACGGCTTCACATGAAAGCTGATGAAGTAAGCCACCGGAAAAGCTGTGATGACGGTCAGCAGTGTCACCGCCCCCGCAACCAAAAGCGAGCGGCCCAGTAGCAATCCGTAAATCGGATCTTGGGCTGCCTCAACGTAATTTTTGATCGTGAAATCAGTATTCAGCGTCAGGTAATCTTGTGTCCAAAAGCTGAACAAAATAATTGCCCCGAGCGGCCCCGCAAGCAGCACCAAAGTGGTGAAAAACGGCGGGCTAACCAGTAAAAGCCCCCGACGGGAATTATGAGAAACATCATTTGCCACAGGCTATATTTGCAAGGGAATTGCGTCCTGTGCAAACGGGTTTATCGCCAGCAGGAAGGTAATTCGATATCAGGCATCTCATTAACGTTGGGTCGATCAAGAGAATGCGGAAAGCTGAGCTGTTGATGCGTTAGACCGCAGCGATCTTTTCGATGAAGCGTAACCTCAAGAAGCGGCGGAACCGAAATGCCATTTCGGCTTACCACAGGTGCACAATTGTTAGGATGCAAATGCACCACGTGGTGAAATTTGGTTAATTTGCGGAAAAAACTGCTAATCAGCGGCAAAGCACCCCGAGAGAATAAATTGTGCAAGTGATGCAGTTCGATAACGATGGTTCGAAAGCGCATCAACGTAGCGTCTGAAAGGTGCGCAAATATATCGAATTCCGCGCCTTCAACATCCATCTGCAATACCAAATCACCTGTCCCTGCTTGCCGCTGCGCAACCCAATCCTCAAGATCCATGAAGTTTTCAGCAACATCGCTCCCAATGAATTTTTGCTCAAAGGTAATCAGCGGATGCTTACTTGGGGCTTGATTGACACTCGCATCGGCCAGAAAACACGGAATGTGATAATCATGCGCAAGCTGTGTTTCGAACGTCGCAACATCATCAACACCTGGTGAGAAACACGCATCAATTCCATCCAAATCGTCTGGTAACAGGTACCCGCCGTCACCCTGCCCGCCGATCCGGATCAAAGGGGTCTGGATTGAGACAGGTCGCAAAAGTGAAATAGCCGCAGACACATCAGCCTGCGCGGCAAGACCTCCAACAAATACCTCATTCCGAGCCGCTAGCCGTTGAATACCTGTCCGAATAAAATGTTTCACCTAGTACTCACCACTGTGACGATTTCAGTCAGAAAAGCACTACCAACTTAAAGTTACATGAATACTGCCGGAGCGCTTGCAGGTGCTAACGTGACGCGAAATACAAAAAAGCCCCACCAGTTGGCAGGGCTTTCTTGAATAATGAACGTAAAACTTAGCGCTTTGAGAACTGGAAGCTCTTACGCGCTTTTGCTTTACCGTATTTCTTACGCTCAACAACACGGCTGTCGCGTGTGAGGAAGCCAGCGGCTTTCAACGCGCCACGCAGGCTGGGGTCGTACAGTTGCAATGCTTTGGAAATGCCGTGCTTAACCGCACCAGCTTGACCAGAAAGACCGCCACCTTTGACAGTCGCCATCACGTCGAACTGATCTTCTGTACCAGAGACTGTGAAAGGCTGACGCAGGATCATTTGCAGCACGGGGCGTGCAAAATAGACCTTCATCTCTTTACCGTTCACAACAACTTTGCCGGAGCCTGGCTTGATCCAAACGCGTGCAACCGCGTCTTTACGTTTACCAGTTGCATAAGAACGACCAAGGTCGTCACGGACGGGCTCGCGTGGGGTCATCTCAACTTCTGCTGCTGCAACAGTGCCTTCGGCAACTGCGTTCAGCTCATCGAGGCTTTTGATTTCTTCAGCCATCTATCAGACCCTCGTGTTCTTTGAGTTCATGGATTTGACGTCCAGCACTTCGGGGCTTTGCGCCTCGTGGGGGTGCTCGGCGCCTGCATATACACGCAGGTTCGTCATTTGCTGGCGTGACAGGCGGTTGCCTGGCAACATGCGTTTGATCGCAAGTGTTACAACGCGCTCAGGGTGATCACCTTCCAAGATTTGCTCTTTGGTACGGTATTTGATGCCACCTGGGTAGCCAGTGTGCCAGTAGTAACGCTCTTCGCGTTTCTTACCAGTCAACTGAACTTTGTCAGCGTTGATGATGATGACGTTGTCACCCATGTCCATGTGGGGCGTGAACGACGGCTTGTGCTTGCCGCGAAGACGCATCGCAACAATCGACGCAAGACGGCCCAGCACCACGCCTTCAGCGTCGATGATGATCCACTTCTTGTCGATGTCTGCGGGTGTCGCAGTGAAGGTTTTCATGTTTCTATCCTTGGAATGTCAGCGGAAAGGCTCCGCGGGTATTCGATTGCGCCCTTATATAGGCGCAAAAATAGCAGTCAACAACACAAAACAGCGAAAAACCGTTCATAATCAGTAGCTTAAAAAATAGGTATTAAAATACCCCAGCAAATTACTGCTTTGGCGGGATGGAATAGGTCAATGACGCACGGGCAACCGGCCGATCATCTCCAACACTGAACACAAGTGCATCACAAACTGCCAGTTGCCGTCCCAGCTTCAACAGCCGCACGTCACAGATCACATCTTTACCTGCGATAGGTTTGCGCATAAAATCGATACTACAGTTCGTGGTCACCGTCAGCGCCTCAAGACCGATGCGCGATAAAATTGCCAGATACGCCCCTACATCGGCCAGCCCAAACATCGCAGGCCCAGATACTGTGCCGCCGGGGCGCAAGTGCCTCTCGGCCACGTTAAGACGCAGCTTGATCCCGTGTGCCGTGATTTCATCAACAGTGAAGTCGTCCTTCACTTGTTCAAAATCCCGCGCCAAAAATGCGGTCAGCTCTGCGGCAGTAAGAAGTGGGTCAGTCATTGCAACTCTCAACAATTTCGGCCCTACTGTAGCCACAAGATTGTGAGGAACAAGATGACTGATACGCAAACGTCTCTTTATACCCGTTGTGATGCGAACGGCGTCGCGTACATTGAGTTAGCAACACCGCAAACGCTTAACGCTCTTTCAAGTCAGATGATTGGGGCACTGACCGCACTGTTTGTGGATATTGCCGCCGATCAAGACATCCGATGCGTTGTTCTCAGCGGGGCCGGCAAAGCCTTTTGCGCGGGTCACAACCTCAAAGAAATGCAAGCAATGCGCGAAGGTCCGGATGCTGGTGCCCGTGAGCTGACTGCCCTTTTCGATGCATGCGCGCAGATGATGACCGCCATTCGTACCCTGCCCCAACCCGTCATTGCGCAAGTTCATGGTGTCGCCGCTGCCGCAGGATGTCAGCTCGTTGCCGCCTGCGATATGGCTGTCGCGGCTGAAGGAACACGGTTTGCAGTTAATGGTGTAAACATCGGGCTGTTTTGCTCAACGCCCATGGTGGCCCTGTCGCGCAATCTGCCCCGTAAGCAGGCCTTTGAAATGCTCGTAACCGGTGACTTCATTGACACCAATCGCGCGCTTGAACTCGGACTGATCAACCGTATCGCGGAACCCAGCAAACTGGCGTCCGTGACACGCGATTTGGCCGAAACGGTTGCCGCTAAACTGGGGACTGCTGTGCGTCTTGGTAAGGGCGCGTTTTACGATCAACTCGAAATGCCCGTGGCAGATGCATATGCTTTTACCCGTGACGTGATGGTTCAAAATATGGCTGATGAAGACACCGCTGAAGGCATTACGGCCTTCAATGAAAAGCGTAAACCAAACTGGGATATCACCAACAGCTAAGCGCCGCTTGAAATTCGACCTGAACGCCCCATTGCACCCCATATGCAGGAAGTGCTATTGTTTTGATAACAATATATAGCGCGCGAGCCATAGTGCGCATGGAAAGTTAAGGTATCACATGAGCGACACGCCAGAAACACCTGAAAACGAAGAAGAAAACACTGTTCAAGGGTATGTTTACGACGGACCGCAAGTCGACATCGTCGATGAGATGAAAACGGCCTATCTTGATTACGCGATGTCGGTCATCGTCAGCCGTGCGATCCCTGACCTGCGTGATGGTCTGAAACCTGTGCACCGCCGCATCCTTTATGCGATGCATGAAACAGGTAATACCGCCGAAAAGTCCTATCGTAAGTCTGCCCGCCCTGTTGGCGATGTGATGGGTAAATATCACCCCCACGGCGACAGCGCGATTTACGACGCTCTTGTCCGGATGGCCCAAGATTTCTCAATGTCGCTTCCGCTGCTGGATGGTCAGGGTAACTTCGGCTCCATGGACGGCGATAACGCGGCTGCCATGCGCTATACCGAAGTCCGCATGGACAAACCGGCAGGTGCGTTGCTTGCAGATATTGAAAAAGAGACCGTTGATTTCCAAGACAACTACGACGGCAAAGATACTGAGCCGACTGTTCTGCCCGCACGTTTTCCAAACATGCTGGTCAACGGTGCTGGCGGTATTGCTGTTGGTATGGCCACAAATATCCCACCCCATAACTTGGGCGAGGTAATCGATGCCACTTTGGCGCTTATTGAGCAGCCTGATCTAACTTCAGAGCAGCTGATTGACTATATTCCAGGTCCTGATTTTCCAACGGGCGGCATTATGTTGGGCCGCTCTGGCGCGCGTAAGGCCTATCTTGAGGGACGTGGCAGCGTTGTGATCCGCTCCAAAACCCGCGTTGAGGAAATACGTAAGGATCGTTGGGCGATTGTGATCGACGAAATCCCCTATCAGGTGAACAAAGCCTCTATGATCGACAAAATCGCGGAACAAGTTCGCGAGAAAAAGATCGAAGGCATCAGCCACGTTCAAGACGAATCTGACCGTAACGGTGTGCGCG
This sequence comes from Nereida ignava, assembly GCF_047114695.1. Classification (GTDB taxonomy): domain Bacteria; phylum Pseudomonadota; class Alphaproteobacteria; order Rhodobacterales; family Rhodobacteraceae; genus Nereida; species Nereida ignava. The sequence continues at coordinate 393,018 of NZ_CP112885.1, forward strand.
TTGTTATTGAGCTAAAACGGGACGCGACAGCTGAAGTCGTTCTCAACCAGTTGTTCCGCTTTACCCCCATGCAAACAAGCTTTGGTGCCAACATGTTGGCCCTGAACGGCGGCAAGCCCGAACAACTTACACTCCGTAAGTTCCTGACATCGTTTATTGCTTTCCGCGAAGAAGTCGTGGCGCGCCGCACCGCCTTTGATTTGCGCAAAGCCCGCGAACGTAGTCACGTACTGTGTGGTTTGGCTGTGGCTGTATCAAATGTGGATGAGATCGTTGCAACGATCCGGTCCTCTGCCGATGCTGCTGAGGCCCGTGAAAAACTGATGACGCGCCGCTGGCCCGCCCAAGATATTTTGGCCTACATCAAGTTGATCGATGATCCGACCCATAAGGCCAATGAAGACGGTACATATAATCTGTCTGAGACTCAGGCGCGCGCCATCCTTGAATTGCGCCTGCAACGCCTAACACAGCTTGGCGTGTCCGAAGTCACGGATGAGTTGGAAGCACTTGCGGCCAAAATCACCGAATACCTTGATATCTTGCGCTCTCGCGAGCGTATCATGGGCATCATCACTGATGAGCTGACCGAAGTTCGTGACGCATATGCGGTGCCGCGCCGTACAGAGATCGTCGATTGGTCCGGCGACATGGAAGACGAGGACCTGATCGAACGCGAAGACATGGTCGTCACAATTACCCAAGGTGGCTACATCAAGCGGACACCGCTTGCTGACTTCCGCGCCCAACGTCGCGGTGGCAAAGGCTTGTCCGGCATGGCGACCAAAGACGAAGACGTGGTCACATCGCTGTTTGTAGCTAATACCCACACGCAACTGCTGTTCTTCACGACAGATGGCATGGTTTACAAGCTCAAGACGTGGCGCCTGCCCCAAGGCTCACGCACATCAAAAGGCAAAGCAATCGTCAATATCCTGCCCATCCCGCAGGGTGTGTCGATTGCTGCGATCATGCCGGTGGACCGTGATGAAAAAGAGTGGGACGATCTGCAGGTTGTCTTCGCAACATCCGCGGGCACCGTGCGCCGCAACAAGCTTTCCGATTTCACGAACGTCATGCGCAACGGCAAAATCGCGATGAAGTTTGAGGGCGAGCACGAGAACACCACACTTATCAACGCACGCATCGCGTCGAACGACGATGATGTCATGTTGGTGACCAACTCAGGTCGCGCCATCCGATTTAAAGCAACAGACGTCCGTATCTTCAACTCACGGGCCTCGGTCGGTGTGCGCGGTGTTAAACTTGCAGGCGATGATACTGTTGTCTCAATGTCGATCATCCGCCACTTCGAGGCATCATCGGAAGAACGTGCTGCATATTTGAAAATGCGTAGACTTGTGGCAGGCTTAACAGACGAAGTTGATGCAGCAGATGAAGAAGCAGTTGCTGATATTAACCTGCCCCAAGAGCGTTACGTCGAAATGTCTGCTTCCGAGAACCTGATCCTGACCATCACGGAAAACGGTGCGGGCAAAATGTCATCCAGCCATGACTATCCGCTGCGTGGACGCGGCGGCATGGGTGTGCAGGCAATGGATAAAGCCATGCGCGGCGGTCAGATCGTCGCTTCCTTCCCGATTGAGTTGGAAGATCAGATCATGTTGGTGACCAGCAAAGGTCAGTCCATTCGCGTCCCTGTTGAAGGCATTAGCTTTAGGTCGCGTAGCGCTGGTGGTGTGAAAGTATTTGATACATCTAAAGGTGAAAAAGTCGTAAGCGTGGCTTGGATTGCGGATCAGACAGCGGAAGATGCTGATGTAGAAGACGGTGGCGACGCTGCACCCGACACTTCGGCCGACGCATAGAAAAGGACTGTTTCCGCATTAATTTCGATTGTTCGCAAATTAATTGTGGCGCAATTGAGGCTTTGTTTGGTAACAATGAGGCAAGTTAATGCGGGTCCTCCAACCCGGTCACTTAATGACCCCCGACGCTTCCAACGTCGGGGGTCATTGCGTTTAGACTTCTGTGCGCAATCCACTTCGAAGATGATGCAAGTTACGACATCGTTTTCATTGATTTGCGCGGCAGGCTGGATTACCTGCTGCATATGACAAAAACACTCAATATCATCGGCGGCGGAATGGCCGGATCGGAAGCCGCATGGCAGGCAGCAAATCAGGGCATCTCTGTGGTGATCCACGAAATGCGGCCCAAAGTTGGCACCTTCGCGCACCAAACGGGCAACCTTGGTGAAATGGTATGCTCAAATTCTTTCCGTTCGGACGATAATGAGCAGAACGCCGTCGGTCTGCTGCATTGGGAGATGCGCCAAGCCAACGGCTTGATCATGAACATCGCTGAAAAGCACCGCATCCCCGCTGGTGGCGCGCTGGCTGTTGATCGCGAGCCCTTCGCAGAATCCGTCACGGCCGCCTTGAAGGCGCACCCAAACATCTCGGTCAGCTACGACGAAATCACCGAGCTTCCCGATGACGGCCATTGGATTGTGGCGACAGGTCCCCTGACATCAGACGCGCTGTCAGCATCCATTGCCAAAGCGACGGGCGCCCAAGCCTTGGCCTTTTTCGACGCAATCGCCCCTATCATCTATTTTGACACGATCGACATGTCGCAAGCGTGGATGCAGTCGCGCTATGACAAGGGCGAAACCGAAGAAGAGCGTACCGCGTACCTTAACTGCCCGATGGACAAAGCCCGGTATGAGGCCTTTATCGATGCGTTGATGGCAGCGGATAAAACCCAGTTTAAAGACGGTGAGACCGCCAAATATTTCGATGGGTGCCTGCCAGTTGAGGTAATGGCCGAACGCGGTCGCGAGACGCTGCGTTTTGGTCCGATGAAACCCGTTGGTTTGACAAACCCGCACGCGCCAGAAGACAAACCTTATGCGGTTGTGCAATTGCGTCGCGACAATGCCTTGGGCACACTTTATAACATCGTCGGCTTTCAAACCAAGATGACCTACGGGGCTCAAAAAGAAGTGCTCCGCATGATCCCCGGCCTTGAGAATGCAGAGTTTGCGCGTCTTGGTGGCATTCACCGCAATACGTTTCTTAACTCTCCCACATTGCTTACCCATGATATGAAGTTAAAAAACAACCCTAATCTGCGCTTTGCGGGTCAGATCACTGGTGTTGAAGGTTACGTTGAATCAGCGGCGATGGGCTTGCTTGCTGGCCGCATGGCTGCTGCAGAAATCAACGGTGACGACCTACCTGCGGTGCCGCAAGTAACCGCAATGGGCGCATTGGTCAGCCACATTACAGGCGGGGCGGATGCAAAAACCTTCCAGCCTATGAATGTCAACTTCGGGCTTTTCCCCCCAGTTGATGGGCTCAAAGGGGGCCGCAAAGGCCGCAAGGATCGCTACAAAGCCTATACGGATCGCGCCAAAGCAGAATGGCTTGGCTGGTTAGGTCAGGAAAAACTCGCAGCCGAGTGATGATCACGCGCTTTGCACCGTCCCCCACAGGGCCGCTTCATCTTGGTCACGCGTACTCCGCGATTTTTGCCCACGACCTAGCCCGCGCACAGGGCGGAACCTTTTTGCTGCGGATCGAAGACATTGACCGGTCACGGGCACGGGACGCGTGGGAACAGCAAATTTACGATGATCTTTCTTGGTTGGGGCTTCAGTGGGACGCCGCCCCAATCCGACAATCGGATCACCTTGCGAGGTACCGCTCTGCGTTGAATGAATTGTGGTGCTCTGGTTATCTCTATCCATGTAACTGCCGCCGCGCAGATATTGCAGCAGCTGTTAACGCCCCCCAAGAAGGCGCGCCATTATTGGGACCTGATGGTGTGATCTATCCGCGCCTTTGCTACGTGCCACCAACCCATCACAGCCGGGCCGCGGATGACATGCCATCTGATGCAGTGCTGCGTCTTGATATGACTGCGGCTGTTGCGGCGCTTGAAGTTTATAAGACGCCAATCACCTACACAAACAACGGCGCACCCGTTCAAATCACCGCGCCCGAGCTTGTTACCACTGTCGGCGATGTCGTCTTGGCGCGGCGGGATATGGGAACTTCCTATCATCTTTCCGTGGTGGTCGATGACGCAGCGCAAGGCGTCACGGATGTTGTCCGCGGCGAGGATCTTGAAAGCGCCACAGCCATCCATGTGGTTTTGCAACGTTTGCTTAACCTTCCAACACCGCAGTATCATCACCACCGTTTGATCCGCGATGACGCAGGTAAACGGCTGGCAAAACGCGATGACGCACGCGCGCTTTCCACCTACCGTGCGCAGGGCTTAAGCAGCGAAGACATTCGCAGGCTAATTGGGCTTTAGCTCGTCACCTCAGTGCCGCCGGTTACGTCTGTGAAAAAGCAGGTTCGCGCGCCTGTATGGCAGGCCGGACCGGTTTGGCGAACACTCACCAAGATACAATCGCGGTCGCAATCAATCTGCATCTGAACCAATTCTTGTGTGTGCCCCGATGTGGCACCCTTCACCCAAAACTCTGCCCGCGAGCGAGACCAATACGTCACCTGCCCCGTCTTCAGCGTGCGGCTGACGGCCTCAGCGTTCATCCATGCCAGCATCAAAACCTCATGACTGTCCACATCCTGTGCAATCACCGGCAACAGGCTCGCATCGTTGAACTTTAGAGAATTCGGATCAAACTTCATCACAGTGCCTTTCCAACTGTCCTCCACCGTCCTATCTGTCAGTCGAGTGAAACAAAAGGCCTCGCGCACATGTCCAACGAAGCAGACCTGATGAAGCTCTACTCGGCGCAGATTTTGCAGCTTACAACAGAGTTGTCGCGTGTTGGCCGCCTGGATGCCCCAAGCCACAGCGCCAAACGCCGGGCCCCGCTGTGTGGTTCAAGCGTTACGGTTGATCTGCTGGTCGAAGACGGTGTCATCCGTGATTACGCACATGACGTGAAAGCCTGTGCCTTGGGTCAAGCGGCTGCGTCTGTTGTGGCAAAAAACATTGTTGGACGTAACACCTCGCAAGTTGTTGCAACGCGTGACGCTTTGGCAAAGTTGCTGGCAGAGGATGGCCCAGTTCCGCAGGCCCCTTTTGACGGCCTTGAAGTTCTGCGCGCGGCCAAAGATTACAAAAACCGACACGCCTCAATCATGCTCGCTCTTAATGCGGCATGTGATGCGATTAGCGGTGGGTCAGATACTCAGGGCACATAAAAAAACCGCTACCTTCGTGGGAGAAGATAGCGGTCAGTAACGATCAGGCACATGTGGTGCAGATTGGTTTATCGAAGAGGCAATCCGATAAGTACGTCAGGCAGTAACGCGATATCACCTGTTTGGGGGGTCAGATATCATACCCGCACCAAGATAGATCGTAGACAGTGTCTTTACATAAATGCCGGCAAAGTGAGCGCCACCACAGTCATTGCTACAATGGCAGATACTGTGAACATGTCTTGAACCAACGTCGTTTGTGAGCGGCGAATAATGTTTTTCACATCAGCAATCATGGGTAGCTCCTTTGCAACTATGCATTTGTTTCACCTTTGTTCTCATTTGAGTTAACCAAAGTAAAGAACTTTTTGAGAACAAAAGTGAACAAAATGTTCCAGATGAACCTAACCTACTGATATTAAACGAATTGCTTTATCTTGTTCCATAAGCCACAAAAGAACACGGGCCGCTTTTCCACGCTCAGAGGTTAACGCAGGATCATCCGACAACAGTTTACGCGCATCTTTTTGAGCGATTTCCATAAGATTACTGTGCCGGTCCGGATCCGCGACCCGAAACCGTGGCAAGCCCGACTGTGCAGAGCCAATCATGTCCCCCGCCCCGCGCATTGCAAGGTCTTCCTCAGCAATGACGAACCCATCTTCTGTTTCGCGCAATATCTCGAGACGGCGGCGCCCAGTTTCACCAAGAGGTGCCTGATACAAAAGCAGACACGTAGACGCACCCGCGCCACGACCGACACGCCCGCGCAACTGGTGCAACTGGGCAAGCCCGAAATTCTCAGCGCGCTCAATCACCATGATGGTCGCGTTCGGCACATTGACGCCTACTTCGATAACGGTTGTCGCCACCAAAACCTGGGTCTTTCCTGCAATAAAATCCGCCATTGCCGCGTCTTTTTCAGCAGGCGGCATTTGACCATGAACCAGACCAACGGCCCCCTCACCCAGCTCTGCACGCAGGCGTGTGAACCGTTCTTCGGCGGCGGTCATATCGCTTAGCTCGCTCTCTTCCACCAACGGGCAGACCCAATAGGCTTGCTGGCCTTTGGCGACCGCAGCGCGCAGATGGCTGACCACTTCCTTCATCCGTGATGTCTGCACTAAGGCGGTTTTAATCGGTTGGCGACCGGGGGGTTTTTCATCAAGCACGGAAATATCCAGATCACCGTAGTGGGCCAGCGACAAGGTGCGCGGAATTGGCGTGGCTGTCATCACCAGCATATCAACCGCCTGCCCCTTGGCGCCAAGCTCCATTCGTTGGCGCACACCGAACCTATGCTGCTCATCCACAACCGCCAGACGCAGATCGCAAAACTCAACGTCTTTTTGAAACACAGCATGGGTGCCGACCAAGATCTTGATCTCACCGCTGGCCAGTGCTGCCAGCTTGCGCGCACGCTCTTTGCCTTTGTCACGGCCGGTGAGCAATTCCAAATTCACACCGGCACTCTGGGCCAGAGGTTGCAACCCCTCAAGATGTTGCCGCGCTAGGATTTCTGTCGGCGCCATCATCACACCCTGCCCACCAGCTTCGACAGCCATCAGCAAAGCCTGCATCGCCACAAGGGTTTTGCCAGCACCGACATCCCCTTGCAGAAGGCGGTTCATACGGTGCGGCGCGGCCAAATCTTGCGCAATCTCAGCGATTGCACGGCTTTGGGCCCCAGTCGGCGCATAGAGCAGACTGTTCAACACGTGGCTTTGCAGGTGCCCCGTTCCCACACTGCTTCGGCCTTTGGCCGCGCGCGCGGTCGAGCGGGCTAACGCGAGGGTCAGTTGATGGGCAAACACTTCGTCATAAGCCAAGCGCAAGCGCGCAGGATCAGACATGCCATCAACTAACGGCGCTGCAGGCCTATGAGCGGCCAAAAGAGCGGCATCCCAATCAGGCCAGTTTTCACGCTGCTTCAGGTTTGGATCAATCCACTCAGCCACTTTTGGGGCGCGCGCCAACGCTGACCCACTGGCTTTCAACATGACTTTTTGGGTGATCCCCGCCGTTAGAGGGTAGACCGGTTCAAACGGCGGGATAGCGTGCACATCCGCCTCTGCGAGCATGTGATCTGGATGCACAATCTGCGCAAGCCCATCAAAATACTCAATTTTTCCTGAAATAATCCGGCGTGCACCAACGGGTAGCTGTGCCTCAATATAGCGAATATGGGCATGAAAGAAGACCAACGCGAATGTTATATGACCGTCATTCACAAAAACGCGTGTCGCGCCGCCTTTGCGTGCAGCGGGTCTGTGTTGTTCAACCTCAACCGCAACGGTAACCACATCCCCCGTGAGCGCACCGTCAATACTTGGCCGCAGGCGCCGGTCAACAATTGCATGCGGCAGCGTAAAAAGCAGATCTTTCGGCGTGCTGACGTGTAGGTTCTCAAATAGTTTAGACGTCTTCGGCCCGATCCCTTGCAAAGTTTCGAGCCCTGCAAACAAAGGAAAAAGGATTTCTGGACGGCCTGCCAATCCCCTAGCCTCGACCGATCAATGAAAGCCAAGCGTCTTCATCAATAACCTCAACGCCCAGTTTTTCCGCCTTAGCAGCCTTTGAACCTGCTGCCGCACCTGCAACAAGTAAATCCGTTTTTGCTGATACAGAACCCGAAACTTTGGCACCAAGGTCTTCGGCCTGCGCTTTGGCCTCTGCGCGGCTCATCCGCGTCAGGGTGCCCGTGAAAACGACGATTTTGCCAGCAACAGGGCTATCTGAAGCGGCAATCTGGGCCATGTCTTCAATGCTAAGTTCCGCCACAAGACGATCAATTGCGGCGCGCTCAACAGCGTTAGCAAAAGTAGAAACGACCGACTGGGCCATCACCTCGCCAACGCCATCGATGCTCAAAAGGTCCGCCCAAGCCGTGCTTTGTGGGTCAGACGCCTCACGTATCGCGTTCTCGAACGCATCCCAACTGAGATATGTTTGGGCAAGGAGCTTGGCACCAGCCTCGCCCACATGGCGAATGCCAAGGCCAAAAATCACACGGTTAAGTGGCACAGTGCGGCATAGATCGATGGCGTCAAACAACCCGTTGGCAGATTTTTCACCCCACCCTTCACGGTTTTTCAATTGCTGCAAGCCGCTGCCAAACCGCGCGCGCAACGTGAAAATTTCCGCCGGCTCCCGGACCCAACCGTCTTTGTAGAATTGCTCAACTTGTTTTGATCCAAGCCCATCAATGTCAAAAGCCGCGCGGCTGACAAAGTGTTTTAGTTTTTCAACAGCTTGGGCCGGGCATACAATGCCGCCGGTACAACGGCGAACTGCATCGCCTTCTTCGCGCACTGCAGGCGAGCCACATTCAGAGCAGGATGTTGGAAACTCAAACGGCGCTGCAGTGTCAGCACGCTTGCTCACATCAACATCACGGATTTTAGGAATTACATCACCCGCACGGTAAACCTCAACGAAATCACCAACGCGAATATCACGGCCCCCGCGGATTTCAACGCCTTTGCTGTCTTTGCCGGCGATATAATCTTCGTTGTGCAGGGTCGCGTTGGATACGACAACACCGCCAACCGTTACAGGCGTCAGCCGCGCAACGGGAGACAACGCGCCTGTCCGCCCCACTTGGACATCGATCGCCTCCAGCGTGGTAAACGCCAGCTCTGCAGGGAACTTATGAGCAATTGCCCACCGCGGCGTGGTTGAGCGAAACCCCAACCGTGCCTGCAAAGCCAAATCATCAACTTTGTAAACGACACCATCAATGTCATAGCCCAGTTGTGCGCGCGCCTCGGCAATTGCGTTGTAGTTCGCAATCATTACCTCAACAGTTTCATGCCGCTTTGTCAGCGGGTTGGTCTGAAATCCCAGTTCAGACAGTGCCTCAATTGCTGCAAATTGAGTGTCTGCGAGGGGGGCAGACACCTCGCCCCATGCATATGCAAAAAACCTTAACGGGCGATTTTTAGTGATATTTGGGTCCAACTGGCGCAGCGATCCTGCCGCTGCATTGCGCGGGTTTGCAAATACTTTTCCGCCGCGGGCAGACTGTCTTTCGTTCAGGGCCGCGAAGTCTTCGTGGCTCATGTAGACTTCGCCACGCACCTCCAAGATTGCTGGCGCACCGGTCAGATGTTGCGGAATGTCTGCGATAGTACGGGCGTTGGGCGTTACATTTTCACCAGTCGTCCCGTCACCGCGTGTCGCTGCATGAACAAGTGTGCCATCTTCGTAGCGCAGAGAAAGCGAAAGCCCGTCGATCTTTGGCTCGGACGTGAAGGCAAGCGGGGCTTCGCCTTCCAGCCCGAGATATTTGCGAACGCTTTGATCAAATCCTGCAACATCATCGTCATTGAACGCATTTGACAAAGACAGCATTGCAACCGCATGGGTGATTTTGCCAAACCCATCTGCGGGCGCTGCGCCGACTTGCTGCGTGGGGCTGCTGTTTTTCAGCAACTCTGGAAAGGCTGTCTCAATTTCGGCGAGGCGCGCCTTAAGGCGATCAAACTCAGCATCTGTCAGCTGCGGCGCATCTTCTTGATAATACTGCTGATTTGCCTGTGCCAACACCTGAGAAAGCGTTTCGGCTTCTTGCGCGGCCTTCTTAGGGTCCAAGTTTTCAACGGGCGTTTCAAAATCGGAAAGTGGCTGGGACATGGGGCGCGCTCATCACTGTGGATTGGACGCTATAGGTAGAATGGCAGGGTGGCGGCGTCTAGTCTTGGTGCCGATTTTCATCCACCCTGCACAAACGAAAAGAGAGGCCGCGATTGCGAACCTCTCTTACCGAAAAACTAAACTCTTTACGCAGTGACCGGATACGGTCAGCCGTTTACGGCGATTTTCTCCAAATCACCCAGACCTGTTTGCGGATCGCGCAAAACATAGCCGCGCCCCCAAACAGTTTCGATATAATTGTCACCGTCTGTTGCCTGAGCCAATTTCTTGCGCAGCTTACAGATGAAAACATCAATAATCTTGAGTTCAGGTTCATCCATTCCGCCATAAAGGTGGTTCAGGAACATTTCTTTGGTCAGTGTTGTACCTTTGCGCAGGCTCAACAACTCAAGAATCTGGTATTCTTTACCTGTCAAATGGATCGCACGACCACCAGCAGACACAGTTTTTGCATCCAAGTTCACCTCAATCTGGCCCGTACCAATAACTGCCTGTGAGTGGCCTTTGGAACGACGAATGATCGCGTGAATACGCGCAACAAGCTCTTCGCGCAGAAATGGTTTGACCATGTAGTCATCGGCGCCAAAGCCAAAGCCCTTGATTTTGTCGTCCACCTCAGCGGAACCAGACAGGATCAGGATCGGCGTCTCAATTTTGCTAACGCGCAATTGGCGCAGAACTTCGTGGCCGTTCATGTCAGGCAGACCAAGATCGAGAACGATCAAGTCGTAGTCATATAGCTTTGCCAGATCGATCCCTTCTTCGCCCAAATCCATCGTGTAGACGTTCAGATTGGCATGAGTAAGCATCATTTCGATACTTTTGGCGGTCGTAGGATCGTCCTCGACTAGCAGAACTCGCATAATTTTATCTCCGGTGGATCGTTTGCGTAAAGTGTTTCGACCTCACTGTGCAGGCAATTAGTTAACACAAGGTTAGCGTGAGCCATAACACCTCATACCACCCTAGGTTGCATAAAGCTAACGGTAACTTTGCAGATGTGTTGCACGCAAAGCCTTAAGCCCGTAACTGCTGACCGCGTCGCACCAACTTTCGAATTCTTCTTCGGACAAACTATAGCGCGACAACGCATCACTTTGGCTTAACAGGCCATAGACAACCCCGCGCACCACAGCTGCCTTACGCGATGCAACCCAACGCCGCGTTGATGCGGGTGGCAGATCAGCATGAGTCATGATCGAACCATCCGGCAGGGTCACTGATCGGGGGCCATCAACCTTTTTCAAAAACATTCTTCGTCCTCGTCTTGTATCAAAGTCCTGTTCGGTTTGAGCCAAGTGTCTTAAGGAGCGGTGAAACGTCACCTTGTTAGTACGCGCAATTTTATTATATCTGTGCACAAACCTGTTACTTGCGATTAACCTCATCACCCGGAGAACCGCTTATGGCACTCGATCACACCGCTGGTCTTAACTCACTTGGCTTTGCAAAACCGCCATCTGAGACACGTGTCGTTGTGGCCATGTCCGGCGGCGTCGACAGCTCTGTTGTGGCTGCACAACTGGCTGAAGAAGGCTATGATGTGGTGGGTGTTACGCTACAACTTTATGACCACGGGGCCGCTCTTGCCAAAAAGGGTGCGTGCTGTGCGGGTCGCGATATCCACGATGCACGTCGCGTCGCCGAAGAGATGAACTTCCCCCACTATGTCCTTGATTATGAAAATATTTTCAAAGACGCTGTGATGGATGAGTTCGCGGAAAGCTACCTTGGTGGTGCAACGCCCGTACCCTGTATTCGGTGTAACGAGCGGGTGAAATTCAAAGACCTGCTGGAAACTGCCAAAGACCTTGAGGCGGATTGCATGGCAACCGGCCACTACATTCAGCGCAAGATGGGTGCGAACGGTCCCGAGCTGCATTCAGCCGAAGACAGCAACCGTGATCAGTCATACTTTTTGTTCTCAACCACGCCAGAACAATTGTCCTATCTGCGCTTCCCCCTTGGTCATTTGCCAAGCAAGGAAGCGACACGCGCCCTTGCCCAAAAATACGGCCTACCGGTGGCGGATAAACCTGACAGCCAAGACATTTGTTTTGTGCCTGATGGCGACTACGCCAAGGTGATTGAAAAACTGCGCCCCGGTGCTGCGGAGCCGGGCAATATTGTTCATGCGGATGGACGCATTCTGGGCACCCATGAAGGGGTCATCCACTACACCATTGGTCAGCGACGCGGCCTTGGAATTGGGGGGCTATCAGAGCCGCTTTATGTGGTGAAACTGGATGTGGATACAAAAGAAGTCGTAGTCGGTCCAAAGGACATGCTGGCAACGCGCAACATTCCAATCAAAGAGATCAACTGGCTCGGCGATACTGCGTTTGAGGCAGTCGCGGAACGCGAAATTTTGGTAAAAGTGCGATCAACCCGCCCGCCGCGGCCCGCAATTTTGCGCGCAAAGCCGGGGGGATTCGCGGAAGTTGAACTGCTGAGCGCGGAAGAAGGTGTCTCACCCGGGCAGGCCTGTGTATTTTATGAAGAAGGCAGCACGCGTATTTTGGGCGGCGGTTGGATTTGGCGCGGAGCCTGAGACCTTAACCGTTATTGAAAAGCCTAGCCTACCGACTTGTTGATACCACTCAAAATGGCCCGGGCGGCGCGCAGCCCTGCCCGCTCCTGCCCGCGTCCCAGCCGATCCATCGTGATGTCTAAGGCAGCCGATTGTGTCGCTGGTTTTGCAAAAAGTGTAGATAAGCCCTGCGCCACAGCCTCGGCTGTGCAGTTTTTCATCAAAAATTCGGGCACAACCCGCGTTTCAGACACCAGATTAACCAGCGTAACTGTATCCACCCGCATCAACCGGCGCATGATGGCCGCTGTAAGCCAGTTCATTTTATAGGCAATGACCATCGGCGTTTGTGCGGCGGCAAGTTCCAACGAAACAGTCCCTGATGCTGCAAGCGCAATATTGGCCGCGCCAAAGGCGGAAAGCTTCTCGGGCTGATCTGCGCTGTCGATCAGGATCGGTTTGACTGACCAATTCGCCGTTAGCTCAGTTACAAGGCCCCTTACGGAAGGCGCTACTGGCAACACAAACCGCGCATTGCTGTGTGTTTGCTGAAAATGCGCAAGCGCTTCCCCAAACACATCTGACAGGCGCCGCACTTCCCCACCACGAGACCCCGGAAGAACCAGAACCAAAGGGGCGTCCTCAGCAATTTGATGGCGCATACGAAATGCCGCACAGTCTTGCCTGCTCGCCTGGGCAGTATTGGCCACGGGATGGCCGACAAAATCGCATTGCATACCCGCTGCCTGCATAAAGGGCGGCTCAAACGGTAACAGGGCCAAGACCTGATCTACGTGGCGGGCCATTTTCTGTGCGCGTTTCGGACGCCATGCCCACACACTGGGTGCTACGTAATGAACGACGTGAATATCGCGCTGCGCTTTGACCAGCTTTGCGACCCTGAGACAAAAATCAGGGCTATCAATTGTCAGGATTACATCAGGTGCCGCGGCAATGGCGGCTTGGGCAGTTTGTGAAATACGCCGTTTCAGGTGGCGGTATTTCGGCAGTATCTCGGCCAAGCCCATCACGGACAGCTCTGACATATCGAACAGGCTTTCCAGACCTTGGCCCTGCATATTTGAACCGCCAATGCCCTGAAATGTGATGTTTGGACAAAGCTCTTTCAGCCCCGCCATAACATCACCACCAAGTGCGTCGCCCGATGGCTCACCTGCGATGATGAACACTTTCAAAGGATCAGACATCTCCACGCTGCCGCCTATGTCAGCACGTGTAAAAACAGCCCACCGTCGGATGCGGCGGCGATGGTTTTATCAAGCTCCAGAACCTGAGTATTGAGGCCGATCGCGATGCCGTTCAGACCAAGAGCAATGGCACCGCGAATGGTTTCCGGCCCAATGGTAGGCAGGTCAATTCGTAGATCCTGCCCCGCCTTCGGTGTCTTATAAAGCACACCGCCTTCTGGCAACCGAGGGTTCCGGCGAGGGGCATCTTGGATTGGTCCGGCCAAAACATCCGTGGCAAAACCCAATGGATCAGAAAATACATCTGCCACGTCTTGCGCAGGTGCTGCTTGTAGCAAAGACTGCATCATCCAATCGGTGCCCAAAAGCGCCTCAACCGCCAAAACCTGACCATGGGCTACGATCAACGCTTGCCCAACGTCTGCACCGGCCAGAGCACCATGCACATCACGAGCACGTGCAATATCCTTCATATCACCCTCGGAAGGCTTTACAGCCGTCAAATCCCCATGGGGCGGTAGCAGGCCGTCGACAAGTTGCGGTGCAGCGATGACTTCAAAACCGGCGTCCTCAAAAAGCGAAATCGCCACGCGCAAAGTGCTATCGTCGCCACCTGCCATTGCTGCCGCAATTTTTGGCACCAATGGCAAAGTGGCCGCATCTATTTTCGATGGGTCAATCTGTGGGCGAGTGGTAGCACCTGCGAAACACACCTGGCTTACCCCAAGGTCCGTAAGTGCAGCAAAAAAACTGCCTAATTGTTCCACTCGAAACGGCTGCACATCTGGCAAACTGGGATCAACATCGCCCATTGCCGCAATAACATGCGCACGGCCCGCAGTTTTGAGCGCGCAATGCACCGCAACAGGCAATTGGCCCTGCCCTGCAATCAGAGCAATCATTTTGGGGTCAAGAAGTGGCGATCCGTGGTGCCCGTAACAAAACGCACCAAATCCGCCACATAATCACTGTCGCTGTCTTGAGCCAGGCGCGCGGCGCGTTCGGCAAAACTGCCCTCGCCTTGCTTCAGCGTTTGAAAAGCCACCCTCAATGCGGTGATATCCGCACGTGCGACGCCTTTGCGCTTCAACCCAACAAGGTTGAGACCATCCAACTCGCCCCGTGGGCCTTGGACCAATCCATGTGGGATCACATCATTTGTCACCATTGAAAGCGCCCCGATGATAGCGCCCGTACCGATGCGCACAAACTGGTGGATGCCGCAGAGCCCACCAATGATAACATCGTCCTCTATCACGCAATGCCCCGCGATTGCTGTCTGGTTCACAATCACCACACGGTCGCCAATGATCGCATCATGAGCAACATGACAGCCCGCCATAAACAACCCGTCATCCCCAACGCGCGTCACGCCGCCGCCGCCGGACGTGCCGGTGTTCATCGTCACGTGTTCGCGAATGCGGTTCCGCGCACCTACGATCAGCTTTGTCTGTTCGCCCGCAAATTTAAGGTCTTGCGGGATTTCACCAATGCTTGAGAACGGAAAAATAATCGTCTCAGGGCCGATCTCGGTATCCCCCGCCACAACCACGTGTGATTTGAGAATGACGCCATCCGCGAGTTTAACGTGCGGCCCAACATGGCAAAACGGGCCAATCTCAACACCGTCGCCAATGACAGCACCGTCTTCGATGACCGCTGAGGGGTGAATATTTCCACTCATGCTTTGGGCAAATCCATCATTGCTGTGAAATCGCATTCAGCGGCCATCTCACCGTCCACTGTTGCAACGCCGCGGAATTTCCAGACTTTTCCGCCAGGTTTGCCGCGGGTGGTTTCCACGGCCAAACGCACCACATCACCGGGAACAACCATGCGCCGGAACTTCGCGTTGTCGATCCCCATAAAGTAAACCAGCAAATCCTTATCGACCATGTCCATCGCAACACCAACCATCACAGCAGACGTCTGAGCGAGCGCCTCAATGATGGTCACGCCAGGCATGATAGGTTTAGATGGAAAATGCCCCTGAAAATGTGGCTCATTCATGGTGACATTTTTGATGCCAACAGCCGATTGATACCCGTCAATATCAATAACTTTGTCAACAAGTAGAAACGGATAGCGATGCGGTATGATCCGTTGGATCAAGCCAATATCTGCTGATTTTAGATCGGTCTCGGCTGCGTCGCTCATGAAAGTCACCTGCGTTATATCTTGTTCCCCTGCCTAGCAAAGCGCAGCGGTGGCGGCAAGTTTCATGGGCTGCGGTCGCAGAGCACACTGACAACGTCTGCCCTAGTCGGATTTTGATCCGTCTCCGAGGGCAGCATCAGCCAAACGAATGGCCTCATCCGTGATGTCAATCGCATCCGCCGACAAAAAGACGCTGCCACGCTCGAGTACCGCTACTGCGCGACGCTCGGCCAAAATGTTGGCCAGGATCGGAAGGGCCTCATTGATGAACTCGGCCCGTGCCCGTTCATATCGTTGTGACAGCACGCGCCCTGTTTCATCTTGGGACTGTCGCGCGCGCTGGACACGGATATCAAACACATCGACCATAGCCGAAAACTCATCTGCTGGTGTGACATCACGCAACTCAAGCAACCGCTGTTCTTCGGCTTCAAGCTCTGCCTCCAACTCGCGTTTGGTTTGTACAAGGCGTAGCCGCTCTGCCTCAAGATCGGTTGCGACGCGCTTGCCGTATTCGCTGTTGGTGAAGAAGCGGTCACTATCGATCACAAGGACCGCGCTCATCACCACACCTGTGTCAAAGCCGGGTCCACGCGTTGTTTGTGCCTGCGCCGCACCCACGGCCATGCAAAGCACAGCGCAGAAGGCAAAAACATCCCTAAGCATCAAAAGCTTGTCGAAACGGAAAGATCAAAGGTTTCCGTTTTGTCGAAGTTCTTTTCAAACTCGAGCGGTTTTGAGAAGTTAAACCGAAGCGGGCCAATCGCGGTATTCCAGAAAATTGAAACACCGATAGCAGAACGAAGTGAGAAGCTGTCATCAATCGCACCGCTCAGATCATCATCCAAACCCCAAACCGAGCCCGCATCCAGATAAACCCCGCCTGAAATGCCATACTCTTCCGGCAATCCGATTGGGAAATCAGCCTCAAGTCGCATCACTGCGTAGTAGTTACCGCCAAGCGCATCATTGGCAGGCGCGTTACGATCGCGGGGACCAAAGCCACCGGGCTCGAACCCGCGCAGACGGCCACTTGATCCAAAACGATCTGTCACAGCGCTTGTGGTGTCGTTCAGCGAGTTCAGCGCACCACCTTCAAATACTGCACGAAGCGTGACTTCGTCGCTCAGGACTTTGGTGGTCGCCCCTGCAAAGAATGTGCTGCGCAAATACTCTTTGTCACCGCCAACGCCTGCGAAGTCTTGCGAGAAGCGGAAGATCACACCTGCGTCAGGATTAAGACCCGTGGTGCGCGAGTCGAAGCTGTAGGTATAACCAACTGAGCTGACTGTCTCACGTCCCTTGGCTTGATCTTGTTGCAAAAGGTCCGACGATTCCAAGCGCGCGTCAGAGCCGTCGCTTACATCAAGCACCTCCTCGAACCCCAGTGAATACCGCAGGCTCAACCGGCCGTTTTCGCTCACAGGGAAGTTGATGGATGGGGACAGACGTGCGCTTTCGGTGTTGTAGGCGGCGAAATCACTGTCCGTGGTGCCATAGCTGCCTGACAGACCAAAGCCCAACTCACGGTCCAGAAACGCAGGCTCGTTGAAACTAAAGCTGAGGGATTCACTGCCATCGGTGGTGTTGAAACCAAGCGAAACTGACTGCCCACGGCCCAAGAAGTTACGCTCACGCAGCTCAGCTGTCAGGCCAAAACCGTTTGCAGTGCCAAAACTCGCCCCGAACGACAGACTGCCGGTGGGTTGTTCTTCCACATCAACGTCAATCACAACTTGGTTGGGGCTGGAGCCCTCGCGCGCCTGCACGCCAGCATTGCCGAAATAACCCAAAGCGCGGATACGCTCGGCTGAATTGCGGATTTCACGGGGATTGAATGGATCGCCTTCAACGACTTTGAATTGACGGCGAATAACCCGATCAAGCGTTGTCGAATTGCCTTCAATATCAATGCGCTCAACGAAAATGCGATCACCGCGTGTCAATTCAAACGTCACATCAAGGGTCAGGTCGCGATCGTTGCGCGTCACCCGCGGATCGGCGCGCACAAAGTTCAAGCCCAACTCAAGCGCGCGGCGCTCAAGGCGGGCAATGTTGATGTCGATCAGGTTCGGGGAATAGACTGGTGAGCGCCCGACTTTCAGCGCATCTTCGAATTCTGCGGTATCCACATCATCCAAAAGGCTTACAACGTTGACCTCTCCAAGGCGGAACTGCTGGCCTTCTTCGACATCAAATGTGATCAGGAACGCGTCGCGTTCACGGGTCAGCTCGGATGAGACCCCTTGGATATTGAAATCCACATAACCGCGAGAGGCGTAAAAGTCGCTTAGGACTTGGCGGTCAAAATTCACGCGGTCTTCAATAAACGTGTCGCGGCTGACGACTTGGCGGAAGATACCCGCTTGTTTGGTCTGCAGGACACGGCGCAAACGGCGGTCCGAATAAGCGCGGTTGCCCGTAAACGACAAGCGCTCAACTTCTACAACGCGGCCTTCAGTTACTTCGAACACAAGATCGACGCGGTTGTCAGAACGGCGGATGATGCTTGGCTTAACAGTTGCGGCCAAACGCCCCTGCTCCGCGTAGGCTTGCGCGATTAGTTCGGCATCCTGTTCGGCCACACTCGGACTGTAAACGCGGCGCGGTTGCGAGGCGATTAAGCTTTGGACAACCTCATCTTTCAGGCGGCGGTTACCTTCAACATTGATCTGGTTAATTGTGGGGAATTCAGCAACTTCAATCACAAGCGTGCTGCCGCGTGGCGTCAGAACTACGTCCTCAAACAGGCCCGAACTTAGCACACGTTGAAATGCATCGTTTAGCTGGCCTGCACTGATCGTCTCGCCGCGGCTAATGCCAGCAAACGACAGGATGGTAGCCGCCTCAACGCGGGCGTTCCCTTCAATTTCGACGTTATCAAATGTAAAAGACTGCGCGTAAACAGCGCCAGACATAAAGCCGGCAGTCACTGCCGCTAGGCCCGCTCGTTTCATCGTACCTGTTCCGGCACGACATACACCCAAAAGCAAACCCATTAGCTATCCCCAGCAAACCTAAAATCTGATGCCAGAAATATCCTTTCTACAGCATGATGTCAAAACGATCTGACAGCCCGCGAAAGGTTATAAAGTGGACCGTGATTGTTACTGTAAAACGCTGCCAATCACACTGCCTGCCCAGAGTGCCGCAGCGATTGTTGCGAGATAAAGCGCACGGTCCCAATTCAGGTCCAAAACAAGGCGCATGCTGCGATATGATTGATGAATTGTTTGCATAGATGCCTCCTGAAATAATGACCGCACACACGCGCGATCGTGATGTATCTAGGAGCTAAATGAGGCCGAAATTAGGCGAGGTGCGCAAAGAACCACCTTCACCTATGTCAAATATCAGCCCGTGCAACGCCGCAACGTGCGCATCAAACGGCAGGCATCAGGTGCAAAATATATCATGCCCCAAGGCAAATACCATCAGACCCAACAATAACGTCAGCCCTGCAGCCATGAATATCTCAAGCGCGCGCGCTGACGGCTGACGGCCCGTGATGGCCTCATACGCATGAAATACCAAATGCCCACCATCCAGAACCGGGATCGGAAACAGGTTCAACAGTCCGACGGCCGTAGACAAAAATGCGATAAACCAAATGAAGCTCTGCCCCCCTTGGCTGGCCATCGCACCGGATGTTTGGGCAATACCTACGGGGCCGTTCAGGTTACACGTGCTGATCGCACCAGTGATAACTTGTTTAAGCCCGTTCAAACTGCCGGTGATGACACCCCATGTTAGCCGCACGCCATCAGTCACAGCTTCTGCCATGCCTACGGGTTCTGTTTTTGGCTCAAAGAACCAACCCATCCCGATGCCAATCATCCAACGGCGCTCGAACGTTCCGTCTTCTAGTGGCGTGTCGCGCGGCCGCGGGACCAGCGTAAATTGCATGGCCTGGCCATCACGCCAGACGTCCAATAGCAATGGCGCGCCTTCGGACGCCACGACAGCTGCCATCACTTGATCCGATGCAAACACAGGAGACCCGTTTATCGCCGTTATAACGTCATCAATCTTCATGTTCACAGACAGTGCCGCTGATTTTGGCGCAAGACTGGTCACAATTGGAACCGATGGATAAGGCCCTGAAACCTCAAGTTGGATGCCGTCCCGCTCAACCACATAGTCGAGGATCGGCTCTTTGGGGAGCGAGCGAAATGTAGCCGCAAACTTTTCAGTTGTCGTCACATCAGAGCCGTTAATTTCAATCAACGCATCGCCGTCCTGAAGCCCCTGCTGCATCTGCGGCGGCAACGACGGCAGTTCAGCGATGGTCAACGGATCCGCAGCTTTGCCGTCCCATAAGATTACACCACCAAAAATCAGGATTGACAGTGCAAAGTTGAAAAACGGCCCTGCTGCCACGGTGGCAGAACGTGCCCACAAAGGCGCGCCCGCCATTGTGTTGCGCGCAGGGGCCGCTTCACCCTCAGCGCTTCCAACAGAAGCAGCGTTTGCGTCACCTAGAAATTTGACGTACCCGCCGAACGGTAGTGCGGCGATCTGCCATTTAGTGCCGCGCCGATCGACCCGTGAATAGAGCACCGGCCCAAAACCAAGGCTAAAGACTTCTGCATGGATGCCCGACCAACGGCCCACAATGTAATGGCCGTACTCGTGGATCGCGACAATCACAGAAAGCGCAACAACAAAGGCCAAAAGCGTGTAGGCGATGCCGCCAAACTCACTGATAAGACTTGCTAAATCCATGATGTTATTCGCCCGATCTGCACGCTTTTTGCTGGTGCGTTAGATAAATTACGCGGCTACCGATTTGCTTTTGATGTCCGCGATCTGCCTTGCCATGTGGTCTGCGGCCTGCACCGTATCAAGGGTGATATCGGTGTTTCTGAGGCGATTGTCTGCGTCCATTTGGCTCAGCACCTGCTCAACGACCTGCGCCATATCCAAAAAGCCGATGCTACCCGCGATAAAATGATCAAGCGCGCGCTCTTTCGCACCGTTGAACACAGCACCTGACAACCCACCAAGCTCCATCACCTCGCGGGCGAGCCTTAGGGCGGGATACCGCGCTTCATCTGGGGCACGGAACGTGAATGATCCAATCTTGGCCAGATCGAGGCGCTCAACAGGCAGCTTGCGCCGCTCAGGCCAGTGAAGCGCAAACCCAATCGCATGGCGCATATCAGGCGGGCCAACGTGGGCCATCAGAGCCCCATCATTAAAACCAACGAGCGCATGGATCATACTTTCAGGGTGAACAAGTGTCTCAATTTGCGACGGAAGAATGCCAAAAAACTCTTTAGCTTCAATAAGTTCTAAAGACTTATTAAACATAGACGCGCTATCAATCGTGATCCGCTGCCCCATGTCCCAATTTGGATGACTAGACGCATCTGCAACGGTCGCCGCCCTGATCTTATCAATCGGCCAATCGCGAAAAGCGCCGCCGCTGGCGGTAATTATGACGCGCTCAACAGCAGACATATCTTCACCGATCAGCGCCTGAAAAACAGCTGAGTGTTCGCTATCAACAGGCAGAATGGTCGCATTATTTTCGCGGGCCAAGCGCATAAGTAGCGGACCCGCAGCGACAAGGGATTCTTTATTTGCCAACGCCAGCGTGGCGCCTTGTTTTACAGCCTCAAGGCTTGGAACAAGACCAGCGACACCCACAATTGCCGACATAATCCAATCGGCTGGGCGCGCTGCCGCTTCCTTGATCGCACTTGAGCCTGCCTGGGCCTCAACTCCGCTTCCGGCAAGCGCATTACGCAATTCATCAAGGCGCGCGTCATAGCATGTAACGGCTACCTCTGCCCCAAACTCAATCGCATCTTGAGCCAATTGTTTGATGTTTGCGCCACCCGACAGCGCAACAACCTGACATTCATGAGGGGCGCGGCGGATCAAATCAATTGTGTTTTGACCAATACTTCCGGTGGCACCAAAGATGCTCACACGTTTCAAAATGCCACTCCCGGCACATCAAGCACCATCGCGACCAACAGCATTACAAGGGAGGCACCCAACAGCGCATCGAACCGGTCAAACAGGCCCCCATGGCCCGGAATCAGCGTGGAGCTGTCTTTGACACCCATCCGCCGTTTAAGCGCACTTTCGGCGATATCACCCATCTGACCTGCAAAACTGAGCGCGACAGAAATGATGGGAAGAGCCGCACCTGCATCTGTATTGACCGCAAAAACATAGCCCACCAGCGCCGACAGCCCCCAGCCCGCAACAGTTCCTGACCACGTCTTTTTCGGACTCACGCTTGGCCAAAATTTAGGCCCACCAAACGTACGGCCAGCAAAATATCCGCCGATGTCTGTGACGATCACGATACTGACCAACCAAAGGATCCACACGGTCCCATAAGTTTCGCGGAAATGCACAAGGCCCCATCCTGCAAGCAAAATTCCCAATGCAAAACAAAAACCAGCGAGCCGTTCGCTTTTGAGCGACAACATCAAAAAGACTGGCGGGATCAACAAAAGTGGCAAAAACACATGGTAGTCACTGGCAAGCAAACCCGACAAAACGGATGCGGTTAAAGCCGCCGCCAACATGCCAGGCGTTGGCCGGTCAGGTTGGATCATCATAGCAACTTCCCAAACCATTACGGCCGTCACAAACACAGTAAGCATCTGATACCAGACGCCACCTGCAACAATTCCCGCCACACCAACAACGGCCATTCCAATGCCAGAAAGTGTACGGGTCTTTAAATCATCCCATTTGGCGGCATCAGTTTTGGTCGGCATCATTGAAGTCTAGGTCTCGGTTAGGGGTTTTGGTCAGGGGTGTTGATGCCTGAGTTGGTTCCGAAACGCCACCAAATCGGCGTGACCTGCCACCATACGAGGCCACCACATCCGCAAGAATATCTTTGGTAAAATCCGGCCACAAGGTATCGATAAATTCGTATTCCGCGTAGGCGGACTGCCACAAAAGGAAATTGGAAATGCGCGCTTCACCGCTGGTGCGGATCACAAGATCAGGATCTGGCAAGAAGTGTGTATCAAGGTAGCGAGGCAGCGTTTCTTCATCCACATCACCAGGCAGCAAAGCACCCGCCTGCACATCTGCAGCCAGCCGCTTCGTCGCGCGCGCAACCTCATCGCGACCACCATAGTTCAACGCAATCGTCAGGTGCACTTTGCTGTTGGCGCTTGTTAACAGCTCAAGCTGATCCATCATTGTCACAAGTTTTGTGTCAAGACGTGCCCGGTCACCAATAAAGCGAACACGGACTCCTTCCGCCAACAAATCATTCGCTTCGCGCAAAATATAGCGTCGGAAAAGCTTCATCAGCCCCGAAACTTCGATCTGCGTACGCTTCCAATTCTCTGTGGAGAAAGCAAAAATAGTAAGGTATTTTACACCAACGCCCGGACATGCCCGCACGATTTCTTTGACTCGTTTTGCGCCTGCATGATGACCCAAAAGCCGCGGACGGCCACGCATGGTCGCCCATCTACCGTTACCGTCCATAATTACGGCAACGTGCTTGGGCCCTTTTTGTGCATCTTCAAACATTACTAAAAATTCCTACTAAAAATACATTCAATACGCAGTGCAAGCCTTTGATAATGCTAAACTTGCATGATCTCTGCTTGTTTTACTTCAAGCGCTTCATCGACCGCCTTGATGAATTTATCAGTCATTTCCTGCACTTCGGATTCCCAAAGCTTTTGATCATCTTCGGACATGCCGTCGTTTTTGGCCTTTTTGATCTGGTCCATACCGTCACGTCGAATGTTACGCACACTGACACGGGCGTTCTCGGCGTAAGAGCCCGCAACTTTGGTAAGCTCGCGGCGGCGCTCTTCGTTCAGTTCGGGGATCGGCAGCATGATTATCGTGCCGTTCAGTTGTGGGTTGATGCCAAGGCCACTTTCACGGATCGCTTTTTCAACTTTCCCCACAAGGCCTTTGTCCCAAACGTTAATCGTAACCATGCGCGGCTCGGGAACATTGACCGTCCCTACTTGATTAACCGGTGTCATGGACCCGTAGGCGTCCACCATCACCGGCTCAAGCATTGAGCCGGAGGCTCGGCCCGTTCGCAAAGATGCAAATTCAACCCGCAAATTTGCGATTGCACCGTCCATGCGGCGCTCAAGGTCATCAGTATCAAGAAGAAAATCGTCGGACATATGTTTGCTCGTTTATTAACGGTTTGTTTTCTAAGCTATACCTTGGAAGGGCATTGCAATCCAGTGTTGTGATTAAGGCGCCGGCCGCGCGTCACAATCCAGCGCGCAATTAATCCCAGTGAGGCGTTATTGATGGACCCGCGTATAAGTTCCCTCACCCGCCAGAATGCCGCGGAAACCGCCGGGTTCATCAAGGCTGAAGACAATAATGGGAAGGCTGTTGTCGCGCGCCAAAGCAATCGCACTGGCGTCCATCACATTCAGGCGCTTGGCGAGAACATCATCATAGGTAACATTATCATAGCGCACTGCATCATCATGTTTGGCGGGATCTTTGTCATAGACGCCATCAACTTTGGTGCCCTTAAAGATCGCCTCACACGACATCTCGTTTGCGCGCAAAGTCGCAGCCGTATCAGTTGTGAAATAGGGGTTGCCCGTGCCAGCAGCAAAGATGCAAACGCGCTTTTTCTCTAGGTGGCGAACGGCGCGACGGCGGATATAAGGCTCCGCCACTTCGTTCATTGTAATGGCCGAAATGACACGCGTATGGATGCCGTGCCCCTCAAGAGCAGATTGCATCGCCAGTGCATTCATTACGGTCGCGAGCATCCCCATATAGTCAGCCGTTGTTCGCTCCATCCCTTGGGCAGAGCCTTGAAGACCGCGGAAGATGTTGCCCCCGCCAATCACCATGCAAATCTCGACGCCCATTTCGTGAACGGTCTGCACCTCGCGGGCGATACGCTCCACCGTCGGCGGATGCAGCCCAAATCCCTGGTCGCCCATCAGCGCCTCGCCTGAGATTTTGAGCATAACCCGCTTAAACGTGGTTCCATCGGCCATGTGCTGTCTCCCGCGATCGCTTGCACTTTGTCTTTGCGCCAAAATGGAGTAAACCGCCCGCCGGTTCAATGACCAAAAGGCGCGCATTTTCATGTTTGACACGATCAAGACACTTTCAACGGAACTGCCTGTTTTGATCGCAGGGGCAACCGCGTCTGGAAAGTCCGCTTTAGCAATGGAAATTGCGGCGCAAAAAGGCGGGATCATTGTTAACGCAGATGCGCTACAAGTGTTCGAAAACTGGCGCGTGTTGACCGCCCGCCCCAGTGTTGAGGATGAGGCGCAAACACCGCACGCATTATACGGTCATGTAGCGGGGAATGACGCATACTCGGTGGGTCAATGGCTACGTGATGTGAAGGCGTTGATGGGGAATGAACGTCTGATTATTGTCGGCGGTACCGGTCTAAACTTTCGCGCGCTGACAGAAGGTTTGGCCGAAATCCCCCCCACACCACCCGCAATTCGCGCGCTTGCGAATGAACGTCTTGAGGCTGATGGGATTAACGCGCTTTTGGCGGAACTCGACGATGAAACCAGAAGCCGCATTGATCCTGCGAACCCGATGCGCGTGACGCGGGCGTGGGAAGTTGCCCAAACCACCGGCCGCCCGCTAAGCGACTGGCAAGACAGCACCCCACCGCCGATTGTCCCGCTGGCCAACTGTCATCCAATGTTGATCGATGCCCCGAAGGACTGGGTCAACGAACGGATTGAACGGCGCTTTGACATCATGCTTGCGCAAGGCGCATTGGACGAGGCACAGCGAAATCTCGCCACTTGGAACCCCGCGGATCAGTCCGCCAGAGCCATCGGTGCACCGGAGTTGATCGGCCATTTGCAAGGCGGATTAAGCTTGGCGGAAGCGCGCACGTTGGCAGTTACCGCTTCGCGGCAATACGCGAAACGTCAGCGGACTTGGTTTCGGACGCGTATGGGGAAATGGATGCCGCTCGACCCTACTGGTTGAGGCAACGCAGTTATAAATCGAACGTCTAATGATCTTTCTAGGATCGAAAGCCTTGCTTGGAATATAGTTTTCGAACATCCTAGCGGCGTCGTTAGTTTTTTAGTTTTCGGTTATTGATGTCACGAACACCCTTCACAAAGACAGTCCCTGCCCCCGCCGTGACACCTACATTTCACGTAGGGCCACGGGCGTTTGCCCAAATTACGAAAGGCGGGCAATGGCGGTTGTCACTTCCCCACTCAGTTCCTTGGCCACAATTCATTTGGATCACAAGAGGCACAGGATCATTCATGATCGGTGGACGTAAACGCGTGATTTCAGGCGCGGCGATGGCATTTGTGCCTGCAAACACCCTCATGGCTCTCGATCTTGGCGCTGGCACATTCGGCTCAGTCATGGCCCTGCCAAGTACCACTGAAGCAAATTTGCCAACTCAAAGTGCATATGTCCGCGTATCGGACGTGAAATTACAATCAGTGCTAAACGGCTTGTGGGATAATCTTGTGAATGAAGTTGAGCGGCCGACAAAGCACAACTTGGATCAAACGTTACACGCCGCCAACGAAGCTGCATTAGCAGCCCATGCAGCGTTACTTGGTGTTTGGTTGGTGCGCAACAGAATGCCAAACGATCAAATAAGACCGACCGCCGCCACAACACTGTTGGCAGGTTTCACTACGCTGCTGGCCGACAAATTTTGTACATCGGACACGGTCAGTAATTATGCCAAGGCCCTCGGCGTGACCGCAACACACCTATCTCGTGTTTGCAATTCAGAATTTGGCGTCCCCGCATCACGTCTTTTGCAGCTAACGAAACTATACGAAGCGCAGCGTTTACTTGCTGACACAGGTGTTAGTATACAAGAGGCCGCAGCACGCGTGGGCTTTGAAAGCGCTGCTTACTTCACACGTGTTTTTCAACAGCAAACGGGCCAAAACCCAACAGGTTTTCGCGCTCAGGCACGCGCTACACCCAAACCCCCACGCTCTGCCGCGACAGGCCCAGCGTTAACCGTGAAATTTGGCCGCGCTTTGCTACAGCCCGCACGCCAACGTGGTTAACTTCCGTAGATTTTACGAACGTAGTTTTGTGTTTCCCGAAAGGGAGGCACGCCGCCATGTTTGCGCACGGCACCTGGCCCTGCGTTGTAAGCCGCCAGCGCCAGACGCCACGACCGAAACGTGCGGTACTGCTCTGCAAGGTAGCGCGCGCCACCCTCGAGGTTCTGTTTTGGGTCCTTCGGATCAACCCGCAAATCGCGCGCCGTTGCAGGCATGAGTTGAGCCAGACCAATTGCACCTTTGCTCGACCGCGCAGTGCTGTTCCAAGCGGATTCCTGCTGAATAAGCCGCAAAAATAGCCCCTCTGGGATCCGATGTTTGCGTGCAGCTGCCTTGGCAAGCTTCAAATACGGGCCGTCATAAGTTCCATAATAACGCAAATCACGCGCTGTCCGGGTCGGGATACTGGCTGACTTGGGCTGTAGCCTGACCGAGTTAGCGTATTGTTTCGATGACCGCCCATCCAGAACATCTGTCTGCGACGCAAAAAGTGAAGCACGTGATTTGGAAGAAAAATCTGTATCAGACGCCTGACTTGCCAACGCAGATGCGGCAACAAACAAAGTACTTAACAAAGATGCCTTCAAAAAACTCATGATAATGCCGTGGCTGTCCGCGTCAGGTTAATTAACATTAAATATAGTTAATTTAGATATGATGACCACCCACGGCGCAAAGGGTAACCACAGGAACACCCAATTGGGTGTTTCTGAAGCCCGCGATAAAGCCTAAAGTGGCGCGAAATGCAGGAATCAATAAGGACATCGACATGGCAGGATCAGTGAACAAGGTCATTCTGATTGGCAACTTGGGGCGCGACCCCGAAGTGCGCACATTTCAGAACGGCGGCAAGGTCTGCAACTTGCGGATTGCGACTTCTGAAACATGGAAAGATCGCAACACAGGTGAGCGCAAAGAACGCACCGAATGGCACTCTGTGGCGATTTTCAGCGAGCCGCTGGCCAAAGTAGCAGAGCAATATCTGCGCAAGGGTTCCAAAGTGTACCTTGAGGGCCAGCTTGAAACACGCAAGTGGCAAGATCAAAGCGGCCAAGACAAGTATTCCACAGAAGTAGTTCTTCGTCCCTACACCAGCACGCTGACAATGCTTGACGGACGCGGTGACAACAACGGTGGTGGCAGCATGGGCGGCGGCGGTGGCGGCGGTTACATGGCCGACGATCGGAGCGGCGGCGGATACGATAGCGGTCCATCATACGGTGGTGGAATGGGTGGCGGCGCGCCTAGCCCTTCAAATGACTTAGATGATGAAATTCCATTTTAATCAAATGGTTATAGGTTAAAATTAATGTAAGGCGCTCCGTAAATCGGGCGCCTTCTTTGTTGGGCCACCTATCTATCGGGCATCTTCCAGAACACTGCGCACCACATCCACAGGCACGTCAGTGGTAACAAACGCCTCACCGATGCCCCGCGCCATAATGAAACGCAGCTGCCCATCGATGACCTTCTTGTCTTGTGACATCAGTTCAATGAGGGCGTCAGTTGACGGGAGTTCCCCATCGATATCACGCAGATCAACTTTCATACCCATTGCCCGCAAATGCGCGCGCACCCGGCTTGGCGCTTCTTGAGCACACAGCCCCAACCGCATTGAAGCCTCAAAAGCCAAGGCGCAACCAATCGCAACGCCCTCACCGTGCAAAAGGCGGTCCGACGCATAGTCTGTGGCGGTTTCAAGTGCATGGCAAAACGTGTGCCCAAGGTTTAGCAGAGCACGATCCCCCTGCTCTGTCTCATCCCGCACCACAATATCAGCTTTCATCTGAACAGAACGGCGCACGGCCTCAATGCGCAAATCAACATCTCCTGCAGCCATTGCCGGTGCATTTTCTTCAAGCCATTCAAAAAACGCGGCACTTCCCAGAAGTCCATATTTCACGACTTCACCGTAGCCTGCCAAAAAATCACGGCTTTGCAATGTCCCAAGTACGCCCACATCCGCCAACACCAAACTCGGCTGATGAAATGCGCCAATCAAATTTTTACCGTGGGGCGCGTTAATGCCTGTTTTACCACCAACGGAGCTGTCGACCTGCGCCAAAAGTGACGTTGGGATCTGCACAAACCGAACACCGCGCCGTAAAATCGCAGCGGCAAAGCCTACCAAATCACCAATCACGCCACCGCCAAAAGCAACAACAACGTCACCACGTTCTACTTTTTGGTCCAACAGCCACTCAACTGTTTTACTCAAATGCGGCCAACTTTTTGTACTCTCACCGGCGGGTAGTTTCAGTGATGTCATTTCGACACTATTTTCGGCAAGGCCAGCGTGCAGCGCATCCAAGTGCAACGACGCCACGTTTTCATCGGTGACCACAGCCACTTTTGGCCGCCGCAGCAAAGGTAAAATTTGCGCTCCGGCTGATGCAATCAGACCAGTTCCAATCCGCACGTCATAGGCTCTGGTATCAAGCGGAACATGAACCGTCGCTTGTGTTGCGCCATCTGTGGGGGAGGTCTCTGTCATTAAAATTAGTCCTTCAAAAACGCAAATAAGGCGCGCTGCACAGCCGTGGTCGTCTCAGTAATGCTTCCCTGCCCACATTCCACCTGAATGTCTGCGCGGCGGTAGTGAGCCACCCGCGCATCGAATAGCGCGTTCAAGGTAGCGCGTGGGTTTTCAGTCCGTAAAAGCGGCCGAGTATCTTTATGGCGAACCCGCTCCCAAAGCACATCAAGCGGCACGTCAAGCCACACAGAAACGCCTTTGCTCGCGATTAGATCACGATTTGTAGGCGCCAGAAAAGCGCCCCCTCCAGTACTCAAAACACACGGTGGGCCAGACAGCAAACGGTCTATTACCTCGGTCTCGCGCTGACGAAAAAAGTCTTCGCCATCCCGTTCGAAAATCTCGGCGATGGTACGTTGGGCGGCGGTTTCAATCTCGGCATCACTATCAACAAACGGTACATCGAGAGCATGGGCCAATGCACGACCAATCGCCGTCTTGCCGGCTCCCATCATGCCAACCATCACAACCGTTTTTAAAAGGCTCTGCGCCATCGTGTACGTCACCCCGAACATCGTTTGCCGCGCCTGTCACTTACCTATCAGATAAGCGCCTGCCCGCCGTTTTCCGTCTCACCCCACGTGAATGCCGTGAGTTTTGCAAAAAGACCATATACAACTGCAATAATTCGCTCAATTATGGGCTAAAGTCGCGGCAATGCACCGCGTCATCTGGTTGAGTACAGTGTAGAAACCTGTAGCTAAGCTGGGAAATCGAGGCAGAAAAGAAAGTTCGACGCTATGATAGGACGACTTTTTAAATTTATCGGGTATCTCGCAGTTTTGGCGATCATCGGGCTGGTGGCCTTTGCGTATCTTGGGCCGATGGTGATGCCTGATGCCTTCGCCCCACCGCAAACTTCAGTCACAAAACCTATTACTTTGAGTGTTGAATGATGCCAACCAAGCACGTGGGTCTAGCGGGTTTTGCGTGCTGCCTATGGGCTTGCATGGCGTCCGCACAAGAAGAGCCACTATCAACCATTGATTGGCTAAGCGAGACACTGCGCGGCCCACAAACGGTGCCTCCAGCCGGTACGCTACCACCGATCGACCTTGATGCAACTGTACGTAGTTTGACCCTTCGCCCTGGCGGCAATTTGCCCGAACAGATCACAATACCGCAAGTCGCCGTCGAGCCACTTGGCGCGCCCAAAACACGTGCTGTTGGTCTCAGCCCGCCAAGTGCTACTGGCCTGCCCCATACCCTTTGGACAGCGAGCGATCCTGAAACTCTTTCCCCTTTGCTTAGAGCGATCGGCGCACCGACAATTCCTGCGATGCAGCAGCTTTTACGCCGACTGCTGATTGCGGAGGCAGACACGCCAATTACACGCGACCCAGAGGCTGATATCTTGGTCGCACGCGTGGACGCTTTGTTGGCAATGGGGGACGTAGAGACAAGTCTTGCACTGCTCGATCAGGCAGGTGCGATGACCCCGCAACTGTTTGCACGTTGGTTTGATCTATCACTGCTGACTGGTACGGAAGATGCCGCATGCACAGCGCTTATGGCAAACGCAGCCCTACGTGCGGCACTGCCAACTCGTATCTTTTGCCTGTCACGCACAGGGGACTGGAACGCCGCAGCTTTGACGCTCAAAACAGGCGAAGCCTTGGGGAAAATTTCAGCGGATAAAGCAGCTCTTTTGGCACAGTTTCTTGATCCAGAACTTGCAGAAGAAAGTGTTAATCTGGCACCACGACGCGCAATTACACCGCTGCAATTCACTTTGCGCCGCGCGATTGGAACACCACTGCCAACCACCACGCTTCCCCTCGCTTATGCCACCACAGCGCTGACGCCAGACAACGGTTGGAAAACGCAAATTGACGCAGCCATCCGCCTTGCCCGTGCTGGAAGTTTGTCATCAAACCGACTGCTGGATGTGATGGCAGCCAACATTCCGTCCGCATCAGGGGGCGTTTGGGAATTGGCCGAAGCATGGCAACGCCTTGATATCTCCGTGACCGCTAGAAATCCCTCGGCCATCAGCCGTGCACTCCCTACAGCTTGGGTCGAGGCGCGAAAGGCAGGTGTGCAAACAGTGATGGCCGACCTCTACAGTGAGCCTCTAAAAGACTTGCCGCTGACCGGTCCGGCACAAATTACGCGCGCTGAAATTATGTTGGTATCGCCCCTTTATGAAAGCGTGTCAGCCGAGGACACCGCCAACACTGACCTAGCTTTCGCGCAGTCGGTCGCCGTAGGGACCCCAATTGCATCCCTTGCGGGCAGCTTGATTGAACGGATCATTGTGGACGGATTTGCGACAAACATCCTGCCCCCACAAAATGCAGAGTTGCTCCGCCAAGGGAAATTGGGTGAGACACTTGTCCGCGCAATTGTCACCGCAGAACAGGCGGCGACGGGCGACTTGCGTGACATCGCACAAGTCATCACACTTCTGCGCCAAACGGGTCTGGAAAGCACTGCCCGCCAATTGGCCCTGAACCTCCTTTTGATCGATAGGCTACGCACATGACTGCGGTTCATTCTGACGCCCATCTGATTAAAGCGTTTCTAGAGGCACAAGCCGCTGAGTTGGACGCCGCCACGAATACGCAGCTGGCCTATGCCCGCGATCTGACGGATGTGAGTGGCTATTTGAACCACAACGATGAAAACTTTGCATCTGCCACACGCCAGCACGTGGAGGATTATCTAGTACATTGCGACGCCCAAGGTTTTGCAAAATCTACCCGCGCGCGGCGATTATCGGCGATGAAACAACTCTTTCGGTTTATGTTTGAAGAAGGGTTGCGAGCAGATAACCCCGCCATTCAGATAAAAGGCCCCGGCCGCAGCAAAGCACTGCCAAAAACGCTATCCACCGATGAAGTTGAACGGCTGCTTCAGACTGCACGTACGATCGGCAGGACTGAAAATGACCGATTGCGAAACGCCTGCCTGATGGAGCTTCTGTACGCCACGGGAATGCGTGTGACCGAACTTGTCAGCCTCCCCGTAAGTGCTGCACGCGGTGATCCGCGGATGCTGCTGGTTCGTGGCAAAGGCGGTAAAGAACGGATGGTTCCACTATCTGCCCCCGCGCGTGACGCCCTTGCGGCGTGGCTTACTGCATGGGACACCAAAGATACCCTAAGCAGAGCCAAAGGGCTGCCAAGCTCAAAGTATCTTTTTCCATCGCCCTCAAAAGACGGGCATCTAACACGCCATGGGTTTTACATTTTTATCAAAGACTTATCTCTCAAAGCTGAAGTTGATCCCGCAAAAGTAACACCGCACGCAATGCGCCATGCTTTTGCCACGCAC
The DNA here is from genome assembly GCF_047114695.1 of Nereida ignava. Lineage (GTDB taxonomy): Bacteria > Pseudomonadota > Alphaproteobacteria > Rhodobacterales > Rhodobacteraceae > Nereida > Nereida ignava. The sequence continues at coordinate 425,549 of NZ_CP112885.1, forward strand.
CTTCTTGAGAACGGCGCTGATCTACGGTCAATTCAGGTGCTTCTTGGGCATGCTGATGTCGCCACAACCGAGATTTACACACATGTTTTGGATGAACGTCTCAAGGCGCTTGTGCTTGAACGTCATCCCTTGTCCACCACTCCAGATCGCAACAACTAAAGGCAAAACGCCTGCCAAGCCCTTGATTTTCACGGCAAACACCCTTCATAGCTAATACAGGGTTATTTAAGGACTTAAAACCAGTGGACACAGCCTTTTGGGTTACGTCGGGCGGAATTGTAATTCTGCTTGTACTGTCGGGCTTCTTTTCAGGCTCGGAAACTGCACTAACAGCTGCCTCACGCGGCAAACTCCGAGCACAGGCCGACAAAGGCAGCCAAGGGGCCGAGCGCGCGCTGGCCATCACCGAAGACAACGAACGGCTGATCGGTTCGGTCCTTCTGGGCAACAACCTCGTCAACATTCTGGCAACCTCGCTGGCGACAGCCTTGCTGACCCGCGTGTTTGGCGAAAGCGGTGTTGCACTTGCCACCCTTATTATGACGCTGCTTGTTCTGATCTTTGCAGAGGTGCTGCCCAAAACATACGCCATCACAAATGCCGAGACCGCCGCCGCCGCAGTTTCAGGCCCCATTTCAGTTGTCGTCAAAGTGTTCTCGCCAATTGTGGCCACCGTAAGGGTGTTGGTCCGTGCCGTGCTAAGCATTTTTGGTGTTCAGACCGATCCCGATGACCATATTTTGGCCGTGCGCGAAGAGATTGCCGGTGCGCTTAATCTTGGACACTCAGAAGGGGTTGTGGAAAAAGAAGACCGCGACCGCATCTTAGGCGCACTTGATCTGAGTGACAGGACGGTAGAGGAAATCATGCTTCACCGCTCGGGCATTGAAATGATCAATGCCGACGATGATCCCGAAACTGTATTGTCGCAATGTCTTGCTTCAAGCCACACCCGCTTGCCCGTTTACCGCGACGAGCCTGAGAACATTATCGGCGTCGTGCACGCAAAGGACCTGCTGCGCGCTATTGATAAATTGGTGCGTGGCCCAGACGCAGATCCTGCGGGTCTGTCCCGGTTTCAAGTGGGCGATGTGGCGATGGCCCCCTATTTTGTGCCTGAAACCACGACGCTTGATGATCAAATGCGTGAGTTTTTGCGTCGCCACACGCACTTTGCGCTGGTGGTTGATGAGTACGGCGCCCTGCAGGGCTTGATCACACTTGAGGATATTCTTGAAGAAATCGTGGGAGAAATCGCAGACGAATTTGACGAGGCAAAAGAGCCAGAGTTTATCGCTGACATCGATGGTACGTACACACTAGATGGTGCAATGACGATCCGCGATGTAAACCGCGCACTTGATTGGTCGTTGCCAGATGACGAAGCCGTCACCCTTGCGGGCCTTGTCATTCACGAAGCGCAAACGATCCCTGCCGAAGGACAAGTATTCTCATTCCACGGTTTCCGGTTTGAAGTCGCGAGCCGCGAAGCAAACCGTTTGGCAGAGTTGAAGGTACGCAAAATCGGCTGAACGCAGAGAAACCAAAATAAGGGGGCGATTTAACGCCCCCGAAATAACCCACCCAAAATACCGCGTACAATACGCCGCCCAGTTGTGCCTTTCAGCTCTTTCAGAACGACCTTGCCGATCTCAGCACCAAGTGAGGTACTGCTGCGCCGCGGTGCACGCGCTGTTGAACGGCCAACTTTTGTACCACTGTACCGCCTGTTCGACAGGTACTCGCGCTCTGCCACTTGCAGTTCTTCCTCTTTCTGCTCAGCGGCAAGGGCAGCATCTGCCGCACGTTCTGCACGCTTGGTAAGCGTTTCAAAAGCCGACTGCCGGTCAATAAGTGTCTCGTATTTACCTGCAATCGCTGAGTTCGCGATACATGTCGCCCGCTCGCTGACCGAGATCGGACCAAGTTGTGAGGACGGTGGTCGGATCAACGTCCGTTCGGCCACTCCCGGAACCCCTTTGTCCTCTAGGAAAGACGTGACCGCTTCACCGACACCGACTTCGGTAATGGCTTGTTCAATATCAAACGCAGGATTTTCGCGGTATGTCTCGGCGGCCAATCTAAGGGCCTTTTTATCCCGTGCCGTAAACGCGCGCAAAGCGTGCTGAACACGGTTGCCAAGCTGACCCAAAATGTCTTCTGGCACATCTGCGGGGTTTTGCGTGATGAAGTACACACCAACGCCTTTGGACCTGATCAAACGGGCGACCTGCTCGACTTTGTCGACCAACACTTTGGGTGCATCGTCAAACAACAAATGCGCCTCATCAAAGAAAAAGACCAGTTTCGGTTTGTCCGGATTACCCACCTCGGGCAGCTCTTCGAACAGCTCAGACAGGAGCCACAACAAAAAAGTCGCATAAAGCTTTGGCGCGTTCATCAGCTTATCAGAAGCTAAAATGTTAACACGCCCACGAGGACCATTGGGGGTGACATCAACGGCCATCAAATCGCCAAGTGCGAGTGCCGGTTCACCAAAAAGATGCGCTGCACCTTGGTTTTCAAGCACCAGCAACCGCCGTTGGATCGCGCCAACGGACTGGCTGCTCACATGCCCATATCGCAGCCCGAGTTCTTTGCCGTTTTGCCCCACCCAAACCAAAAGTGCTTGAAGATCTTTGAGGTCCAGCAGGGCCAATCCTTGCTCATCTGCGACCCGAAACGCGATGTTTAGAACGCCTTCCTGCGCCTCTGACAGCTCGAGCATACGCGACAACAATAGCGGACCCATTTCAGCAACCGTTGTTCGCACAGGATGACCTTGCTTGCCGTAAAGGTCCCAAAAACACACAGGGAAAGCTTCATAGGAAAAGTCATCAAGCCCAATAGTATCCACGCGTTTTTGAAAGGCTTCATGCAACTTGTGACCGGCATCACCGGCCTTGGCCAAGCCGGACAAATCTCCTTTCACATCAGACATAAAGACAGGGACACCTGCACGGCTAAAACCTTCTGCCAAAATTTGAAGGGTCACGGTTTTGCCCGTTCCCGTGGCCCCTGCGATCAACCCGTGACGGTTTGCGTACTCAAGCTTCAGGTGTTGCTGCTGTGCATAGTCCGGCCCACCGCCGCCAACTATCAATGTTTTTTGCGCCAATGTTCGTGACCCCTACCTAACTCGTAAACAAAATTGCCTTAATTCAAAAATATAGCGTTAACGATTGTATGTCACATTAATCCTATGCAGCGTAGTCGGTTCTCAGCGGTGCATTCCTCCCTGAAGGACTGGCCGCGGCGCATGTTTAGTCGCGGTCCTTTTTTGTGCACTGCATCCTGATCATGCTCAATTACTTTGCTTTGAGAAAACCCACCAACCTTTTCAGTATTAAATGTTGACGAACGCGTCGGCTTTTCCTAGCTTCGACTTATAAGTCGGCTAGTCTGACAGGGAAAAACAAAACAGGGGTTGCTGGTTTTAGCAGCCCCTGTTTTCTTGGCATAACTATTGAGGCAAAATTAGCCTTAGATTATCCCATACTAAATAATTAAATAAATGCGGCCGAAGCCAGCAAAATTCCGCTTTGCGCAATGACACACCAAATCAGGCATGATAAGCCGCTAGCAGCTGTAAAAAATACGGGAAAAGCCATGACCAACCTCTTCAAATTCTGTGCAATTCTCGCAGTTTGTGCCGCACCAGCTTGGGCGCAAAGCAAAACATCAGACACGGATCAGACCGCCCCTGCGGGAACTGTGAGCACCGATGGCGATGCAGGCATCCCGTTGCAACTGGGCGAAGAAGAAGCGCCCAGCGGACCACAGCCGGGCCAGACTTATGTTCTCGAAGAAGCGGGCGCGTGGGAAATTCGCTGTGTTAAGCGCCCCGAAGGAGCAGGGCAGCCGGATCCGTGCCAATTGTACCAGCTGCTGAAAGATCAAGAAGGCAATTCGGTCGCTGAAATTAACATGCTCGCCCTGCCCGCAGGAAGTGCTGCAGCGGCGGGCGCCAATGTTGTTGTCCCCCTTGAAACATTGCTGACCGAGCGGCTGACAATGGCGATTGATGGCGGACCTGCCCGCAAATACCCGTTTGCGTTTTGCAGCCAAGTGGGGTGCTTGGCCCGTCTCGGGTTTGCTGATGCTGATGTGGCCAATTTCAAACGCGGAAACGTGGCAAAGCTGACAATTGTACCAGCGGTTGCACCAGATCAAAAAGTTGAACTGGATGTATCTCTAAGCGGTTTCACCGCAGGTTTTGCGCGTCTTCAGGAACTATCGGCCCAGTAAATCCGTCTGATTAAAGACAAAAAAGGTCGCTCGACTTATTAAGCTTAGCGGCCTATTTCTAGGGTGCACGTCGCAACGCGATAACCGCGTTTAAACCACCAAATGCAAATGCATTCGACAGCGCCACGTCAACCTTCGCATCACGCGCTACATTCGGCACGACATCAAAGGCGCACTCTGGATCTGTCTCTTGGTAATTGATCGTCGGGGCAATAACCCCTTCTCTAAGGGCCATCAGACAGGCCAGAAGCTCTACTGCCCCGGTCCCGCCGATTAAGTGACCATGCATGGACTTGGTCGAACTCATCATAAGCTGGTCAGCGTGGGGCCCAAACACTTCGGCAACGGCAGCGCATTCTGTCTTGTCATTGGCCGCGGTTCCCGTGCCGTGGGCGTTGATATAGCCAACTTCAGATCGGTCAATTTGTGCATCCCGCAAAGCACCCGCGATGGAACGCGCGGCTCCGGCTTTGGACGGCATAACGATATCAGAGGCGTCAGAACTCATCGAAAAACCAATCACCTCAGCAAGAATTCCCGCGCCGCGTGCTTTGGCATGCTCAAACTCTTCGAATACAAACACGCCAGCACCCTCGCCCTGCACCATCCCGTTACGGGTTGCACAAAACGGGCGGCAGCCATCTTTCGACATAACCCGCAGCCCTTCCCAGGCTTTGATGCCACCAAAACAGAGCATGGCTTCTGATCCACCTGTAATCATAGCCTTCGCGCTCCCGCCGCGGATCATGGCAAATGCCTGCCCCATCGCGTGATTTGATGACGCACAAGCTGTGGCAACCGTAAAGGACGGGCCACGCAAATTATGTTCCATGCTGACATGAGCCGTTGCCGCATTATTCATTAGTTTCGGGACGATAAAAGGATGAACGCGGTTCTTGCCGTCCTCATAGACGGTACGATAATTTTCGTCTTGGGTGGTCAACCCGCCCCCAGAAGTGCCTAGGATAACGCCTGCCCGATCCGCTAGCTCGCCAGTAAAGACCAACCCCGATTGGGCAATCGCCTCGCGCGCTGCAAGTAGGGTAAATTGCGTGAACCGGTCATAAAGAGCGATCTGCTGGCGGTTAAAGTGATCCGCTTCGTTATAGCTGTGAATTTGCCCCCCAATGGTGACGGAAAGCCGCTCAACGTCGCGCATATTCAGCGCGGAAATACCACAGACACCTTCCGCCATAGCGGCTTGCGTAGAAGCAACATCACGGCCAAGCGCATTGATTGTGCCAGCCCCCGTAATGACGACGCGGGTCATTAGGCCGCCTCGTTCACAAGCTTTTCGATCGCTTTTGTGATGGACCCAACGGTCGAGATATCAAAGTCGCTTTGAGACGGCTCATTGGCATTGAAGGGCACGGAAATATCGAAGGTTTCTTCGATCGCAAAGATACACTCGACCACGCCCATGCTGTCCACACCCAACTCAGCCAAGTTGCTTTCAAGCGTAATTTCAGCAGGATCAAGCATGGCTTGCTCTGCTATGATATCAATAACTTGCGATGCAATGCTCATGTGACTTTGGGTCCTGTATGATCTCTGACGTTTAGCTGTTGTCGCTATCAGAAGTAGGTGCTTTTTTCAGGGCTGCAACATCTTTGGCAAGACGCGGCAGACGGCGAAGCGCCTTGTACTGATCAATCCCCGACTTCATAGGAATTGCGGGATCCCCCATTAGAACCCTACCCGCTGGTTGGTTGGTCCTGATTTTGCCACTTCCGCTAAGAATAACGTCATCGCCGACAGTGACATTATCAACCACGCCAGACTGCCCCGCCAACACAACACGGTCGCCAAGCGTACTGCTGCCCGCCACGCCGGACGCACCGCAAAGTAAGCAGTCCTCACCCACCACGGCGTTATGTGCCAGTTGGACAAAATTATCGATTTTCGTCCGATTACCAATTTTCGTGTCACGGATTGTGCCACGATCAATACAGGTGTTCGCACCGATATCTACTTGATCGCCAATCGTCACGCTGCCCAAAGAATGTATGCGGGTCCAATGTTGGCCCGCTGTCTCGCCGCGTTCACCCAAAGTTTCACGAATTTGCTCGGTCGGGGCCTTGTCTGGCGTTACAAAGCTAAATCCGTCCGAACCGATCACAGTCCCAGACTGGCACGTAAAGTCATCCCCAATGGTAACGTTATGCCCTATGTTAACGCCTGCGTGGATCAACGCCCGTGCGCCAATTTTTGTACCGTATCCAATGGTCGTGTGTGCCCCGATTTGCGCATTATCGCCAACAACCACATCAGCACCGATCACAACAAACGGCCCGACAGACGCGCCTTTCCCGATTACGGCGGACGGATCGATGACAGCCGAAGGGTGAACGCCTGAACCAATCTTGGGCCCTTCATCGAACATCTTGGAAAGCGGCCCAAGGCTAAACCGTGGTCGCGGCACACAGATAGCACCTTTCAGACCAAGCGCCTTCCAATCCGCATCAGACCAGAGCAAAGCAGCCTCTGCCGCAGCGCTTAAACCTGCCGCAGCAGATTCTGAAAAAGCCAATGCAAGTTGATTATGCGCTGCATCTTGAGGCTCGGACAGTCCGCGCAGGACAAGTGTCTCATCCCCAAGCGCCTCAGCGCCCAAAGCCTGTGCGATTTCAGCCAATGTATAGGTTGTCATGTCCACGCCCCTTTACGCATGCGGGTGTCGGCGCAAGACTTAGCCGCTGACGCTGCGCAGGGCCACCCCTTCCCGCGCCAAGGCACGCCAAATCCGTGCATCGCGGCCGTAAACGTCGCGTCGGAATTGAAGTAGCCCATCAGGTGAGGCGATCGCTGTGCGGTACATGATATGCACGGGCACAGGCTGTTTTAGGTTCACGGTCGCTTCCTCACCCGTCGCCAGCAATGACTGGAAGAACGCCTTTGGGTTACTCTCTTGCTTTGCCAAAAGCGCGTAAGCAAAATCAAACGGGTCGTTCAAACGGATGCAGCCGTGACTGAATGCACGAACATTGCGACTGAACAAGCTTTTGGCGGGCGTGTCGTGAAGATAGATGTTGTAGCGGTTGGGAAACATAAACTTAACCAACCCCAGGGCATTCCCCTTTGACGGGGGCTGGCGCATGTTAAATGGAAAGGTCTGTTCATCAAACTGACTAAAATCGACCGCGCCACGGTTAATCTTGCGACCCGAACTATCAGTGATTTCAAGTTGGCTCACCGCGTTGCGGTTTTCCTTCAAAAGCGGCAGGTATTCCTTCGTGGCGATCGAGCGCGGCACATACCAGCTTGGATTGATGACCATAAATTCCATCACGTCCGAAAACTCTGGGCTGCGCTGGTCCGAGACGTTCTTGCCCACCACACTGCGGGTTTGGAACGTCACAGTGCTACCATCCATAATTTTGGCGGTAAAATCTGCTAAATTGACATCGATATGACGTTTTCCGCGTGGACGGTTCATCCAACGCTCGCGCTCCATTGCAACGATCACGTTGCGCAGACGCCGCTCCATCGGCACGTTGATTTCCTTCAGCGTCACCGCTCCAGCAACACCGTCCGCGGGCAGACCGTTGCCAAGCTGAAATTGCTGCACCGCTTTTTGCAGATCCGCGTCATATGTTGCTGACGCACTACGGCGCATGTAGCCCATCGCCACCAGACGGTCGCGCAACTCAACCACACCTTTACCGCTTTGACCTGGCTTAAGCGATTTACCAGATACCGTCGGGCCCCAACCGCCTTTTGCGATTTGACGTTCCATATCCAGCTTGGCTTTCATCAAGCGCGTATATTCGGGGTTCTTAGGCGGCAAGCTTTTCATGAAGCCAACGGGATTTGAATTTGCGAACGCATCAAGGGTCGCCAAACGGTTGCGGTACGGGACTTTGCGTACAATTTCCTCGTCCACCCGTGACGGCGTTAAAATGCCGGTCTGAATATCGCGCGCATAGGAAAGAAACTGACGAGACAACTCAACTTCCAGCTTTCCGCGTGCTGTGGCACCTTCCGCTGCGCCAATCAATTTTCGTAGTTTAGCATCATCGTATTTGGCTGAGGGCAATCCATGATCTGCTGCACCCGCAAACGCCGCTACCAATGCACGGCGCCTCGCGCGATCTTTGCTGCCCGACCCGACCCATATGGCTTCATAACCCGTTGCTTTGTAATAGGCAGCAATGTCGCGATCTTTGGCTGCTGCCGTCGCGATTGCTTGTTTTAATTGCGCATCTTGGGCCAAAGACGGCGACGCCACAGCCAACATCAAAACAACAAGACCCAACCACAGAACCGCCAGCGCATTGCGCCAGACAACCAAACCACGATCCACCGTTTCGGCGCTGACACGACCCTCAGCGCGCGCATTCAGATGGTTGTTGAATTGGCGTCCGGAAATAGCTTGTTTACGCAACATGTCTTTTGTCCCCCACACATTTAACTGTGTTTACTACTTGGCAGATACGCGCAGCACACCCGCAAGATGGATGATCCACGATGCCGCTTTGAGTGTCTATTCACAAATTCCTCATCTATTCGTTCTAGAAGGCATTTGTGGCATAGCAGCCAGATTTCAGCGCCCGCATCTGTGCGCTGCACGACCGTAACGATTGACGAAGGCCCTGATACGCAAAAATATGCCGAAATTCGCGGTAAATCGTGGGTCTGACAAATCTATCCTTGGTTGCTGATTCCCCTTGTGCAATAACATGCGCACATCTGGGGAGATGTAATAGCGGCAAGCCTTTCTGAGGGCTTTACGCAAAAAGCAGGACGACGAGGCACGATGAGCACGGTATCTTCCACTTGCATCACACGGCGTGGGCTTTTGACGGCGTTTGCCGCAAGCGCGATCACAGCCGCCCCAACGTATTCAAACGCCGCTGGTTTTCTGCGTGGCGCTGGCGACATTCGCAAACTCAAAGCTTACTCTGGACGGACCGGCGAGAGCATTGAGATGATATATTGGGTTGAGGGCGAATACCTGCGCGACAGCCTAAAAGAAATTAACTGGTTCATGCGCGACTGGCGTCAGGACAAAGCAATCAAAATGGACACACGCACGATTGATGTGATGGCGGCGGCGCATAATTTGATGGATACGCCCGAACCCTATTTGCTGCTGTCTGGCTACCGGACGCCGCAAACAAATTCGATGCTTCGGTCACGGACCGGTGGCGTAGCTAAAAAGTCGCTACATATGAAAGGCCAAGCAGCTGATCTTAGGGTCAGTGGCCGTTCTGTAAGCCAAATGGCCCGCGCAGCGCAGGCTTGTGGCGGCGGTGGTGTTGGCCGCTACACCAAATCAAACTTCGTGCATATGGATTGCGGCATCGTGAGAACTTGGGGCCGTTAATTCGGCACACCCTACCACTCCAAGTTTCTTTAAAGATTTCGCGGGCATTTGAACAAAACGGCCCAAGGCATCTTATCCAAAGCACAATATCAGGCTAACATTTTGATATGTCTGATTTGCAAACAATCAAAAATATCGGCCCCGCCTTTGAAGAACAGCTTATCGCGGCAGGTATCGCTGATGCGCAAATACTGCGCAGCCTAGGGCCCGACGCGGCCTACGCCATGTTATTGGCCGCGGGCAACAAACCCCATTTCATCGGATACTACGTTCTGGTCATGGCACTGCAAGGGCGTCCTTGGAATGATTGTAAAGGCGCCGAAAAAGAAGCGCTGCGGATCAAATTCGACGCGCTAAAAGCAAACCGCACGCAAAACGACACCGGCATCGAACGCGAACTAGATGCCATTGGGACTGGTCTGATCAGATAGGCCCGTCAGCCAGACAAGAAAAAGGGCGCAAAGGTTTCCCCCCACGCCCTCTCAAATTCAAGTCACAAGTGACTTAGCCAACCAGTTCAAGGCCAGAGAAGAAATACGCGATTTCTTCTGCAGCAGTTTCTGGAGCGTCAGAACCGTGAACAGAGTTTTCGCCAACTGATTCAGCAAACTCAGCGCGGATTGTGCCTGCAGCCGCATCACTTGGGTTTGTGGCGCCCATAACTTCGCGGTTTTTCGCAATTGCGTCTTCACCTTCAAGAACTTGTGCAACGATTGGTGCAGACGCCATGAATTCACACAGCTCGCCGTAGAAAGGACGCTCTGCGTGCACTTTGTAGAACTCGCCTGCTTGTGCAGCTGTCAGGTGGATGCGCTTTTGTGCAACGATGCGCAGACCAGCAGCTTCAAATTTTGCATTGATCGCGCCAGTCAAGTTGCGGCGTGTTGCGTCTGGTTTGATGATTGAGAATGTACGTTGGATAGCCATGATAGACCCCTTACAGGTTTTGAGTTGCAGTAATGATTTGGCGCGCACTTAGCACCCTTTCCCGCCTATGAAAAGCCTGCGTTGACGGGGGCCACGTAAACGGGCATGGACCCTGCATGTTACGCATTTCAGACATCTCATTCGCCATCGAAGGCCGTCCGCTTTTTGAAGGCGCATCCGCCACAATTCCCACAGGCCACAAGGTCGGTTTGGTTGGGCCAAACGGCGCCGGCAAAACCACATTGTTCCGCATCATTCGCGGCGAGTTTGCCCTTGAAGGCGGGTCAATTTCAGTGCCAGAACGCGCTAAAATTGGCGGCGTAGCCCAAGAGGTTCCCTCCTCCGAGACCTCATTGCTCGATACGGTTTTGGCCGCTGACACCGAGCGCAGCGCTTTGTTGGCCGAGGCTGAAACCGCAACAGACCCCGCTCGCATTGCCGATGTTCAGATGCGTTTGGCCGATATCGATGCATGGTCTGCCGAAGGCCGCGCCTCATCCATTCTCAAGGGTCTGGGTTTTGATGCGGCCGAGCAATTGATGCCCTGCTCTGCGTTCTCTGGGGGCTGGCGGATGCGTGTGGCTCTTGCGGGTGTGCTCTTTGCACAGCCCGATATTTTGTTACTAGATGAGCCGACAAACTATTTGGACCTTGAAGGCGCGCTTTGGCTGGAAACCTATCTGGCCAAATACCCCCACACGGTTGTCATCATCAGCCACGATCGCGGCCTTTTGAACCGCGCTGTCGGCCACATTCTGCACCTTGAAGGGCGCAAACTAACGCTCTGGGCTGGTGGTTATGATCAGTTCGCCAAGGCCCGCGCCGAGCAGCGCGCCATTCAAACTGCCGCCGCGAAAAAGCAAGATCTGCGCCGCGCGCACCTGCAAAGCTTTGTGGACCGCTTCAAGGCAAAGGCATCAAAAGCCAAGCAGGCCCAATCACGTGTAAAGATGCTTGAGAAAATGGAGACAATAACGCCGCCCGAAGAAGCGGCAAAGCGCGTTTTCACCTTCCCCGAGCCCGAGGAAATGTCCCCACCCATCGTCAATGTTGAAGGTGCGGACGTCGGATATGATGGAACGCCGGTTCTTCGAAAGCTGAACCTGCGCATTGATCAAGATGACCGCATCGCACTTTTGGGCAAAAACGGTCAGGGTAAGTCGACGTTGTCGAAACTGCTGTCAGGTCGCCTTGATGCGATGGCGGGCCGTGTGGTCATGTCATCCAAGTTACGCATTGGTTATTTTGCACAACACCAAGTGGATGAACTTTTTATCGACGAGACCCCGCTTGACCATATCAAAAGGCTGCGTCCCGACGAAGGACAGGCCCGTTTGCGCGCGCGTCTAGCTGGCTTTGGTCTTGGCGCCGATCAGGCTGACACGCTTGTGGCAAAGCTCTCTGGGGGGCAAAAAGCACGCCTGTCGCTGCTGCTTGCCACCCTTGATGCGCCGCATATGCTGATCCTTGATGAGCCGACCAACCACCTTGATATTGAAAGCCGCGAGGCCCTTGTTGAGGCCCTAACGGCCTACTCAGGCGCTGTCATTCTGGTCAGTCACGATATGCACCTTCTCTCAATGGTTGCTGACCGGCTTTGGTTGGTCAAAGACGGCGGCGTGGCACCTTACAACGATGACCTTGATGCCTACCGCAAACTGCTTTTGACCAATGACGCACCACTGAAAAACAAAGATAAAACCGCTGCTAAACCCGCCAAACCGAAAGTCACAAAAGACCAACTCACGGCCATGAAAACAGACGTTCGCAAATGCGAAGAGCGCCTCGAAAAGCTGAACGTCATGGGCGATAAGCTGGCCAAAAAACTGGCGGACCCAACTCTTTACGAAGACGGCAAAGCAGGCGAAGCTGAAGTGTGGCAGAAAAAATACGCCGAAGTGCGCACAGCGCTCGACCGCGCCGAGGCGCTTTGGGTCGCTGCATCAGAAAAACTCGAGGCGGCGAGTAAACGGGTTTAAGGCCCCGGACAGGAGACCGGAATGGACATAGCGTTTCTCATCACTGCATTCGCGACGCTTTTCGTGATCATCGACCCGATTGGCCTTACTCCCATTTTTGTGGCCCTTACGACAGGAATGTCCCCGCAGCAGCGCCGCCAAGTTGCACTGCGGTGTTGTCTTATCGCCGTCGGTATTTTGTTGGCATTCGGCCTTTTTGGAGAGGCATTGTTGGGGTTTGTGGGCATTGGCATGCCAGCTTTCCGCATCTCAGGAGGTGTGTTGTTGTTCATCACCGCTCTCGACATGCTTTTTGAACGGCGCCAATCGCGGCGCGAAGATCAAGCTGAAGAAGAGCCCGTAGACGACCCGTCTGTCTTTCCTATGGCCATTCCACTCATCGCGGGCCCCGGCTCTATCGCGACGATCATTCTGTTGACGGGCGATCAAGACTGGATGGGATTTGCCGCAGTCACACTGGTCATGATCAGCGTTATCATCTGCGCGTTTTGCCTGTTTCTGTTCGCAGGCGTCATCGAGCGCGGATTGGGCAAAACTGGCGTCAACATTGTCACACGCCTTCTTGGGATGCTTCTTGCGGCCCTATCGGTTCAATTCATCCTTGATGGGTTGCGCGACTTTGGCATCGGGTTGATCTGATGGATGGCGGCGACACCGCGCAACTGCTCTATATGGGTCTGCTCATTGTCGCGATCGGCGGCAGCTATTTGGTGAGCCAACGACGTAATCTAGGCAAAACACTGCAACAAGCCGCGATTTGGCTCCTTATTATTCTTGGTGCGATCGCTGGTGTCGGGCTTTGGGAGGACATCAGCGGCACAGTTACTCAGGCTCAAAACACCAACGCCGCAGGTCAAATTGAGGTGCCACGTCGTGTCGACGGGCATTTTCACCTAACGCTACAGGTAAACGGTATCCGCGTGCCTTTCTTGGTAGATACTGGCGCAAGCGAAATTGTTTTAACCCAAGAAGACGCGCGCCGCGTGGGGTTTGACACTGCGACTTTGGATTATTTCGGGCGGGCAAACACGGCTAATGGCACAGTCAGCATTGCATTTGTGCGCCTTGAAACTGTGCAACTTGGCGAGATTATGGACACTGGCGTGCGCGCGACAGTCAATAGCGCACCGATGGAAGGCAGCCTTCTGGGGATGAGCTATTTGCAGCGCTTTGCTGAAGTTTCAATCCGCAGAAACACTTTGATCCTAACGCGGTAAAATCTGTAACCAAATGCCGTCTTTGGCACGTACGGTCAGGTGGGCCACTGGTACCGGAAGCCGATCTTGGACCAACTCAAACCGGTACGCACGCACCAGATCCGCCAACATCAAGACCCCTTCCAGCATTGCAAAACTCGCCCCTGTGCAAACCCGTGGCCCACTGCTGAACGGCATGTACGCTTGTCTGACAGCTTGCTTAGCCTCTAGATTTTGAAAACGGGTTGGATCAAACTGATCTGGATCATCCCACAACCGAGTATGGCGATGTAGATGCCACGGGCTCAGCACAATTTGCGCACCGCGCTTCACATCACGGCGCCGAAATTCAACATTTTCTGCGGCCTCGCGCACCATCATGGGAACTGGTGGATAAAGCCGCAGCCCCTCGCGAAACACATCGCGTGTCACGCGCAGTTTCGATAAATCGGAAAATTCCAGATCACTGTCTGGCACTTCCTCGGCAATCTTGTCCTGCCATTCAGGGTACATCGCCAGCAAATAAAGCGTCCATGCCAAAGCAGAAGCGGACGTTTCATGACCCGCCAAAAAGAAAATCGCTACCTGATCGACCATTTCATCAGCGCTAAAAATCTGGCCTGTTTCGGGATCAGGGGTCGTCATAATTTTTGTAGCCAAATCATCGGGCGCGCGTCCCTGCGATATCTCTTCCAGCCGCGTTTCGGTCAGCTCCGCAATCAAGGCACGAATGGTTTTAGCAGTTTCAGACGTTTGGCGCCGAAAGACACGAGGCATCCATTTCGGAAGCCGAACAAAGGCGGCTAAGTTCAAAAGCGGCTGACTGCGTTGGTAGTCTCTGAACTGTGAAAAAACTGATTGCGCGATTGGCGTATCAATAGGCAGCGAAAACAGGGTGCGAAAAATTACGTCAGCCGCCGCATGGCTGGTGAGCGGCTCAATATCGCGTGCGGTTCCATCGGCCAAAGGTGCGAGGCGCGCAACAGTTGCAGCACTTGCTGCTTTCATCGACCCAAACACCTCGCGCAGCCGTCCGCCTTCGAACGCGGGATCAATTATCCGGCGCTGTCGCTTCCATGCCTCGCCGTTCGTCAAAAATACGCTGTCTCCCAACAAAGGGCGCAGGCCTTCGCTGATCCGGTTTGATTTGGGAAAACTATCGGGTTCAGTTTTCAGAACACGCTCAATCACCTGAGGATCATTCACAAGGTAGCTTCGGAAAAACAGCGTCCGAAATTCCGCCATCCAAGCGCCGTAAAGTTTGGCAGGTTGCGCGGACAAAATATCTGCCCGAAACAACTTCATATACCGCCAGAGCGATACACGCTCGGGCCGAGATGCTGGTTTTGGGGGGCGTATGTCATTGCTACTCATGGGGCGGTCTTTGTGAATTTTGACACAGCCCTGACGATCCGTGAGTTCGACGGTGCACGTCCTTTGAACCGCTCTGCGAGCGAAACGTGGCCGGCAGTAATCTGAAAGTAATCATAGTCAGCTGGGCTATCGAATGCGCAGAGGTACTGAAAATGAAGTCGGAAAAACCGCCAACGCAGTGCCTTCCACCGCGAAGCACTTAGTGTTTGGGAAAACGCTGCCGAAATCACCAAAGGCCACCGTTGTGTGGGTTGCGCAACGCCCGACACAGCAACAGGATCACAAAGCGCAAACGCACAGCCATCACCTGGTGCAGTCACATCCACCCACGTCAGTGGCGCAGCCTCACTGAGGTAGTGCAGATCACGACGCAACTCATCTGCACCAGGAAGAAAACTGACCATTGGCACGACTTGTCCAAGTGACAGAAACGCCAGCGCCGGTTGGTGTGTGGACAGGTTGCCGTCACGCAGAACATCGGCCAACGCCGACACTGCCAGATGCGCACCAGAGGAGTGCCCAACAACCAAAACCTCATCCACATCGCTGTGCAACGCGTCAGAGATTGCAGCGGAAAACTCCGTAATTCGCTGTTTTAATGCAGCTGAATAGGCGCCGCAGGTCGCAGCCGAGTGGCTATAATCATGCATCAAATAGTAGGCGAAAAACTTGTTATCGTTGGTTTTGAACCAGCGTAGAACGCACCACGAGGCGACAACTGCGACCGTCAATGATATTGGCCAAATGCTAAAACTAGCGCCCACTTGCATCACCCAATTCAGCAACCGATAGACCACCGTGCCGAGCCAAAACGCCAAGCCCGCCTGCCCCAGCAAAAACACCACTGGATAAAGCGCCGCAATCACAGGGCCTTTTCGCAGCTTCATCAGCCGCCACAGAACGCCTGTTGAGATGTAAATCCATGCAGTCTTGAACAATTGCGCATAAGTCGCCGCGATCGTTTTCGACATGCTGTCACGCACAATGTCAGACCAAACGAGCACTTCAAAATCGCTGTCCGTTATATGGCCGTCGATATCTGCTTTCACATGCCAGCCATACCGCGCGCCTGTGTGTTTGCCGGATAATTCAATATCATAGCCGCTGATCCGCCCCTGATCCTTGCTTTGTGTTCGGTAAAGCTCGCGGTATCTGCGCGGGTGGATCGGATCATATCCGGGAATATAGAACACCTTGCGGCGCTTAACACGCGCCGCAGTAGCTTTTTCCGAATGTGAGTGGATAGATTTCATACCCAAGCGTTAGAGGCATTTTTGGGCAAAATGAGGGCAAAAAGGTTAACCGAAATTTGCTAAAGCAGGGAAAGTCTCAAGCAGCCAAAAGCTGAATTCTGTGAATTGCCCTGTCAGCATCATCAAACCAACTGTCCAGAGCAGAAGACCCATCACCCGCTCAATCTGCTGCATGTGTCGTTTCATCCATGCCATCACGCCGCTCAAAGAAGGGAAAAACGCAGCAACAAGCAAGAACGGAATGCCTAATCCGATGGCATAGACTGCCAACAGCGCGGTGCCCCGAACAGCACTGGCCTCAGATGCGGCCAGCGACAAAATCGCCCCCAATTGCGGCCCAATGCACGGCGTCCAGCCAAAGGCAAACGCCAGCCCGAGAACATAGGCACCAAACGCAGAACCGCCCTGATCGCCTGCGTCCATGCGTATCTCACGGTCCATGAAGCCGATACGGTACACACCAACAAAATGCGCACCAAAAACCATGATAACCACGCCCGAAGCCACCACGAACCACTGCTGGTTTTGTAGAAAAAACGCCCCCATCAGCGAGGTCGTAAAGCCCAAGATCAAGAAGACCGTCGACAGGCCCAAAACGAAAAACAGCGCGGTTCCTAACGCTTTGGCCCGCGCAGATTTCTCACTGTTCATATCACTAACGCTCACACCGCCCATATAGGCCAAATAAGGTGGCACGATCGGTAGTACGCAGGGGCTCAGGAAAGAGATAATGCCCGCAACAAGGGCGATCCCCATGGCAGGCAGCAGCGTTACGTCAAGGACGGAAAAATCTAACATGCCACCCTGATACGGGTTTTTCGCGGGTGGGCAAATAGCAAGGGCGTTACAAAATGTGGACAAAATGTAACATCGCGGCTAGCTCATCAGCCATGGAACACGATGATACCCTTGATGCGGTTGGCCTACTTTGCCCGCTGCCTGTTTTGAAAGCGCGCAAGCGGCTTAAAAGCCTGCAAACCGGCCAGGTTCTGCGCATGGTTGCTAGTGACCCTGCGGCACAAATTGATGTGCCACATTTTTGTACCGAGGCTGGTCACACGTTTTTAGGGACCGACGAAAGCGGTGAAAACACTGCTTATTACATTCAAAAGAACTAGCCTGATCCCGAAACTTTTGCAGACAAAAAAGCCGCGCAGCTTATGCTACGCGGCTTAATTTTATGAGTGTCTTGAACCTAAGGGCTATTTGGACCCAAGGCTCCACCAGCCGCGGCGTTTGGGCTTTGGTGCAGCTTCTTCCACCACTGGCTCGGCAGCAGGTTCTGCTGCTGGCGTAGGTGTTGGTGCCGGTGTCGGCTCTGCCTTCTCAACAGGGGCTTCTACCGCTTTAGCGGCCTCTGCCTCTGCTGCTTTTTGCGCTGCAGTTTTACGTGGCTTACGAACGCGCTTAGGCTTTTCTGCAGGCGCTTCTTCAGCAGTTTCTGCTTTTGTATCAGCCGAAGCCTCAGCAGTGCTCTCTGCTTTGGTAGCCTCTGCCTCCGCCACTTCGGCCGCTTTTTGAGCCGCAGTTTTACGTGGCTTACGAACACGCTTGGGCTTTTCAGCAGGCGCGTCTGCAGCAGGCTCTACAGCCGCTTCGGATGTTTCAGGTCCAGTCTGTGTTTCCACGTCCGCAGCAGACGCAGTGTCTGCTGGCGTCTCAGTAGGCGCTTCTGAAATTTCAGCAGATTTACGACCACGACCACCACGGCTGCGGGTCCGACGCGGCTTTTCTTTCGGCTCGGCCTCATCAGAAGGCGCATCAGCATCAGAGGTTGCTGTCTCAGTCGCCTCTGCAGCTTCACCTTCGCCGTCTTCCGAGGTTTGTGCAGCTGCGTTTTCTTCTGGACGCGCCTCATCCGAATTGCCACCCCGACGGCGGCGACGGCGACGACGGCGTTTTTTGGGCTGCGCCTCACCATCTACTTCTGCCTCTGGCGCGGTGCTCGCCTCAGAAGCATCATCAGAAATCTCTGCTTCGTCTTCAGCATCGTCAATATCAGCCATAATCGAGGCATCCACAGACACAACAGCTGGTGCAATTTTCGTCACAACACGCGACGCTGTCTTGAATTTCTCAATGCTGAAATCGGGGCTTACCAAAGTTGGATCGCCCTCAATGCGCACGGACATGCCGTATCGCGCTTCAATCTGCGCGATGTGCTCGCGCTTCATATTCATCAAGAAGTTGGCAATACCAACGGGACATTTCACCAGCACTTCTTTGGTACGACCACGAACGCCCTCTTCCTCGAGTTGGCGCAAGATCGACAGACCCGTGCTGTCATCGGAACGGATCAGGCCGGTGCCATGGCATGACGCACACGGCTGCGTGGTCGCCTCAAGCATACCGGGGCGCAGACGCTGACGGGACATTTCCATCAAACCGAAGCCAGAAATGCGGCCCACTTGAATGCGCGCACGATCTGTTTTCAGTTTGTCTTTCATCCGTTTTTCAACCGCGATATTGTTGCGACGTTCGTCCATATCGATGAAATCGATAACGATAAGACCAGCAAGGTCGCGCAACCGAAGTTGACGGGCAACTTCATCAGCGGCTTCAAGGTTGGTTTTGAGCGCGGTTTGCTCAATGCTGCTTTCTTTGGTCGCGCGGCCTGAGTTTACGTCCACCGCAACAAGAGCCTCGGTCACACCGATCACGATATACCCACCCGATGGCAGCTGGACTGTCGGGTTAAACATGCCTGCCAGATAGGTCTCAACCTGATGGCGTGCGAACAGCGGAAGGCTGTCTTCGTAGCGCTTCACGTTTTTGGCGTGGCTCGGCATGATCATTTTCATGAAGTCTTTGGCCGTGCGGTAACCGCCCTCGCCCTCAACAAGCACTTCATCGATGTCGCGGTTATATAGATCGCGGATCGAACGCTTGATCAGATTGCCTTCCTCATAAATCGCGGCGGGCGCCATCGATTTCAGGGTAAGCGAGCGAATTTGCTCCCAAAGGCGCTGCAAATATTCATAGTCGCGCTTGATCTCGGATTTGGTCCGCTTGGCACCGGCCGTGCGCACGATCAGGCCAGCGCCTTCTGGTACCAGAATCTCGTTGGCAATCTCTTTGAGCTTCTTGCGATCAGGAGCGTTGGTGATCTTGCGGCTAATTCCACCGCCCCGAGCGGTATTTGGCATCAAGACGCAATAGCGACCCGCAAGCGACAAATACGTGGTCAGTGCAGCACCCTTGTTGCCGCGTTCTTCTTTTACGACCTGCACCAAAAGAATTTGGCGGACGTTCACGACTTCTTGGA
Organism: Nereida ignava; assembly: GCF_047114695.1. Lineage (GTDB taxonomy): Bacteria > Pseudomonadota > Alphaproteobacteria > Rhodobacterales > Rhodobacteraceae > Nereida > Nereida ignava. The sequence goes on from NZ_CP112885.1 coordinate 445,117, forward strand.
TTTTATAACGGCGCGGGCGAGGTTTGCGCACAGGACGCACATCTTCGCTGTCGTCTTCTTCTGCAACAGATTCGATACCATCATCTTTGGCCGTTGCATCGACTTCCGCATCATCGCTTTCGTCAGCCGCCTCAGTTTCCTCGGAAGCATCAACGGCTTCGCTGGCCTCATCTTCAGAAGCAGACGCATCATGAGCGTTGCTTTCTGCGTCGGTAGTACCTTCTGAGTCAGCCTCGGCTTGCGCAGGCGTTTCAACCTGCTCGGCCTCTGGCGTTGCTGCATCTGTAGCAGCAGCATCGGTTTCCAACGGTGCATCAGATGACACTGCATCATCGGCTTCGGTAGCTAATTCAGCCGTGACTACCGCATCATCCGACTTAACCTCAGCTGCTTTTGAGCGGCCACGGCCACCGCGCCTGCGGCCCCGTTTGGGCTTGCTCTCTTCTTCCTCTTCCTGTGCTTTCAGACTGTCTGTATATGCTTTTTCTTCAGCAATCAGCGCTTCGCGGTCAGCGACAGGGATCTGATAATAATCAGGATGAATTTCGCTGAACGCGAGGAAGCCGTGACGGTTCCCGCCGTAATCAACGAACGCCGCCTGCAAGGACGGCTCAACACGTGTTACTTTTGCGAGGTAGATGTTGCCAGCGAGCTGGCGTTTGTTTTCTGATTCAAAGTCGAATTCCTCAACTTTGTTTCCATCAACCACAACAACGCGGGTTTCTTCCGCGTGGGTGGCGTCAATAAGCATTTTCTTAGGCATTTTATCCGTTCGCACCGTCCCAAACGCCGATCGCGCCTATCAGGCGGAGACCTGAGGCGAGATGAAGTGGAAGGGATTGGGTGTCTATCTATGGCGAAACGCGGCCAATCAAGCGGGAGAGCAGATGCACGAACAGGCAAACCGTAATGGTCTGTCAACTGCTGTGCTCGGCCTTTTTGCCCGTCTCTGGCGCGCGTCATCGCGTTTCTTCTCCGACACATAACGTCGCCTCAAATCGTGGGGGACGCGGTGCCAATTATCTCACGCGGCGCTGCTTTTGGCGGCAATCGCGTGCGTTCTAGTGGGTCAATGACCCGCAATCGGTCTGTCAGGTTGGTCGCGAGATTTCTCAGGGACAGGTCAGACAGCGAAACTCATATCGCAGCACCCGAGCTGTCTGCTTTGGCCTGCGTATCAAGATATTAGGTATGAAGCGCCATAATTACAATGCTAAACCGACGCACCACCCTGCAGTTTAGGTGTCAGCCCAAATATTCAGATCTTTGCAGTCCGTATTTGGCCATTTTTTCATTCAAGGTCCGGCGCGGCAGACACAACTCATCCATTACGGACACGATGCTGCCCTTGTGGCGGCGCATGGTGTTGTCGATCAACATCCTTTCAAACGCTTCTACGTATTCCTTAAGCGGTTTTCCTTCGGTGGTCATGACTGGTGCCATTTCCTCGGCGTCGCTCATCAGAAGTGATGTGATGCTACTATTTTCACGCCGATTTTGTAGCACTGCGCGTTCAGCCACATTAATCAGCTGACGTACGTTTCCGGGCCATGGAGCTTGCAGCAGTTGTGCGGCCTCTTGCGCGCTAACTTTGGGCGCGTCACAGCCGTATTCATCCGCGTATTGTTCCGCCAAACGCGTGAAGAGCGTCAGGATGTCTTCGCCGCGTTTACGCAACGGCGGAACGGTAATACGCAAAGCCGTGAGCCTGTAAAACAAATCTGGTCGCAGCGCGTCCTCAACAGTTCGCCCCTGCTCTTGCAGGTTACAAATAGCAACGATCCGTGTCTCGGCAGGTGTGCCTTGCTCATTTATGACACTCAACAAACGGGCCTGTGCCGCGTCACTAAGCGCTTCAATATCTTCAAGCACAAGCGTGCCACCGCGCGCCTCTTCAACTGCGCAAATACGGCCATCCTCGGAGGCATCAAAAAGACGCTTCATCAACGCATCTTCATCAACACCGCCGCAACTGACCAACACGAACTTTTTCGACGCACGTGCACCAACCGCATGAAGGGCATGGGCCACAAGCGTTTTGCCCGTCCCCGTTTCACCGTCGATCAGCACATGACCGTCGGCCTGTCCCAGATCCAAAATGTCTTCTTTAAGACGCGCCATCACTGGCGATGCACCGATCAACTTTTTCATAAGCGCGCCACCATCAGACAGCTCGCGACGCAGCGCACGGTTATCAAGCGTTAAGCGCCGCGTCCGCGCAGCGCGCTTGGCTAAGTCGGACATCGTTTCAGGATTGAACGGCTTTTCAAGAAAATCAAACGCCCCGACCCGCATCGCCTCAACGGCCATGGGCACATCGCCGTGGCCCGTAATCATGATAACAGGAAGTGCACTGTCGGTGCCCATCAACCGCTTGAGAAACTGCATACCGTCCATGCCGGGCATCCGGATGTCACTGACCACAATACCGGGATAATCAGGCGCAATGCCTTTCAACGCGTCTTCCGCGCTGGCGAATGTTTCAGTCTCATATCCCGACAGTGCCAACCATTGGCTTATGGACTGACGCATGTCTTTTTCATCATCAACAATCGCGATCTTCATCGGCTTAGCCATGGGGCATCCTTATTCGGTCTGACGCGCGCTCTACTCGGCGGCGTTGCCTTTTTCGCCCTCTGCGCGGTAAATGGGAAGGACCACCTCGAAAACAGCCCCCCCATTGGCGGCATTCCGCGCGGTCAGCCGCCCGCCAAGGTCCGTGACAATCCCCGAACTAATCGCAAGTCCCAAACCAACACCATCTCCCGGCTGTTTTGTGGTGTAAAACGGCTCAAAAAGATCATCTAGGTTTTCAATTCCCTGACCGTTATCACGCACAGCCAAAAGCACCTGTTCGCCCGATGTAAGCAGAATATCCACGGCCGCGGTATCGGACGCATTTGTTGCGTCAAACGCATTACGAAGCAGATTGATGATAACTTGCTCAAGGCGCAACCGATCCCCCAGCACGATGGCGGGCGATTGGGGCAATGTCTTCGTGATACGAATTTTGCGTGCCTTGAGTTGCGGCTCCATGATGGCCAAAGCAGACGTAACCGCGTCGCGCATATCGACGGGCGCAAGACTGTCCCCTGCTTTGCGGGCATAGGATTTAAGCTGTCGCGTGATCGCGCCCATCCGCTCAATCAAATCATCGATACGCCGAAAACTGACAATCGCCTCCTCGGCGCGTTTACGTTCAAGCAATAGCTTGGCACCTGCCAGATATGTTTTCATCGCAGCCAATGGCTGGTTCAGCTCGTGACTGACTGCGGCGGACATCTCACCCAAGGCCGCCAATTTTGAGGACTGGGCCAAAGTCTGCTCTGCACTTTTTAGGTCAGCCTGCACGCGCTGACGCTCTGCGATCTCTTGCTGAAGCCGTGTGTTCAGGCTGCGCAATTCAGCCGATTCTTGCTGGAATCCACGGGCCTGAGCCACAGAGCGGCGGTTCATCAAATAAAACGCCAGCGCCAACAGCATGGCGAAACCCATAATCTCAAGGGCCAAGACGCCGTTCACTTGTTCACGAACAGAGGTGTAGCCGGTGAAACTGATCAAACGCCAACCGCGAAACGGAATACGCGCCTCTTGGCGCATCACGCCCTGCCCGCTCAACAATGCCCGCGACGCAGGCCCCCACTGGCTGGTGCTTTCAATGGCCCGTTCGATCGCAGAAGTTGCAGGCACAAGTTCAAGCGCCGATTGCTCGGATTTACCCCGCCACCGCGGCTCGGTCGATAAAATCACCTGCCCCGTACTGTCTGCCAAAAACACCGCGTCAAAAATCCCAGCCCATGAACGTTCGAATTTACTGAGATCAACCTCAACCGAGATCACGCCAAGCCGCTCACTGCCGACAGTCACACTGCGGGTATAGCGAAATTCAAACCCAACACCGTCTTGGGGCGTAACAGTAAAGACCGTCTCGGTTGACCGCAGGGCATCCACAAAATACGGCTCGGACCGGTGGTTTGAGCCAAGTTTAACCCGTTCTGTCGTCGCAACAGTGCGGCCTTCACGGTCCAAAAGGCTGAGGGACGCCGCACCGATTTCATCCACGAACGACAACAGCCGCTGCGTTGTCTGCGTGTAATCCGCCGAATTAAGCGCCGAAATAAGCGTGGGATCGCGCGCCAAAAGCTGTGGCACGATCGAATTTCGCTGCAGTTCTGACAGGATATTCGCAGAGTAAAGCGCCAGCCGAAGTTCCGCACGGTTGCGCGTGGTTTCGGTAAACCGTTGTGTCAGCGTAACATTGGTAAACCAAATCGTAACGCCCGCAAAAACAAACAGCGCAAACAACAACAGCCGCACACGCCACCCAACAGAGCCAGCCGCAGCCGCCACACGGGCAGCCGCAATACCGCGCTGCGGTCTAATTTCAGGGGTCGGAGTACTTACCATGACCGCAACTTACCAAAGCCACGGGCCCTGCCAAGTCATGCAGCGACTGTGGCCTCAACTAACGCGCGGAACATCGCCTGTCCGTCTGTGCCACCATGCAATGCATCAATGGCCCGCTCAGGATGCGGCATCATACCCAGAACACGGCGATTTTCAGACAGAACGCCCGCGATATTATCAACACTGCCGTTCAGGGGCGCACTGTAGCGAAACGCGACGCGATCTTCATCAACCAGACGCGCCGCAAGCGATGCATCCGCCACGTAGTTGCCGTCATGATGAGCCACTGGGATGCGCAATGTATCACCTGCACGGTAGCCGCTCGTGAATGCTGAATTTTCAGTTTCTACTGTTAAATCAATGGTTTTCGACACGAACTTAAGGCCCGAGTTACGCATCAACGCGCCCGGAAGCAAACCCGTTTCAGTAAGCACTTGAAAACCGTTGCATACGCCCAAAACGTAACCACCGGCTTCTGCGTGGCGGACCACTGCTTGGCAAATGGGCGACTGCGCTGCGATGGCACCGCACCGCAGATAGTCACCGAACGAGAAACCACCCGGCACAGCAACCAGATCAACCCCTTCGGGCAAATCGGCGTCTTTGTGCCAAACCATGTGAACATCGGCGCCCGCCTGCTCAAGCGCGACTTTCATGTCGCGGTCACAGTTAGACCCGGGGAAAACAATGACAGCAGCGCGCATGACTTACAGAACCTCGATGGTGTAGGATTCGATAACCGTGTTCGCCAACAGCTTTTCACACATCTGACCGATTGTTGCCTCGTCTGTACCATCCGCCAGATCCAGCTCAATCACTTTGCCCTGACGTACACCGTCGACACCCGCAAAACCAATCGCTCCAAGCGCATGCTTTACGGCCTCGCCCTGTGGGTCAAGAACGCCGTTTTTCAACATAACATGAACACGTGCTTTCATTTTCGAGGTCTCTTTTCTTGTAAATCAGGTTCTTGAGTTTGACAGGGCCACCAAGGGCCCCGCTTGAATAGCAGATCAGTTTACCAATGTTGGCTTTGACGCAGGGCTTACGTTTGCTGGCAACACACCAAGGCGACGGGCCACTTCGGTATAGGCGTCAGCCAAGTTACCAAGGTCACGACGGAAAACGTCCTTATCGAGCTTTTGACCCGTCTTTTGATCCCACAAACGACAGCTATCAGGGCTGATCTCATCGGCGACCACAAGACGTTGGAATTCATTATCCCAAACGCGGCCAATCTCGATTTTGAAGTCCACAAGCGTGATACCAACGCCGTGCATCAGACCGGACATAAAGTCGTTCACGCGCAAGGCCAAAGCGACCATATCGTCTAAATCTTGCTGGCTTGCCCAGCCAAAAGCGATGATGTGCTCTTCAGCCACAAGGGGGTCACCAAGCGAGTCGTCTTTGTAGCAAAACTCAATGATCGGGCGCGGCAGTGTCGCCCCCTCTTCCAGACCAAGACGCTTGCAAATTGATCCCGCAGCACGGTTGCGCACAATCACTTCGAGCGGGATAATCTCGCACTGGCGAATAAGCTGTTCACGCATGTTAAGGCGTTTCAAAAAGTGCGTTGGCACACCGATACTGGCAAGGCCTACCATGAAGTATTCGGACAGGCGGTTATTCAACACGCCCTTCCCTTCAATCACGTCTTTCTTCTCGGCATTGAACGCAGTTGCGTCGTCTTTGAAGTACTGCACAAATGTGCCCGGCTCGGGGCCTTCATACAGAATTTTGGCTTTGCCTTCGTAGATCAGTTTGCGACGCGCCATCGTGCGGGGTCTCCGTTCCGATCGGGTCTTTTGGGACATCATCGCCCATACCCCGATATTTGCGATCCTCATACGCCAACTGCTGCGTCCTCGCAAGCACCACGAAACATAGCCAAATGGCAAACGGGACAATTTGAGGCATTTTATCTTCTGGGCGATTGAAGTCTTTATCATGTTGTTTAGACAAGACGCCCTAAGGTCGGCCGGATGCAGCCGGCAACGGTTGCGCCTGTGGCCGAAATACTTTGGAGAAATATGTGAGCACCACCCTGCCCAACACCCAACCAGCGCCGCGACGCTGGCGGCTGCAAGACATTGCCCGTCGAACTGCGCCGCTCGGGGTTACAGGGCTTTGTATCTGGTGGATCAGTCAATCTGCGGGCCTTCCCACATGGGATGAACTTACGCGGGCCTTTTCAGAAATCGGCCTGTTCAATTGGATTATTGCGTACGGTTTCACTGCCCTAAGTCTGTCCGCGGTGGCGGGCTATGATGCGGTCTGGCACCGAGTTTTGCGCACGGGTATTAGCCGGCAACTTGCGCGGCGAAGCGGCTTCATGGCTGTTGCACTTGGTCAAGCGTTGGGCGCAAGCGCGTTCATCGGTGCGTTCATACGTTGGCAAGTCGTGGGGCCAATGACAGTGCGCACAACGGGCATGCTAACGGCATGCGTCGCGCTTAGCTTCATTATGATGTGGGGCATTCTAACCGCGCTTGCCTCTGCTATTTTTGCACACAACGCATATGTTTTAGTTGCAGGATTAGGTGCTATTGCCGTTATGGCAGGTGCTTGGGCGCTTTGGCGGATGGACGTCATTCCAGCACGGTTAACCGATAAGCTATCTGACTTAGCTGTGCCCCAAAACAGTGACTGGGCATGGTTGATGATCTGCGCAGCGGTTGACACCCTCGCGGCGGCGGCCGCTTTGTGGGTGCTTTTGCCAGACAGCGTTACGATAGGGCTTTGGCACCTATACCCGATCTACATGGCCGCACTTGGCGCTGCACTTTTGTCAAACACCCCATCGGGTTTGGGGCCGTTTGACCTTGCTATCTTGGCTGCTTTTGCGACTACCAATGCGCCAGAAGTCATGATCAGTCTTATCGCATTCCGCGTGGTTTATTACGCAACCCCAGCCATGATCGCCGCCGTGCTATTCGGAATTATTAAGGGCTTTGCACCCGCCAACAGCTTTTACGCCGAGCGTCCTAACAACGATGCCGTGCACGCGGCCCATGCTGCAGCACGCAGCGAAAGCCTGTTGATGCGCCACCCTGAAAGCGAAGCCGTCTATACAGCAGCGAACCACCGCCCCAAATGGCTGGTGCGCCGTCTTACATCCGCGTTGGTCGCTCTGTTTGATCCCCTGTCAGGTCCAGCACGGCCCATCGACTTTGAGGCGCTGCACAAAGCGGCCCTGCAAACGGGCCACCATGCAGTAATTTACAAGTGTAACGCGCAGACCGCACAGCGGGCACGCAACAACGGGTGGCAAGTCCTGCACATGTCCGATGATGCGGTTGTCGACACACGCACGCCGTTCAACACAGCTGGGTCAAATTTCCGTCAATTGCGCCGCAAGCTGAAGTCCGCCACCCAAGAAAACGTAGTCATTACTAAATTAGGTTCTGCCCTGCCTGCCGCGCAAATGGAGGCGCTTAACGCAGCATGGGTCGCTCAAAATGCCCGCGAATACGGCTTTTCTATGGGAACCTTTTGCACCGAATGGATGGCGGAGCAAATCGTGTTTCTGGCCCATCAAAACGATAAACTCGTGGGATTCATCAGCTTTCACGCAGGTGATATTGATCCAGAGAATGGCAAAAGCCGTAATTGGACCCTCGATCTTCTTCGAGCACATCCAAACGCACCAACCGGTACGGCCCATGCGATGATCACCCAAGCGCTGCGCGATGCACATGACAGCGGTGTTTATGCAGTTTCACTTGCCTCTGCGCCCCCTCCGAAGGCCGAGCAAACATGGCTACACCGCGTCCTGAGACCTTTAAAAAACCAAGGCTTGCGCCAATTCAAATCATGCTTTGGCCCTGCGTGGAAACCGCTTTATCTATGCGCGCCATCCAGACGTGCGCTCGCTATAGGTGGGGCCGAAGTTTTGCGCGCCATTCGGTCTGCCAGTTAAAATGCGCTCCTCATAATCAACATGAGAATTATGAACTTCATTAAAATAGGGTAACGTGGCACTAGCAGGATACACCCAGTCACGAGGCGCACCCTGATGAGCAATCCCTTAACAACCCTTCTTCAAAATCGCGATTGGCTGCTTGCCGATGGCGCAACGGGAACGAACCTTTTCAACATGGGGCTCAGCGCTGGTGATCCGCCAGAACTGTGGAACGTCGATCACCCCTACCGTATCAGAGCGCTCTATGCCGGTGCGGTTGACGCAGGCAGCGATCTATTTTTGACCAATACTTTCGGCGGCAATGCCAGCCGGCTCAAATTGCACAACGCCCAATCACGGGTGTTCGAGGTCAATAAACTCGGCGCTGAGCTTGGTCGTGAGATCGCTGACAAAGTGACGGATCGCAAAGTCATCGTAGCTGGCTCAGTCGGCCCTACCGGCGACATCATGGCCCCTATGGGCACGTTGACCTTCGACTTGGCTGTGGAGATGTTTCACGAGCAAGCGGAAGGGCTGAAAGCCGGCGGCGCAGACGTCGCGTGGGTCGAAACCATTAGTGCATTTGAAGAATTTGCCGCGGCCTCAAAAGCCTTTGCTTTGGCGGATCTGCCGTGGTGCGGCACGATGAGCTTTGACACCGCAGGTCGCACAATGATGGGCATCACGACTAAAGAGATGGTCCGCAAAACCCTTAAGCTTGAAAACCCGCCTGTTGCCTTCGGGGCAAACTGCGGCGTGGGGGGGTCGGATTTGTTGCGCACAGTTCAAGGTTTGGCGGCAGAACATCCCCAGCATCCTCTTATCGCCAAAGGCAACGCAGGTATTCCAAAGTATCACGACGGGCATATCCATTATGACGGCACGCCTCAACTCATGGCCGATTACGCCTGTCTTGCGCGCGATAGCGGCGCCAAGATTATTGGCGGATGTTGCGGCACAACGCCTGAGCATCTCAAAGCAATGCGGACCGCCCTTGAAGAACGCCCTCGCAACGATGCGCCCAGCCATGAGGTAATCGCCGCGGCATTGGGCGGGTTCTCATCGGCCTCCGACGGCACAGACGGCAACGCGCCCAAAGCACGCAGCACAAAGCGCCGCAGACGCCCCGCCGCATAGCGCAAAATCGACCATAGATGACAATCGGTCGCACCGGATGCAACTCATGTCGTAATTGTGCCAACGGTTTTTGAAAGCTTGTTGGAATACTAATAAAAAATTCCCGCTGCGCTTTTTTCGTTTTGCGCCTCAACAAAGGATCACGCGGATGTCCGAAGAAGACGATATCATCCTGTCAGACTTGAATGACGAAGACCTTGTCGCACAAATGTTCGACGATCTTTACGACGGCCTCAAAGAAGAGATCGAGGAATCCGTCAACATTTTGTTGTCACGCGATTGGCCACCCTACCGCATCCTGACCGAAGCCCTCGTGGGCGGAATGACGATTGTCGGACATGACTTCCGCGATGGCATTTTGTTTGTACCCGAAGTATTGCTGGCCGCGAACGCGATGAAGGGCGGCATGGCCATTCTGAAACCGCTTCTTGCTGAAACAGGAGCGCCGCGAGTGGGTAAAATGGTCATTGGCACTGTGAAAGGCGATATTCACGACATCGGCAAAAACCTTGTATCCATGATGATGGAAGGTGCGGGCTTTGAAGTGGTCGACATTGGTATCAACAACGCGGTCGAAAGTTATCTTGAGGCGCTTGAGACCGAACAACCGGATATCCTTGGGATGTCGGCCCTGCTGACCACCACGATGCCTTACATGAAGGTTGTTATCGATACGATGGTCGAAAAAGGCATTCGCGACGATTACACAGTTCTGGTTGGCGGTGCGCCGCTTAACGAAGAATTTGGCCGGGCTATCGGAGCAGACGCATATTGCCGTGATGCGGCCGTTGCCGTTGAGACCGCGAAAACATTCATGGCGCGTAAACACAACCAAATGGCGGCCGGTTAAGCCAGCCTTTAGGAATTGGATATTTTTGAACAAAAGAAGCCCTGCTCGGATTATTCGGGTGGGGCTTTTCGTTTCAGGGAGCGGCAATAATGGATGACGCAACTTTGCGCGATCACGGAGTTGAGCCAACTGGTGAGGCCCGAATTTTATTGTTGGCTTGTGGTGCCCTTGCTCGTGAGATTTTGGATATTCTCAATACCGCCGGTTGGGCGCACATGGACCTGAAGTGCCTGCCCGCAATTTTGCACAACTCGCCAGCCGATATTCCAGACGCCGTCCGCAAGGCTGTTGAACAGCACCAAAATGCCTATGAAAAGATCTATGTGGTTTACGCTGACTGCGGCACGGGGGGCTTACTGCAACAAACCTGCGACACACTTGGGGTCGAGATGATCACCGGCCCGCATTGTTACAGCTTTTTTGAGGGCAACGCTGTATTTGAAGCGCGCGGGGAGATGACGTGTTTTTACCTTACAGACTTTTTGGTACGTCAGTTTGATGCTTTCGTCATCCAGCCTCTTGGCCTTGATCGTCATCCTGAATTGCGGGACATGTATTTTGGGCACTACACAACGATGGTCTATCAAGCGCAGACTGATGATGCAGAGTTGACTGCCAAAGCAAAAGACTGCGCCGCCCGCCTTGGCCTTGATTTTGAGCGCCGTTTCACAGGCTACGGCGATTTGCAGCGGGCAATCACGTCATGGGCGCAGGCTTAGCCCGCAGCCGCCTCTGCAGACACCAGCCGTATCCGTTCGACCATCGCGCGCACACCATTTGACCGCTGCGCAGACAGGTGATCGTTCAAGCCAAGACGCCCCAACTCAGAAAGTGCATCGACCTTACCAACATCCGCAACCGTGCGCCCCGCATAAAGTGTGTGCAGCACCGCAATCAGGCCTTTGACGATCATCGCATCACTATCGCCCTCAAACTCGAACGCCGCATCTGGGCCAGTGCCTTGGATCATGGGGCGCAACCATACCTGGCTTGCGCACCCATCAACTTTTGTCGCGTCGACCTGAAATGCAGGGTCCAGAGGCGGCAGACTTTTCCCCATATCAATAACGTGGCGGTACCGGTCTTCCCAATCATCCAGAAATTCAAACGTTTCCGCCAATTCTTCAAATTCTTGTTCTGCCATGACCGGTTCCTTTGCTTCTCTTGAAGAGGAGGTAAGTCGCAGCCCCGCCTCCGTCTAGGGGCAATCAAGCTTTTCGCAGGGTTTTCAAACCCGAACTGATCAGATAGCAAATAAAGGCGCATTTTCGCGCCGCAACGTATAGGGTTTTCATGCGCCGCATCATTAAATCTGCCGTGTTCGTTACTGCCGCTGTCAGCTTAACCGCTTGTGGAAGCATTCGGGAAAGCCGCGTGAACCCGATGAATTGGTTTAACTACGAACGGCAAGAAGAACGGCTGACACCCGCAGGTGCGTTGGAAACCGCACAAGACATCCGCCCCCTTATTTCGCAAGTTGCTGATATGCGGATTGAACGCGCGCCCGGCGGTGCCATTGTGCGCGCTACCGGCCTGCCCCAGACCCAAGGTTTTCACACTGCTGAGTTGATCGAGGTTGAGACCGAGACGCGAGGCTTGCTTGCGTTTGAGTTTAAAGTTGTGCCGCCTCGCCCCGGTGCACCCGTTGGCAGCGGGCCATCACGGGAAATCACTGTGGGTACTTTTGTGTCTGACATTGCCCTGCAAGGCATCACGGCGATTGAGGTACGTGGCCAAGACAACGCCCGCCGCACCCGTCGCTAAAGAATTAGCCGCTTAGACAGCGTCAAGCTCAATCGTGACAACTTTGTCGCCTTGGGTTGCAAGCGCCACTTTGCCTTCGCTCAAGCGCAGGGCGTCTTGACCAAATACCTCGGCGCGCCATCCGCGCAATGATGGCAAATCACGCTCACCCGCCGCGATTGCATCAAGCTCCGCTGCGTTGGCAACAAGCTTTTGCGCAACTCCAGCAGTGTCGCATTTCGCCTTTAACAGCACGCGAAGCAGATCCGCCAGCGCAGGGTTCACTTGGATGTTCGAATTCGCCTTGGCAATCTTGGGCGCTTTATCCGCTGGCATCGCGATGCCTTTTGCAACAGCGGCCAGAATACCATCAGCAATGTCACCACGGCGCGCATCGCGTTGCAGCAAACGTGCGCCATTCAGCTCTTTGTGCGAGGTCGGTTTTAAGGAGGCCATCTCGAGCAGCGCGTCGTCTTTCATGATGCGGTTGCGCGGCACATTTTTACTTTGCGCATATCCTTCACGAAACTCTGCAAGAGTTTGAACCAACGCCATAAAGCGGCCTGATTGCGTGCGCGTTTTGATACGCGTCCATGCGTTTTGCGGCTCAATAATATATGTTTCAGGAGATGTAAGAACTTCAAGTTCTTCCTCTACCCACTTGGTTCTGCTGGATTTTTCAATCTCAACTTTAAGAAACTCATAGATATCGCGCAAATGGGTAACATCAGCGAGTGCGTAGGTTTTCTGCGCATCACTTAAAGGTCTGCGCGACCAATCCGTAAACCGTGACGACTTATCAAGCGCTTGACGTGCGATTTTGCGGACAAGCGTCTCGTAGCCCACCTGCTCACCAAAACCGCAAACCATTGCCGCCACTTGTGTATCAAAAAGTGGCTCTGGGAAAACTTTGGCATCCACAAAGAAAATCTCAAGGTCTTGTCGGGCGGCGTGAAACACTTTGACGACAGAGGTGTCACGGAACAAATCATAAAGCGGCTCAAGCGACAAATCATCCACCAGCGGATCAATCAGCACGGCGTCCGCACCATTCTCACCGCGATAGGCCATCTGGATCAGGCACAGCTTTGAGTAATACGTGCGTTCGCGCAAAAACTCGGTGTCGATTGTAACGTAGTCACACTCGCGTGCGCTGGCACAAAATTCGGATAAAGCTTTGGTAGTGGTCAATGTGCGCATGTGCGGCCGTTCTTTAGTTGTCGGGGACGTCCCGAAGTTCATCTTGTGTAGCCATTTCCGGCCACATCTCCAAGCCGATTTTAATGTCTTAATTCTGTATTATGCTTTCGCACGCGATCCGTAACGCTTTGGGATAAAGCAGATGCTCTTGCACCAACACTTTGGCCGCAAGGCTTTCTGGCGTATCATCTGCTGCAATCCGCACGGTCGCTTGGCCAATGATCGGCCCATCATCAAGGGCGGCGGTGACGTGATGCACAGTGCATCCGTGCAGATCATCGCCCGCCTCAATGGCGCGGGCATGGGTATGAAGACCTTTGTATTTTGGCAAAAGCGATGGGTGGATATTAAGAATACGCCCCTCCCACTTTGCCACAAACTCAGCGCTTAGAATGCGCATAAAGCCCGCCAAGCAAATTAGATCAGGAGCCGCATCAAGCAGCGCCCCATGCAGCGCATCCTCAAATTCTGAACGGCTGTCGAAAGCTTTGTGATCGATACACTGTGCTGAGACACCGTTCGCGCGCGCCTTTGCCAGCCCGCCTGCATCGGGGCGGTTAGCGATTACGATCACTGGTGTTGCAAGATGATCATCACGCCCCATGTCATCGAGCAGGGTCATCATGTTTGAGCCCCCGCCAGAGATCAAAATCGCCACGCGCAGGCGGTCTACATCCCCTTCAGCTTTGCTCACGCGATGGCGCCGGAGTAGTGAACCTGACCATCGCCTTCGGTAACTTGACCAAGGGGCACAACAATCTCGCCGTGCTCGGCCAGAATACGTACCGCGTCTGCCACATCGGCCTCGCGCACAACGGCCACCATGCCAATGCCGGAGTTAAATGTTTTCAACAACTCAGCTGCATGCATCTGACCTTCTTGGGCAAGCCATTTGAAAACCGGTGGCAGGTCCCACGCATCAAGATCAACTTGCGCGGCACAGCCTTCTGGCAGAACGCGGGGCAAGTTCTCGGTAAGTCCGCCGCCAGTGATATGGGCAAGACCTTGAATTTTACCGGCTTTGAAGGCCGCCAAAGTGCTTTGCACATAAAGCCGCGTTGGTGTCAAAAGCGCAGCACCAAGAGTCTGGCTTGCGTCCCAAGGACATACATCGTCCCAACCAAGACCTGATACTTCGACGATTTTGCGCACAAGCGAGAAGCCATTTGAATGCACACCGTCACTGGCAAGACCCAGCAGAATATCACCCGGTTGGATATCAGCAGGCAAGCTAACGCCGCGCTCCATCGCGCCAACAGCAAAACCCGCAAGGTCAAAATCACCGCCCTCATACATGCCGGGCATTTCGGCAGTTTCACCACCGATCAAGGCACATCCGCTGGCCTTACAGCCGGCTGCAATCCCCTCGATGATGCGCGCAGCGCTATCAAGCTCAAGCTTGCCTGTTGCGAAGTAGTCCAAAAAGAAAAGCGGCTCTGCGCCTTGGCAAATCAAATCGTTCACGCACATCGCCACCAGATCAATGCCAACACCGTCAACGTTGCCTGTATCAATCGCAATCCGCAGTTTCGTGCCAACACCGTCTGTCGCCGCAACCAAAATTGGATCGCTATAACCCGCCGCCTTAAGGTCAAACAGCCCACCAAAACCGCCCAAGCCAGCCATCACACCAGCACGGTTGGTAGACTTCGCTGCGGGCTTGATCCGTTCGACCAAAGCGTTGCCTGCGTCGATATCAACGCCAGCGTCAGCATAGCTCAATGATTGCGGGGATGTGGGGGTGTCATTGGACATATGCGCGCTCCGGACAATGATGTTGCCGCCACGTAGCAGGTCCGCGCGAAGGGGTCAAAGGGAGATGGGGTTTAAGCCGCGTTCGCGGTGCATAACGCCTGAAATCTGAACTGTAGTTTGCACCAAACTGGAGCACAAAAACCAATCATGCCACCTTGACCCTATTGAATGCCAAGGATAGCACAATGACGCGTGGGCCTGTAGCTCAGCTGGTTAGAGCAGGCCGCTCATAACGGCTTGGTCGCGGGTTCAAGTCCTGCCGGGCCTACCACACACGCCGCTTCATTAGTCAGGTGCGGGACGTGACAACACCACATCAACACGCAAACCCCCAAGCGCATCGCTGACACCAAGGCGCAAAGACCCGCCGTGGCTGCGTACGATATCATTGGCAATTGCCAAACCAAGCCCGACACCCGCGACTTTGTTCTGATTACGACCCCCTTCAAGCCGCGTGAACGGGCGCAATGCAGTGTCATAAAACTCAGGATCAATACCAGGACCATCATCTTCAATGGTGATGCACACGCTTCGCTCGCTCACCGCAAGTGACACCCCAACACGGGTGCCATATTTTGCACCATTCGAGATGAGGTTATCCAGCAACCGGCCGATTGCCATAGGGCGCAAGGGCATCGACACCTTAGAAATTGCGCCTACCGCTGTGACGTCAAACCCTGCACGCTGACTTTGTTGAATTGTATCCGAAATCAGCTGACCCAGATCGGCCATTTCTGTTTCTTCCGTGCCTTCATCACGCGCGAAATTCAAAAACGCATCAAGCATCTGCTGCATGGCGTCCACATCACCCTCTAGCTCGCTGGTGTCTTCGTCGATCAGCGACAGCCCAAGCCGCATGCGGGTCAGCGGCGTGCGCAGGTCATGACTGATCCCCGACAACATCAGGCGCCGCTGCTGCGCTTGCCGTTCAATCCGTGCACGCATATCCAAAAAGGCCGTCCCCGCTGCGCGCATTTCCGTGGACCCCGTGGGCGTCAGAGACACCACCTGCCCTCGCCCGAAGGCAGCTGCCGCAACCGCCAGCCGCTTTACCGGCCGCAATTGGTTGCGCAAAAACATATACGAAATGACGAGCATCACCGCACCGATGGCGACCATCCAAACAAAAAGCTGATGTGGGTTTTTAGGTGACAGACGGCGGCGATCAAGCGTTACAGTAAATAGCCCGTGGTCCGTCGAAAGCGTGACCCCGACAAGCGAGGGCTCAAGTGCCAAGTTAATACCCGAAAGCTTTGGCACCTCATCATTCAAAACCCGCGCGATCGTGATGCCCGAAATATCGCTCCACCCTTTGATGACGCCATCAATGGGATCAGCGATTAGCTCCATATCCAAAGCACGCGCGATGCGACCTGCTTCAACCGCAGCAGTCTCAGCACCCGCCGCGTTGTTAATTTGCGATGTCAGATAGCGCAACTCAATGGCCAGAACGCGGCTCATCTGTTCTGTCACACCATCAAAATGACGCTGAGCAAATGCCACGGCCACCACGATTTGCAGCACAGCAACCGGAAGGATTAGGATCAGCGCGGCCCGGCCATAAAGCGAGCGCGGCATATATCGTTTGAGCCACGGGAAAATCATGCCCTATATCTACCCCTAGCGCCCCCCAGATGGAAAGCACCGAAAATGTCATTGCCCTACGGCCAGCCCATTGAGGTGGCTCAAAACATCAAACGGATCACCTGCAATAACCCCTCGCCGCTCACTGGCGCGGGGACCAATAGCTTTCTTATTGGCACATCGGACCTTGCGCTGGTGGACCCCGGCCCGCTTGATGACGCCCACTGTCAAGCCATCATGGACGCTCTCGAAAAAGATCAGCGTATCTCGCATATTTTTGTGACCCATAGCCACCTTGACCACAGCCCTCTTGCCGCCCGCGTTGCCTCAATCACGGGCGCAAAAGTACACGCCTTTGGAGACAGCACCACAGGCCGGAGCAGTGTCATGAGCGCCCTCGCCCAGACAGACACCCTAAAAAGAGGCGAAGGTGTGGATCATCAATTTACACCGGATGTTCGCTTAAATGAGGGCCAAGTAATCGAACATGCGGGCTGGCGCATCACTGCGCATCATACACCCGGCCATTTCGCCAATCACATGAGCTTCGCTGTGGGGGATGTTGAGCTTTGCGGTGATTTGATCATGGCATGGGCAACATCGCTGGTGGCGCCGCCCGATGGGGACCTGACGCAGTTCATTACCTCATGTGAACAAACAAGAACGCGCGCAGCGCGTAGACTGCTACCTGCGCACGGAGAAGCCATCGCAGACCCCCAAAAACGGATTGAATGGCTCATCAGCCACCGCATGGAACGCACAAAACAGATCATCAGAACGTTGGAAGCAGGGCCACAGACGCCAAAAGATCTGACACAGCAGATATACAGTGACATCAACCCCAATCTTTGGCCCGCTGCCGAGCAAAACGTACTGGCCCATCTCATTGATCTTATGACTAAAAAACGCGTTTCACACGAAGGAATCCTTTCTATTCAAGGCAAATTCCGACTGCTCGAAAAAATTCCTTCTTAAATTTGTTATTTTTGCCAAAATGCCTCTGGACGCGCCCAAACACCATTGCTATAGCCCTCTCGAGTGTTCCGACGTAGCTCAGCGGTAGAGCAGTTGACTGTTAATCAATTGGTCGTAGGTTCGATCCCTACCGTCGGAGCCATTTTTACTAAAATGGTTGTTGTGAGACGCATATCTGCATGGTGCGCTGATTAACGTGGTCTTGAGCTTTGACGTTTAGGCTTCCTGCAATCCTCGGCGGTAACAACGACCAAAGACTATTACGTAAGAAATCCTCTGCGCCGTTCAACTCGCACACAACCAGTGCACACCCTGCTCACAATGTCAGTTTATGCATGCACTTTACGCTCCAAATCATCCAGCATCGTCAGGCATTTTTGCAATTGATCAAGTGCAAGAAATTCATCGGGTTTGTGAGCTTGTTCGATTGAGCCGGGACCGCAAACCACTGCTGACATCCCGAGGGACCCGAAGATACCCGCTTCTGTCCCAAACGGCACCACCCCCGCGCCATTTTCGCCCGTTAACTCCAACAAAATATCGCGGGCTTCATTTACGGTTGCAGGCTCAAGTCCCGCTACCTCGCCAATGATTTCTGTTCGGATATCGGCATCTGGATCAACCGCTTGCATTGCGGGCAACAAAACCGATTGTGCGTAGTCTTCGATCTCTTCTTTGACGAAGTGGAAATCGCTCGTTTGTACGGGGCGGAATTCCCAATCGACCGAGGCTGTCTCTGGGATAACGTTGTGCGCTGTGCCGCCCACCAACGCCCCTGTGTTGATCGTAGTCCAAGGGGGTTCAAATCGGCTGTCTGCCGGCGCACGGGTTTTCAGCTGCTCGCCGATGTCCAGCAAACGCGAGACATAGCGGACTGCATACTCAACTGCGTTCACCCCAAGGTCGGGCATTGATCCATGCCCTGCGCACCCGTGAAAATGGGTGGTGTATTCATTGCACCCTTTATGCCCTTCGATCACCTGCATCATCGTCGGCTCACCGACAATTGCCAAGGCAGGGCGCAAATCCTGCTCGGTCAACCATTTGGCAAGATCTTGAATGCCCAAACAGGCGGTTTCCTCGTCATATGTAAACGAAAAATGTACTGGCCTTTTAAGGGGTTTGGCAGCGTAATCTGCCGCCTTGGCTGCGGCTGCTGCGATAAACCCCTTCATATCACAGGTCCCACGGCCGAATAGTTTGCCGTCCCTCTCAACCATCTCGAAGGGATCGCTGGTCCAATCTTGATCCGTCACAGGCACAACATCCGAATGCCCCGACAACACGATACCACCTGGTCCCTCTGGCCCGAGTGTTGCCCACAAATTGGCCTTGGTCCCATCCGCCGACGGCTGGGTGATAACCCTTGCCCCCGCCTGTTCGAGATATTCCGCCAAGAAGTTGATCAGATCAAGGTTGCTGTCGCTGGACACACTGGGAAACGAGATGAGCTTTCCCAACAGTTCCGTGGTTTCTTTCAGGCTGGCCATGACTTTAGTCTTTCACGAAGAGCTTACGCTCAATATTGCAAAGAGCTTCGGCCGCTCCAGTTTCAGTGATCAAAATCGTCTCAGTGGTCTCAAGCCCCCAACTGTCCATCCAAAGTGCGGGCATGAAATGAAACACCATGCCAGGCTGTAGAACCGTTTCATCTTCGGTGCGGATGGATGCGGTGCGCTCTCCCCAATCAGGCGGATAGCTTAGGCCGATCGGATAGCCCATGCGCCCTTGCCGTGAAATACCATGCTTGGCCAAAACATCCATGAAGGCATTGGCAATATCGCACGTCCGGTTCCCCGCTCGGGCAGCCTCGAGCCCTGCAGCGATCCCCTCAATTTGCGCAGCTTCCGCACGGCGCATGTCATCAGACGGCTTTCCTAAAAATACAGTACGGCAGAGCGGCGCATGATAGCGGCGGTAACAGCCAGAAAGTTCAAAAAACGTGGCCTCACCTGCCTGCATGGGCCGTCCGTCCCACGTCAAATGGGCGGCGGTTGCATCCAGCCCCGACGGCGTCAGGGGAACAATGGCCGGGTAGTCCCCCCAGTCATCCCCAACACCGGTGATGCCCGCGTGCATAATGTCCGCCACCAGATCATTTTTGCGAACGCCAGGGGCCGCTTTTTCAAGAGCGGTTTCAATAACCTTTTCCGAGATACGTGCGGCCTTGCGAATGAACTCAATTTCCTCATCGGATTTGATAAGCCGCTGCCAATTCACAACTGCCGTCGCATCGGTAATTGTGGCATCCCGCAACTCGGAAGACAGCACCTGATGCGCTTTGGCGGAGTAATAGTAATTCTCCATCTCAACACCAATCCGCGCGCGTTCAAAACCACGCGCTCGCAACTGCTCTGCGAGGTCCTGCATCGGATGATAGGTGGTTGATTGAACAAAGTGGTCGCCGTAGCCAATCACGTTTTCATCGGCCATCCAGCAAGTGCGCTGCCCGCCGAACTTATCCATCATACGGCCCCACCATACGGGCTCTCCCTCAAGCCCCAGAATGACACCCTGATGAACATAGAACGACCAACCATCGTATCCGGTAAGCCAAGCTTGGTTTGACGGGTCCGTCACAAACAAAACATCAAGCCCGGCTTTTTGCATCGCAGTGCGGGTCAACGCGATGCGTCGGTCATATTCAGTCTGAGAAAACGGCGCATGTTCAATCGGCATCGGCTATCCATTTCTTATTTTTGTTGGATCAATATTCTAGGAAACCGACCAATCTGAAATAGCGCCAATGGCACCACTTTAGGCTAGCCTGTTGGCTAAAAGACTGCCGGCTAGCTTTGGAATTGGTCAATTCAAATTACGACACACCGGAGTACAGCCACGTCACTTCGCGTCGATAAAAATACTCAAAAATACGCGGAGCAGATATAAATTCACACGATTACAAAGAGTTAACGCGCCCTTAAGGTTCGAACACAAAATACTAGAAATATAATTCGACTCTCGCTAAGCTTTTGTCATCTCGACAATAAAGGCATTGCGCGCTGCTGTCGGGACGAGCGGAGCACTATGCCGCCTGTCGCGCACAAGGCTCCAGTTTTTCGACCCACGGCCGCGCGCCGCAAACCGAATAGGTGAGCCTTGCTACACAACGACCAACTCGCACAATGGGACCGTGAAAACTTCTTTCATCCCTCAACACATCTTGCCCAACACGCGCGGGGAGAAACCGCCACACGGATCATCCGCACGGCAAGCGGGTGTCACATTGAAGACCGTGACGGGGTACGGCTTCTAGATGCCTTTGCGGGACTTTATTGCGTAAATGTTGGATACGGTCGCAAAGAAATTGCAGAGGCCATTGGTGCGCAGGCAAAAGAGCTGGCCTACTACCACTCATACGTGGGCCACGGCACCGAAGCTTCCGTAACACTGTCGAAAATGATCCTTGATCGCGCGCCCTCCAACATGTCCAAAGTGTATTTTGGCATGGGCGGCTCGGACGCCAATGAGACGAACATCAAGCTGATCTGGTATTACAACAACATCCTCGGACGGCCCAAAAAGAAGAAGATCATCTCGCGCTGGCGCGGCTATCATGGTTCGGGCATCGTGACAGGGTCGTTGACAGGGCTTGAGCTCTTTCACAAGAAATTCGACCTACCCGTTGATCAGGTCATTCATACCGAAGCGCCCTATTATTATCACCGCGCGGATACATCCCAGACAGAAGCACAGTTCGTTGCACATTGTGTTGCCGAATTAGAAGCGCTGATTGCACGCGAAGGTGCTGATACGATCGCAGCATTTATCGGCGAGCCTGTTCTGGGCACCGGCGGCATCGTACCCCCACCGCAGGGCTATTGGCCCGCTATTCAGGCCGTGTTGAAAAAACACGATATCTTGTTGATCGCAGATGAGGTGGTAACTGGTTTCGGCCGCCTCGGCACCATGTTTGGCAGCGATCACTACGGCATTGAGGCCGATATGATCACCATCGCCAAGGGGCTTACGTCTGCCTACGCGCCGCTTTCTGGCTCAATCGTGTCTGAAAAAATGTGGTCAGTGCTGGAGCGCGGCACGGATGAAAACGGTCCCATCGGGCACGGCTGGACCTACTCGGCCCATCCAATTGGTGCGGCTGCAGGTGTCGCAAACCTGAAACTGATTGATGACCTCAACTTGGTTGAGAACGCAGGCAAAGTGGGTGCTTATCTGAATAAGACCATGCATGAAGCCCTCGCAGATCACCCTAATGTTGGCGAAATTCGCGGCGAAGGGATGCTGTGCGCGGTGGAGTTGGTCAAAGACCGCGACCCACGCACATTCTTTGATCCAGCCGACAAAATTGGTGCGCAGGTATCAGCAGCCTTGCTTGGTGAAGGCGTGATCGCGCGGGCCATGCCCCAAGGCGACATCTTGGGTTTTGCGCCGCCTTTCTGCCTAACTAATGCGGAGGTCGACGAAGTGGTTGGCAAAACAGTAAAGGCTGTGAACGCCGTTTTGCCGGCAGGCGCCTGAACAATGAAGCTTGGGCAACCAAACCACCGCGCGCCTGAAACAGCAGAGCAAATGCAACGGGTCCGCCCCGTCATTTGCTATCCGCCTGAAACCTTGCCGCAACCGGACGTTGGCGCGCTCAAACATATCCGCAAAAGCGCAAAACTTTCGAACCAGATCAAGATCGCGCCAAGAACCGCAGGCTGTATCGAGGTACCTGCCGGCGCGTTCTTTCGGATCCTGTCGGTGGACGGGCCGCAAGTGGGTGATTTAAACCTTTGGAACGCCAACGATCTTTCAGAGAAATTCTACTCGGGAAAAACCCGCGCGCTGCACGGCACGCATCTGTCGACGGGCGATCTGATGTGGTCAAGCTTTCCGCACATGCGCGCCATGGCAACGATCGTGGATGACACACTCGATTGGTACGGTTTCGATATGTATGGCGGCTCGGTTCATGATGTGATCGGCACGCGCTGCGACCCCTACACGGGGCGGTTGCTGTCGGGTGATGACTATCATTATTGCTGTCACTCCAACCTTACCCGTGCTTTGGCCGAGCATGCCAAGCTGTCCACGAGTGAGGCAGAAACCTATGTTCATGACGTGCTAAACGTCTTCATGTGCACTGGTTTCACCAAAGATACGGGGCAGTATTTCATGAAATCAAGCCCGGTGCGGCCTGGTGATTACCTAGAATTTTACGCCGAAATCGATTTGCTTGTGGGGCTATCCGCCTGTCCCGGTGGCGATTGCTCATCTGAACATTCATCGGACACCGCTAAATGCCACCCTCTTCATATTGAGGTCTGGGACCCCGGTGAAAAAGCGCGAAAAAAGCATCAAGTGCCGCAATTGAACCCCTACTCCCAAAATCACGGGATAGGCTAGCGAGGAAAAGAGTAACGCGACGCATCGGTTTTTGCCACACGCCGCAGTCAGGACCAAATGGAACTGCTTGAAAATCCATTACGCGGGCATCCAAAGCTCGCACCGAATGCGCCCTACCCTTCAACGGATGCTGGACGCGTTGCGGAGCTTCTGAACAAATGCCCCCATGCCGCGCGAACACCGCTGGTTGCAGCCGAAGGCCTTGCACCTGTATCGGCATTTTGGATTAAAGATGAACGCAGCCGCATGGGTCTTGGCTCGTTCAAAGCGCTCGGGGCGGCTTATGTCATCGCGCGACAGGCAAATGATATTACGGAAAACCCAGATAGCAGCACTTTGAATGGGCGCACATTTGTCACTGCCAGCGCGGGCAATCACGGGATGAGCGTCGCGGCAGGTGCGCGGCTTTTTGGTGCAAAAGCAGTTGTCTATATTTCAACCACGGTCCCCGAGGTCTTTGGTGAAAAGCTGCGCGCCCTTGGGGCCGACGTTGTGCGCGAGGGAAGCGATTACGCGGCTTCGATGGCAGCTGCGATGCAGGCCTCAAAAGACAACGGCTGGACGCTTTTGTCCGACAGTTCATGGGACGGCTATACAGATTTGCCGCACACTTTGATGGAAGGCTACGTACAAATGGCAGCGGAGGCCGTCGCCCAATGTCCAGAGCCCCCCACACATATCTTTTTACAGGCAGGCGTGGGCGGTTTGGCGGGGGCAGCGGCTGCGTATATGCGCCAAGCTTGGCTCGAAGCACCGCAAATCATCGTCGTAGAGCCCACGTCAGCACCCGCTTTGCAAAAAAGCATAGAAGCGCGAGAATGCGTCTTTGCTAATGGCCCTGATAGCGTGATGGGAAGGCTTGACTGCAAAGAACCTTCTTTGATTGCCCTCAATGGGTTAGCGCGTGATGCTAATGTATTTCTGACACTGGATGATGATGAAGTAACGTCAGTATTGTCGCGCCTTGCAACCCAAGATTTAGCCACCACTGCATCAGGTGGTGCGGGGGTGGCTGCTGCAATGAACGGTGACGTGCAAGCCGCTGTTAACATCACCAAAGACGCTCGCATTCTGTGCATATTATCGGAAGTGGCTGATTGAGGGGCTTTGAGACCTCTGAATTTGCGGCACGCACCGCAAAGGCCCAAGCTATGATGGCAAAACGCGGGCTTGCGGCACTGTTGCTTACCACAGAACCCGACGTCACGTATTTCACGGGCTACTTAACCCGCTTTTGGGAAAGCCCTACCCGTCCATGGTTCTTGATAGTGCCAGCGCACGGAAAACCGGTCGCCGTCATCCCGTCAATTGGTGTAGATTTAATGGGCCAGACTTGGATCGATGATATTCGGTCGTGGAGTTCCCCCGACCTAAGCGATGACGGCCTCAGTCTTTTGATCGACACGCTGAAAGAGCTTGCTCCAAATGGCTTGATCGGCGTGCCAGACGGACATGAAACGCACCTGAGGATGCCGTATCGCAACCTTGTGGCCTTGGCAGAATCCATTGAAATTGCGACAGATCACGGCATTCTGCGTGCGCTTCGGATGGTTAAATCAGACGCCGAAATCGCCAAAGTGACCCATGCATGTGAAATCGCTGGGCGGGCATTTTCACGCGTTCCAGAAATTGCACGTGCCGGCGTACCGCTCGATAAAATCTTCCGTAATTTTCAAATCCTGTGTCTTGAAGAAGGTGCTGACTGGGTGCCCTATTTGGCCGGTGCCGCAGAGCAAGATGGCTACCGCGATGTGATCTCGCCTGCGCACACCCGTGCCCTTTCACAGGGGGATGTTCTGATGCTGGATACTGGGCTGGTGTGGGACGGCTATTTTGCGGATTTCGATCGTAATTGGTCCATCGGCAGCCCCAGCAGAGCGGTTAAGGCGGCTCATCAAACCCTTATCGAAGCAAGCAACGCAGCCTTTGAAATTGCCAAAACGGGGGCGACGGCGGCAGACTTGTTTCATGCGATGAACAGAGTTCTCAGCCGCGGTGGTGAAATCACGGATGCTGGTCGTTTAGGGCATGGCTTGGGCATGTCCTTGACCGAATGGCCCTCCCTGATACCGACAGATCATACCGTCCTCGAAGCAGGTATGATCCTAACGCTCGAGCCGGGAATTGCACTGGGCGACAAGATTTTAGTGCATGAGGAAAATATCGTCATCACCGACGGCGCCCCCTATTACATTAGCCCGCAGGCCCCAGCGGAGATCGCGTCCATATGATGGAGATGCCCTACTCAGTTATGCCTGTATCGGCACTTCCGCCCGCGCTTGGTGTGATTGTCTTGCAAGCGGATGAGACGCTAGAAAACGAGTTCCGCGACAGCTTTAATGGGGCCAACGCGGCCCTCTACGTAAGCCGGATCGCCAGCGCAAAATCCGTAACGCCCGAAACACTAAGCGCGATGAAAGATGACATCACAGCCTCCGCGCGGCTGTTACCAAGCACCGTGCCCTATGCAGCAATCGGCTATGGATGTACGTCAGCCAGCGCAATCATCGGGTCTGACGCGATCGAGAAAATGGTGCAAAGCGTCTGCGACGTTGCCCATGTCACCAACCCACTTCGCGCAGCAATTGCATATGCCGCGGATCAAGGCGTGTCACGAATGGCGTTGCTGTCGCCCTATACAGAAAGCGTGAATGAGCCACTTAGTCGCGCATTCGCCACCGCCGGGCTTTCGACAGATGTTTTTGGCAGCTTTAACGAGCCAGTAGAGTCGAGAGTGGCACGGATTGATCCTGCTTCAATCATCGAATCTGCTATCAGATTGGGACAAGACCCTGACGTAGATTCTGTTTTCATCAGCTGCACTAACCTCAAAACCGCCGGTGCAATCCCTGTGATTCAAGATCAGCTACAAAAGCCCGTTTTCTCAAGCAATTCAGTACTATCGTGGCATCTGAAAACCTATGCAAAATTGCACAATTTTACTGCTGAGGCCCTCTAAATGGAAATCGGGTTGCGACATAGAACCATGGATGTTTTCATCATTCACAACAACAGGGTCGAAAACGATCCGGCAAAGACAACAAGGAGATGCGTGTGACCGATTTGGGTGATGACCAGTCGTTCGTGAAGTTTGATCGCGTTCAAAAGTCGTATGACGGCGAAAACCTCGTGGTAAAGGATTTGAACCTCGCAATGCCTCAGGGCGAGTTTCTGACGATGCTGGGGCCATCGGGGTCGGGCAAGACCACGTGTCTTATGATGCTCGCGGGATTTGAGACAGCCACGCACGGTGAAATTTTGTTGGACGGAAAGCCGATCAACAATATTCCACCGCATAAGCGCGGCATCGGCATGGTGTTTCAAAACTACGCGCTGTTCCCGCATATGACGGTTGCAGAAAACCTCGCCTTCCCGCTTGAAGTCCGCAAATTGGGCAAGTCCGAGCGTGAAGCAAAAGTGAAGCGCGCATTGGATATGGTCCAGATGGGTGACTTTGGCGGCCGCCGTCCTGCACAACTCTCTGGTGGGCAGCAACAACGTGTGGCTCTTGCCCGTGCCCTGGTGTTTGAGCCAGAGCTGGTTTTGATGGATGAGCCCCTTGGTGCGCTTGATAAACAGTTGCGCGAACACATGCAGTTTGAGATCACACGACTGGCTCATGAGCTTGGCATCACGACAGTCTACGTCACCCACGACCAAACAGAAGCGCTGACCATGTCAGACCGCGTTGCGGTGTTCGAAGATGGCCGCATTCAGCAGTTGGCCGCCCCCGATACTCTTTATGAAGAGCCTGACAATAGCTTTGTGGCGCAGTTTATCGGCGAGAATAACACCCTTGAGGGCATCGTGACCGAACTGAAGGGCCCCGATCTGTGCACAGTAAAACTTGACGGGGGCGAAATCATTGAAGCCAAGCCCGTCAACGTATCAGCAGTCGGCGACCGCACACGCGTTTCCATCCGACCAGAGCGCGTTGAGATGAGCATGGACCGGCTTCAAGAAGGGGCGCACACCCTCAAGGCTGAAGTACTTGAGTTTATTTACATGGGCGACATTTTCCGGACGCGGTTACGCGTTGCAGGCAACGAAGAGTTTGTCGTCAAAACACGTAACGCACCGGATCAGCCCCGCCTGACGCCGGGCACTCAAATTGAGATTGGTTGGTTGCCGGAAGATTGCCGCGCACTCGACGCATAAGGAAATTCCTGTCGGGGTGCGCTTTGCGTCCCCGTGCAGGCGTTCGGGCTAACTCGTGACCCGCTTAAGATAAATCGCGAGACTACACTGGGAGTTACCATGCAAATTAAGAATATTGTTTCAGCGGTATCTGTTCTAGCTCTAATGGCAGGCACAGCATCCGCAGATGGCGAAATGGCCAACGACATGACCCTTGTAAGCTGGGGCGGCGCATATCAGCAAAGCCAAATCAACGCTTACGCTGATCCGTATGTCGCCATGAACGAAGGCGTCTCTGTGACGTGGGACGAAAGTTCTGCCGAAGCGGTGGCTAAACTTCGCGCTATGAACGAAGCAGGCAACATCACATGGGATGTGGTGGACGTTGTGGCATCTGACGCGTTGCGTCTGTGCGACGAAGGCCTCGCACTTGAAATTGACGCGGACGAAGATCTTGCGCCAGCACCAGACGGCACATCTGCAGCAGATGATTTCGGTGACCTGATGGTTGGCGACTGTTTCATCCCGCAGATCGTCTACTCAACAACATTTGGCTACCGCACGGACATGGTGCCAGCCGGTGTAGAGCCGCCAAACGACATCTGTGACGTGTTCGACATCGATACATATCCAGGCATGCGCTCACTTGAGAAGCGTCCGATCAACAACGTTGAATGGGCCCTTCTGTGTGACGGAGTTGCCAAAGAAGACGTATACGACGTTCTGGAAACTGAAGAAGGTCAAGAACGTGCGTTGGCCAAGCTCGGCACAATCAAAGACAACGTGATCTGGTGGTCCGCAGGTGCAGACACACCGCAGCTGTTGGCAGATGGCGAAGTGTTCATCGGCTCAACATATAACGGCCGTCTGTTCGCAGCGATCGAAGAGCAAGACCAGCCGATTGGCATGATGTGGGACGCGCAGGTGTTTGACCTTGACGGCTGGATCATTCCAGAAGGTCTGTCAGATGAGCGTTTAGCCCGTGCCAAAGACTTCATCTACTTTGCAACAGACACACAGCGTCTTGCGGACCAAGCGAAATATATCTCGTACGGCCCTGCACGTTTGTCATCTGCACCACTGGTTGGTCAGCACGCAACACTGGGTATCGACATGGCACAGCACATGCCAACAGACCCGGCAAACGCACAGAACACATTCTTGTATAACTACGAGTTCTGGGCGGACTACCGCGACGACATCGACGCGAAATTCCAAGCGTGGCTTGCACAGTAAGCATTACGCTTAACACATTGGGAGGGGGCTTTGGGGCCCCTTCCCGTCCAATGATAACCGGCACGACAAATATGCCGGACACCAAATTCAAGACTGCACCAACAACTGTACCGACGGGGTCCACATGAGCGATATGACATCTTCCGGCCAAATGCTCGCGGCGGATGGAACGCCACTTAAAACGAGCCTTGCGCGCGCACTTCGACGTCAGAAACTCCGCGCACTTGCGCTGATTGCACCGCTTTTGCTGTTCGTTGTGATCACCTTCATCGTACCGATTGCCACGATGTTGTTCCGGTCAGTTGAAAACCAGATCGTCTCAAGCACGATGCCCCAAGCGGTAGAGCTGCTTCAGCAGTGGGACAGCGCCACAAGCGACGCCCCCGATGAGGCCGTATACCAAGCCCTTTACTTCGACCTTTTCAAAGCCGCAGAAGCCAAGGAGCACACAAAACTTGGCACGCGACTTAACTATGAACAAACCGGCACGTCGTCGCTTTTCCGCACATCGGGGCGTAAGCTTGATGATGTGGGCGAGCTTTGGCAGGACCCAATCGAAGATATCGCACCCGCCCTAAAAGACGGCGAGACATGGTTTGCGATGATGTCAGGAACCAGCTCCAACACCGTATTGGAAGAACGCCGCGCGCTTTGGGCCTCGCTCGTCGAGGAGCCTTTCACAGGTGATGTTGGCATCACTATTTCAGACGAAATTGCCCAGATGCTTCCCCTCACCACCGCCGCCTACGCGGACTGGGCGATTTATGAGGCCATCGAAGACGGCAAGGACATCTCAAAACGCGACCCATGGGAAGCGGTTTACGCAGGCCTGGGCCTTGATTTGCGCAGCGACGCCACTGTCCGCGCGGTCAATGCCTACACCGGCCCCCACGCGGCCGACCTACAGCTACTGACAGCTAATCTGGATCAAATGCCAAACACGATGTTCAAAGACGCCTTTGCGGAAATGGACGAAGATTGGCTTGCTCCAGAGGTCTGGGAAGCGATCAAAATCTACAGCCCCAACTACACCTCTGGTTATTTCTTGAACGCGGTCGACATGAAAAAAGGTGTCGAAAGCGCTGAGATGCGCCCCGAGAACCAACAGATATATATCACGCTTTTCAAACGCACACTTTGGATGTCTCTGGTCATTACAGCAAGCTGCATCATCCTTGGCTATCCGGTTGCGTGGCTGTTGGCGAACCTGCCGATGCGGACCGCTAACGTGTTGATGATCTTGGTGCTGCTGCCCTTTTGGACATCACTTTTGGTGCGGACATCCGCTTGGAAAGTACTGCTGCAACAGCAAGGTGTGATCAACGAAATCCTTGTCTGGCTTGGCTTTGTTGATGATGCAAACCGCTTAATCTTGATGAACAACGCCACCGGCACAGTCATCGCCATGACGCACATCCTGTTGCCCTTCATGATTTTGCCGCTTTACTCAGTGATGAAGACGATCCCGCCCAGTTATTTACGTGCAGCAAAAAGCCTTGGCGCGACGAACTTTACTGCGTTTCGTCGCGTGTATTTCCCACAATCTGTACCAGGCATCGGTGCTGGCTCAATCCTCGTGTTTATCTTGGCGATCGGTTATTACATCACGCCTGAAATTGTGGGCGGCACAGATGGCGTGCTGATCTCAAACCGTATTGCCTACCACATTTCTAGCTCACTCAACTGGGGGCTGGCAGCGGCGCTTGGCTCAATTTTATTAGCGCTGGTGATGGTGCTCTACTGGCTCTACGACCGGATCGTGGGCATCGATAACGTGAAACTGGGGGGCTGATTTATGGCTATTCTTGCACAGGCACCGCGCCCGAAACTGATGACATTCACAGCACCCTGCACGGCCGCACTAGCTGCTGCGATTGCGTTTGTTGTCGGTAATGCATTTGGCACCCCCTTGGTGGGACTGGCCATAGGCGCTGTCTTTGGGTTTATCTTAGCAGCACTGCTTGGACAGTTCGCTGTCCCGCGCACAATGGGCAGATCAGCCACCATCGCATTTGTCGCCGTCGCTGGTTTCAGCGTTGGCGCACTTGGCGGTGCGGTTGCGGGCGCATTACTCGGAGCGGTCATCAGTTGGTTTTTCTACTGGCTACACACTGGTGCCTATCGCCGGTCCGTGCCCGTTTACTACACCGCTGCGCAAACGCTGTGGTACAACACATTCCTGTTCATCTGCGGGTTGGTGTTTTTCTTTCTGATCGCCCCGCTGCTGCCAGTTATTTGGCTGTCGTTTAATGCGCAGGACTTTTTCACGTTTACGCCTGAAATGCTGTCGTTTGATCCTGCTGGCTACTCGCTCAAACACTACCGCGATTTCCTTGGGACCGATGAATGGATGGTGCCGCTTAAGAACTCGCTTATCATCGCGCCCATTGCGACATTGATCTCTGTCACGCTTGGCACTCTGGCGGCCATCGGTTTATCACAGTCACATGTGCCCTTCCGCCAAGCGATCATGGCGATCATGATCTCGCCGATGATTGTGCCGTTGATCATTTCTGCAACTGGCATGTTCTTTTTCTACGCCCCCCTCGGGAACTGGTTGGAAGCGAACCTCGGCCTTAATCAATCGTTTGTGGGTTACGTCAAAGTCATCTTGGCACACTCAGTTCTGGGTGTTCCGTTCGTCATCATCACCGTGACTGCCACGCTTGTGGGCTTTGACAACTCCCTGACGCGCGCGGCCGCAAACATGGGCGCAAACCCAGTGACCACCTTTTTCCGCGTTCAGATGCCGCTTATATTGCCCGGTGTCATTTCAGGTGGGCTGTTTGCCTTTATCACGTCGTTTGACGAGGTCGTCGTGGTGCTTTTCGTAGGCTCCGCACAACAACAAACACTGCCATGGCAAATGTTTACGGGCCTTCGTGAACAAATCAGCCCAACCATCCTAGCCGCAGCAACGATCCTTGTGACGTTCTCGATTTTGTTGCTGACCACTGTGGAATTGCTGCGCCGCCGCTCGGAACGCTTGCGCGGGTTGTCCCCCAGCTAAGAGATCGGCCACAATTTAAAGATCATCAAAAGAGGGGCAATAGGTCCCTCTTTTTTTGGCGGCAACCTGCAGCCCGTGACCAGCGTTTCAGATCAGTTGCCCAACGAAACCCCCGCTGCTACGACTTGGTTCAGACACATCAGGAGCGCGCGCGATGAGCGACTATGACGTTGGAATTGTGGGGGCGGGAATTGTCGGTGTCAGCACCGCACTTTGGTCCCAATTGCGCGGGCACAAAACTGTTCTGATCGATCCCAATCAACCCGGTTCAGGGGCAAGTTTTGGCAACGCCTGTACCCTTGCAACCTACGCCTGCATGCCCGTTAATGACCCTTCGGTTTTTAAAAACCTGCCTGCGCTTTTGTTCAGCCCAAACAGCCCGCTTTCTATTTCCTACGCCCATGCGCTGCGAAACCCGAAATGGATGCTGTCGTTTCTCGCCAATTGTACTGACAAGCGATCCAGTGAAATCGCTCAGCATTTGGCTGAACTTTTGGCCCATGCGGACGCAGGGCTTAACCCGCTTATTGCGGAAGCAGGCGCAGAAGATCTGGTCGTCAACTCTGGTCAGCTGTCGATATGGTCCACGAACAAGGCCGCGGATGAGGCCAGCGCGTCCCTGACAAAACGGCAAGCATTTGGTGTGACCCTTGAGGACCTATCCGAGGCAGAGGCCCGCACTCTTGAGCCGAACCTTGCGTTGCCCATCACGCGTGCTGTTTTCTACCCTACAGCGCGGCGCATTCACGACCCTCAAGAATTGATCCGCCGAATGCATGCGCGTTTCACATCGCTGGGTGGGCAAACAGTTGCCCAGAAACTCATCCGCTCCAACGCTGGCCCAAAAAGTGTTGTGTTGGATTTAGAAAATGGCGGCGTAGAAGTGGGCAGGCTCGTGGTGGCCGCAGGTGCACTGTCAAACGAGATTGAAGGCACTGACACCAAACACCTGCCTTTGGGTACTGAGCGCGGCTATCACTTGATCTACGGGACTGAAGGAAATCGCGTTAGCCGCCCTGTCGGTTGGGCCGAGGGCGGCTTTTACGCCAGTCCCATGGCCCAAGGTCTGCGGATTGCAGGAACTGTCGAAATCACAGGTAAACACAGAACTGCCAGCACAAACCGGACTGCCTATCTACGCCGCCGCGTGGGCGAGATGTTCCACGATCTTCCGGCCCCAGAAAGTGAATGGATGGGGCTACGCCCGACAATGCCAGACGCCCTGCCCGTTATCGGCCAAAGTGCTGCATCTGAGCGGATCATTCACGCGTTCGGGCACCAACACCTTGGCTTGACACTTGGCGGCATCACCGGCCGGATTGTTGCGGATTTAATCGAAGGTCGGCAACCAAATATCGACATTTCACCCTTTAGGCCAAACCGCAGCTTTATTTCCAATAGGCCCGCTTAGACGCACCGCGCCCGATACCGGAGACCCGAATATGACCACAGATACATATATCTCGATCGACACGCTGCGCGAGCAGGTATACGCGGCTTTCGCCAAAAGCGGTGTACGGCCAGAAACAGCCCGAAGCGTGACGGGCGTAATTGTGGCCGGTGAGCGGGACAACTGTAAGTCTCATGGCATCTACCGGATTGAGGGGTGCTTGCGGTCAGTTGCTTCAGGTAAGGCCAACCCCACGGCCGTGCCTGTTTTGAAAAACAGTGGCAAAGCAATCATCGAAGTGGATGCAGCGGGCGGCTTTTCCTGCCCTGCCTATGACACTGGCCGCGCCACACTGATTGAACGAGCTAAAGAGCTTGGTATGGCCAGTTTGGTAATCCGCGACGCCCTGCACTTTTCGGCGCTTTGGTATGAAGTAGAAGACCTTGCACGAGCTGGCCTTGCGGTCATTTCTATGTGTCCAAGCTATGCCTTTGTGGCACCCTCTGGGGGGACCACGCCGCTCTTTGGAACCAATCCATTTGCGTTTGGCTACCCCCGCAAAGGTGCTCATCCTTACGTGTTCGATTTCGCAACAAGCGTTGCCGCAAGAGGGGACATGGAAATGCGCCGTATCGCCGGAGAACCTATTCCGGAAGGATGGGCAATTGCCCCTGACGGCACCCCCACAACTGACGCCGCCGAAGGACTGGCAGGCGCCATGCTGCCATTTGGCGCGCACAAAGGCTCTGCGATCTCATCGATGATCGAACTTATGGCAGGGGCGATGTTGGGCGAATTCATGAGTAAAGAGGCACTTGATTTTGCTGAAGGCGGCCCGCTGCCCCGCCACGGTGCGCTTATCATTGCTTTTGATCCGGCTAGGTTTGCCCACAGCAGTGGGCGCGATCCGGTGGCAGAGGGCGAGGTGCTGATCAACGCAATGACAGACCAAGGCGCGAGACTGCCTTCCGAGCGACGCTACGCGGCACGCAAAATGGCCGAAACACACGGCGTATTGCTGAGTAAGACGGAGATTACTCGGCTTGAAGCTTTTGCCGCACGTGGGCTTGGTGCGTTAGATGGTTAATTGGTTATAGCGCCCGCGGGCAGGCGAGTAATAGTACAGGCCAAGATTTCCCTCTACGCCGATCTTTTAATCAGCGCGCTCAATACCAGCATCAATGGAAAGATTCACTAGACTTGCGCGGTAATAGGATGCCTGCAGCGGCCTCAACCGCTGCAGATCAAGCGCGTAAGGAGCGTTATGAGAGCGGAATCTCTGTAATTATCGGCGATGGCATAACATCAGCAGCAGTATCAACCACACCAGCACCTAAACCGAATTCGACCTGTCCACTACCAAAGCCCACATCAAGGCCGATGTAGTTGCTACTACCTAGGTAAGCGACACCAACCGTTGGCCGCACGCGGTTCTCACCAAAACGTAGTCCAGACCTAGGCTACCAGCCACTTTGTCTTCTTCGTTATCAGTAAATCCACGTACACCGAGGCTGGTTACGACACCATTACCACCGAACGAAAAGTAAAGTCCAAAACCGATACTCGGATCGGAAAACGCTGGGGTCGCAAATCCGATAGTTGCTACTGCTGCAAGTGTTGTCGATTTAGTCGTGAAACCATTCCTCGTTTTACTCGTTACAATCGTTAACATCCCATGAATTAATCCAAATTAGCGATCGAAAACCCCGTTCAGGAAAAAAAGCGAGATTTCGCAAAATCTCGCTACGCTCACAAAACAAAGTCGGCGCCTTGATACGGGTCATTACGTCAGATTTTGTTCCAACTCGCTCAATCAAGTTGGACAAAACGCCGAATAGTCCAATAAAAACAATGATTTTTTTAAGAGTGGCGGTCCTTAGAGGATTCGAACCTCTGGCCTCTGCCTTCGGAGGGCAGCGCTCTATCCAGCTGAGCTAAAGGACCTTTTGAAACTCTATACCTGTGCGCAGCTTTCCTCGCAACGCCGATATTGATCAAACTGCGGCTTTACACAGGATCAGGCAAATAAATCGTGACAAAGCTCAAGTGCATCAACAAGCGCATCGACCTCAGCCTCGGTATTGTAGAGACCAAAAGATGCACGACAGGTCGCCGGAACGCCCATGTGCTCCATCAATGGTTGCGCGCAGTGATGCCCCGCACGTACGGCCACGCCCTTTTTATCAAGCACAGTCGAAATATCGTGCGCGTGGGCAGCGCCATCAATTGTGAAACTGAAAATAGCAGCCTTATCAGGGGTTTGCCCTTGAATATTTAACCAATTCAGCCCCTTCAGCTTGGCCCACGTATAGTCGCGCAGCTTTTCTTCATGGGCCGCGATATTTTCCATACCGAGCTCCATTATATAATCCAACGCCACACCAAAGCCGATCGTCTGAACGATGCCAGGAGTGCCCGCTTCAAATTTCATCGGGGGCGCGTTCCATGTCACACTATCGCGGTGAACCTCGCGGATCATGTCGCCACCACCAATAAACGGCCGCATCTCTTTCATCCGATCCATCTTGATGTAATTCGCACCAGACCCTGACGGACCATAAAGCTTGTGCCCCGTCACACAGTAAAAATCACAGTCAATATCGGCCACATCGACGGGCCCATGCACAGCCGCTTGACTACCATCTACCAGCACTGCAGCGCCTTTTGCGTGCGCAGCCTCGGTGATAGATTTCACATCAACTTTGGTGCCTAGAACATTGGAAAGATG
Organism: Nereida ignava; assembly: GCF_047114695.1. Classification (GTDB taxonomy): domain Bacteria; phylum Pseudomonadota; class Alphaproteobacteria; order Rhodobacterales; family Rhodobacteraceae; genus Nereida; species Nereida ignava. The sequence goes on from NZ_CP112885.1 coordinate 480,519, forward strand.
GGATATTGCGACAAGCTTAGTTTTTGGGCCAATCGCATCGATCACCGCTTGGGGATCAAGGGCGCCGTTGGCGTCAACATCGACCCACTTTAGAACAACACCCTGACGTTCGCGCAAGAAATGCCACGGCACAATATTGGCATGGTGCTCCATCACACTCAAAACAATTTCGTCACCCGCTTCCATACGCGGCATCGCCCAGCCATACGCAACAAGGTTAATGCCTTCAGTCGTGCCACTGGTTAACACAATCTCGTCTTCTGATGGCGCGTTAAGAAACTTCGCTACTTTTCCCCGCACCGCTTCGTATTTGTCCGTTGCAAGATTCGACAGATAATGCAGCCCGCGGTGTACGTTGGCGTATTCTTCCGCATAGCCTTTGGTCACAGCATCAATGACCACCTGCGGCTTTTGCGCAGAGGCCCCATTGTCGAGATAAACCAACGGTTTGCCATTCACTTCACGCGACAGGATCGGGAAATCTTTGCGCACTTCAGCTACATTATACATCTCGGGGTCTCTCCTTTTACCGGCGGCTTACGCGCCAGTGGCGAATAGGGTTAATAGAAGGCTGAAGCCAAGGGCCAGCGCAACAAGTACTAAGATCAGCAATTTTGTCGCTTTCCACATTGAGCCAAGTTCATGCACGATGTCGATGAAGCCCACCATGACATAGATCAGATAGGCACCCACCCCCATAAACAGAACAGCGCCCAACTGAGGGGCAAATACCGCCGACAAAACGACCGTCAGTTGGAAAGGTATTGAGTAAATTTGCAGCCATGACAGCACGACCGCAACGTCCTTAAAGCCGCCGCGCCCGTCTAAAATACGCCCGCCAAAGTAGATCGCACAAATCAGCACCATCAACTGGCCGAACTGACGCACTGCAAGTAACCAAGGTTCTGGGCGTGCTATTTCCTCCATCCCGCTTGGAAGCTGTTGTGGGGCCACAAACTGAATGATCAAAGCCAAAAGCGTGGACAAGATCGATACCAGCAACACGATCGGCATGGCAGCCTCACGCGGAATTGGCAAAGAAAGGGCTGCAAAGGCTCCCTCTTTCGGGTCACGCAATGTCACACGAAAGAGCGTGGCGATATCGGGAAAGCCGCTCATGATGGAACCTGAAAGGTTGCGCGCAGCGAACCAATGAAAAACCACAAAAACATAGCCAGCCACAGAACGCCAACTGACACAAGCGCCTGCCCTTCGCCCACAAAACCAGCGGTGAGGCCGTTCAAAAGCGCGAGGGGGGTTGCTGCAAAGAAGCTCCAGAACACCGCGAGCCGTGTGGTGAAAAATGTCCCCAACTTCGTAAATGGGCGTGTCACCACGTGGATCAAACCGGCGAAAATATAGAATAGCAGCGGCCAAAACAGCATCCAGCTGACAAACTCATAGGTCAACATTTGCGTAAGGTCGCCGCCCTGCTCAAACTGCTCACGCGCAAGACGCGGCAGACTTGAGACGAACATCAGCAAACACCCCGCCATCAAAATGGCGAGGGCCCGATCCTCACGTTGACCAGCCGTCAGCAAGCGTCGCATTACCTTTCCAGGCCCACGGTACGTCGCCACAATATCAGAGCTAACCGACACCTTAGCCGCGACGACGCATCAGCCACGCTTCGAGACGGGCCAAGATGTCTTCCGAGATTTCGTCACTCTCGATCTCTTCGATTGCTTCTGCCAAAAATGATAGCACCAAAAGATCTTCAGCTGTGCCCTTCTCTACGCCGCGCGAGCGCAGATAAAACAAGGCTTCTTCGTTGATGGCACCTGATGTCGATCCATGCGAGCAAGCAACATCATCGGCGTAAATTTCAAGCTCTGGCTTGGCCAGGAACTGGCTGTCATCATCAAGCAAAAGAGATTGGCTAATCTGATAGCCATCTGTTTTTTGCGCATCAGGCTGAACCAGAATTTTACCTTGGAAAACGCCGACCGCGCCGTTCCGCAGCACTTTCTTGAACACCTGACGGCTTTCACAGTTGACCGCGTCGTGGGTGATGAAAACCGTATCATCGTGGTGAAACGCACCGTCGCCCATGCACGCGCCAGCAACAGATGCCTGTGCATCGTCACCAGTCAGCTCAAGCACAACTTCGTTGCGGGTCAGCACACCGTTGGCGGTCATGGTGAAGGATTTAAAGACAGACTCTTTGCCCAAGCGGCCAAAGATATGCGTCACCGCACGGCGCTCATGATCACGTCCTTGCGCGCGGATGTGGTGAAACACGCCAGTGTCAGCAATATCGACTTCCATGCATTTGTTAAAACGCGCAGCAGCTGGACCGTTTTCAAGCACAGTGACTTCCGCACCTGCATCAACCTTAATCACGTGGTGCAGGGTCGCGTCGCTTGTTGCATCGGCATGACGGTAAATCAGGCTGATCGGTTTGCTTGGCGTGCCAGTCACGTGGATCAAAACGCCGTCAGTTGCCATGGCCGAGTTCAAGGCCGCAAGCGGACGCTCAACTGGCGACTGACCTTTTGCTTCCAAAACACCATATAGGTCTTTTGCCCAATGGATATCCGCAGCACCCGCATCAGCAAGCCGCTCAATCGTAACACCCTCAAGCGCCATGTCGTCAGAGGCATCCGCATCAAAAACACCATCGACGAACACCAACATTAGCCGGTCGATACTGTCATAAAGGGGCGCTTCGTCCGCTGCGTCAAATACGTCTGCGCTTTGGGCTACCGCTTCGGTCAACGTGCTTGGGTCAGTGTATTTCCAATACTCATCACGCTTGGTCGGCAGCCCCATTGCACGGAGCCGCGCCAAGGCGTCATCACGCGCCGCGGCAAGCCATGCACCGCTTTGCGGCACTGGCTGCGCAGCAAGGCGCGCATCAGTCAGGTTTGTTTTAATGTCAGGCAATCCCATCTCAGGCCACCTCTTCAGCCAAGATATCGGCGTAGCCGTTTTGCTCAACTTCAAGCGCCAGCTCTGGGCCACCTGTTTTCACAATTCGACCGTTTGCCATGATATGCACAACGTCAGGTTTGATGTGATCGAGCAGGCGTTGGTAGTGCGTAATCACCAAGAACGTGCGCCCTGCGTCACGCAGCGCATTCACGCCTTCCGACACAAGTTTCATCGCATCAACGTCAAGACCAGAGTCAGTCTCATCAAGGATGCACATCTTTGGCTCGAGCATTGCCATTTGCAAAATCTCGTTGCGCTTTTTCTCACCACCAGAAAAGCCCACATTAACAGGACGCTTCAGCATCTCTGCGTCAATTTTGAGCGTTTTGGCTTTCTCGCGCACAACCTTCAGGAAATCACCTGCAGAAAGTTCTTCCTCACCGCGTGCTTTGCGCTGTGCGTTCACCGCTGTGCGCAGAAACGTCATGTTCCCAACACCTGGAATTTCCACAGGGTATTGAAACGCCAAAAACAGACCAGCCGCGGCACGCTCTTCGGGTTCCATATCGAGCACATCTTCGTCCTGCAAATGCGCTGAACCGTCCGTGACCTCGTAACCGTCCTTGCCAGAAAGCACATACGACAGTGTCGATTTACCAGACCCGTTTGGCCCCATAATCGCGTGCACTTTGCCCGCTTCCAAAGACAGATCAACGCCTTTTAGGATTTGCTTGTCTTCGTCTTCCAGTTTTACGTGCAGGTTCTTGATCTCTAGCATCGGTAGTGTCCTTCGTATGCGGCTGACCGGTTCAGTTAAAGCAAACTCAATTTTTTACTTTAACTGCGAACCGTAAGCCTTTGTATTCATGTGTTTAGCAGATCGATGTCTACCAAATTAATTCAGAGCAAAGTGCAGGTTATCCAACCGACCCTTCAAGTGAAATGGCAACAAGCGCCTGTGCTTCCATCGCAAATTCCATGGGCAGCGCCTGAAGCACTTCCTTACAGAAACCATTCACGACCAGTGCAACCGCCTCTTCCTCGTCCATACCGCGCTGGCGGCAGTAAAAGAGCTGCTCATCATCGACTTTTGATGTAGTCGCTTCGTGCTCAACACGGCTCGAGTTGTTCTTCACCTCGATATAGGGCACCGTGTGAGCACCGCATTTATCGCCGATCAGTAGGCTGTCACATTGGGTATAGTTGCGCGAATTCTTCGCTTTGGGGTGCATTGAAACCAAACCACGATACGTATTCTGCGCTTTGCCCGCGCTGATCCCTTTCGACACGATCCGTGACTTTGTGTTCTTGCCCAAGTGCACCATCTTTGTACCGGTGTCGGCCTGCTGCATATTGTTGGCAATCGCAATTGAGTAGAACTCACCTTGCGTATCGTTGCCGCGCAAGATGCAGCTTGGGTATTTCCAAGTCACCGCAGAGCCAGTCTCGACCTGCGTCCACATCACTTTTGCACGGTCGCCACGACAATCGGCGCGCTTGGTCACAAAGTTGTAGATGCCGCCTTTGCCGTCTTCATCACCGGGGTACCAGTTCTGAACGGTCGAGTATTTTACTTCCGCGTCTTCTTCGATGACGATCTCAACAACGGCAGCGTGCAACTGCGCTGTGTCACGTTGTGGCGCCGTGCACCCTTCCAAGTAAGATACGTATGAGCCTTTGTCGGCGATGATCAGTGTGCGCTCAAACTGCCCTGTGTTTTCGGCATTGATCCGGAAATAAGTGCTAAGCTCCATCGGGCAACGCACACCTGGCGGCACGTAAACAAACGACCCATCCGAGAACACTGCAGAATTCAGCGTCGCGTAGTAGTTGTCACTGACCGGCACGACAGAACCGAGGTACTTCTTAACCAACTCGGGGTGCTCACGAATGGCCTCCGAAATGGAGCAAAAAATCACACCAGCTTTGGCAAGCTCATCCTTAAATGTTGTGCCAACAGAAACACTGTCAAACACCGCATCCACGGCCACTTTACGCTCTTCTTCCGGCGCTTCTACACCAGCGAGCAACGCCTGTTCCTTCAGCGGAATTCCCAGTTTTTCGTATGTCGCCAACAGCTTGGGATCGACCTCATCAAGTGACTTGGGCTTTTCCACCATGCTTTTCGGACGCGCATAATAGTACTGGTCCTGAAAATCGATTTTGGGATAGCTCACCATCGCCCACTCTGGCTCGGTCATCTTTTCCCACCGCTCAAAGGCCTGCAGACGCCACTCGGTCATCCACTCGGGCTCTTCGTTCTTTTCAGAGATCAGCTTTACGATATCGGTGTTTACGCCCTTGGGCGCGTATTCCATCTCGATATCCGTGTTCCAGCCGTATTTATACGTCCCCGACAGCTCTTTGACTGCATCCACAGTTTCCTGATCGACGCCGTCTTTGACTTCCACATCCAAGCTCATCTCGATTTCCCTTCCTATGGCCCCGTTTGGCACTCTGTTTTTCAGCGCGCCCCGGCGGGGCTTTCGTCGTTCATGCGGCGCGTGCGCGCCACTTTTGTTCTGCTTTCAACCATGCCTGCACAAACCGCAGCACCTGATCTTCCGTTGTCTCCGGCCCGAGCGACACACGGATCGCTGAGCTTGCCTCGGTCTCTGAGTAGCCCATCGCCTGCAACACACCGCTGGCGCGGACCTTACCACTGCTGCACGCACTACCGGCAGAAACCGCAAACCCAGCAAGATCCATCGCCATGACTTGCGTCTCACCCTTCCAACCGGACGTAATGAAGCAACTCGTATTCGGCAGCCGTTCAAGACCTTTCCCGACACAAATAGTCTGGTTAGCACCGGACGCAAGGGAGTTTTCTAGAATAATTCTAAGTTCTGCGATCCGCTCCCAAACACCGTCAGCCAAATCACGCACTGCTGCCTCGGCCGCAGCCCCGAAACCAGCGATCCCGATTACGTTTTCGGTACCAGACCGCCGCCCCATTTCTTGGCCGCCGCCCTTAATTTGCGCCTGCAGATCAGTTCCTTGCGGAAACACCACTGCGCCTACGCCTTTGGGACCACCAAGTTTGTGACCGGATACCAGCCCCATTCGGATGCCCGTCCAGTCAAAGGCAAGCGGCAGCTTCCCGAACCCTTGGGTCAAATCGCTCACCGCAAGACCAGATGGCAATTTTTGGATCACACCAGTTTCAGAATTGGCAATCTGGACACATGATTGCCCTGCGTCAGACAACTGAACCTGCCCCTCTTTCAGGGGTAAATCCGGCGTGACCCAAGCCGCAACTGCGTCATGCTCAATCGGTGCTGCGTGCAAATCCCGCCCTGCAAGCGCAAGTGCTGCGCTTTCTGTGGCAGACGACGTAAAGACAATATCGCTGCCCGCTGCACCAAGTGCATCACTGATCTGCTGGCGGGCGCGCTCTACAATCGCTTTAGCTGCGCGTCCCTCGCTATGAACACTCGATGGATTACCAACCGCATCCATCGCAGCAATCATCGCAGCGCGCGCTTCGGGACGCAAAGGGGCCGTGGCATTGTAATCAAGATATGTACGCGGACCAATCACAGCTTAGTCGTCCACAACTTCAAACAGGTTTGGCACCGCCGGACACGGCGCAAGCCCGTTGCCCACAACATCACTGAGCCGCGTTTGGTGCAAAAACACATAGACGTGCGCGCTCAGCCCCTCCCACAACCGATTGGTCATGCTCTGCGCGCGACTGCCAGACAACCCACCAGAGGCACCCGCACCTGTGTGTAGCGCGTTTACTGTTTCATCAACCGCCGCAAGAATATCCACCACACGAATTTCAGACGCCGCGCGCCCCAACCGGTAGCCCCCACCCGGCCCGCGCACGGAACTTACCAGTTCTGCGCGCCGCAACTTCACAAATAACTGCTCCAGATAAGGCATCGAGATATCCTGCCGCTTGGCAATTTCACCAAGAGACGTCAGCTGATCCGCCGGTTGTAGTGCCAAATCCGCCAGAGCAACCATCGCATAGCGCCCCTTAGTGCTTAATTTCATGGCAAAATATTCCCAATTGATTGACGATCTAACCGTTTGCGCATAGGTCGATAAGACCTGCTTGGCCTACGCCAGATCAGACACAACTTAGAACCGTTCTAAAGTTCTCAACCGGCGGCGTCAATACGCACCCCGCACTGAGTGAACCGCGAACAGATATCGTCCGAAGCGCACGCAGCCCCGCGGCGCAGCCACATTAAGGGACCCCTATGCCCGAAGTCATTTTCCCTGGCCCCGAAGGCCGCCTCGAAGGTCGTTACCACCCCCAGAAAGAAAAAGACGCGCCTATTGCTATCGTTCTTCATCCACACCCGCAATTCGGCGGCACGATGAACAACAAGGTCGTCTACAACTTACACTACGCATTTTATAACATGGGCTTCACGGTCTTGCGGTTTAACTTCCGCGGCGTAGGACGCAGCCAAGGTGAATATGACCAAGGGGTCGGCGAGCTGTCAGATGCGGCATCTGCACTGGATTACCTGCAGTCGATGAACAACAACTCCAAACACTGCTGGGTCGCTGGCTTTTCGTTTGGCGCGTGGATCGGCATGCAACTGTTGATGCGCCGCCCTGAAATCACTGGCTTCATCTCGGTCTCACCGCCCGCCAATATGTACGACTTCTCGTTCTTGGCGCCCTGCCCGTCATCTGGCCTGATCATCAATGGTTCAAACGACCGTGTCGCACCACCCGCCGACACCGTGAACCTCGTGAATAAGCTGCACGAACAAAAAGGCATCACCATCACTCATGATGAGGTTCCGGGCGCTGGTCACTTCTTTGAAGAAGACCACATGGATACACTGATCGATACAACGACCAGCTACGTCCAACGTCGTTTAACCGAAAACACACGCTAAACATCAGGCGCAGCTTTCAAAGGCTGTGCCTTTTCATGTATCGTTACCAGTATGATCTTTCCGCCCTAAGGAACCGCCCATGGACGATCTTCAAAAGATGGCTTCTGAGTTGGCAGCCGAGTGTATCGCCGTCCAAAAAGAAATTGGCGACGAACGGCTTTTTATTCAGGTCGCATCTGTGTTGGGCGCCTCCTCGCAAACTCTTGAGGAAGCCTTTCTGACCAACGTGCGTACGAAAATGGCAGCTGAAAAAGCCCGCGCGTTTCTTGTTGAAACTTTGCGCGCCCACCGCGCTTCCACGGATACCAACCCACACACATGACCGATACCGCCCACTGGCCAGTTCCTGCGCCGAACACGCCCCATGATCTTGATCAGCAATTGACGTTCCTGCGCGAAATTGACCGGCTGAAGCAGATAAACCGCAACAACCTTTTGACCACCAATGCGCGCCCTGAAAATACCGCCGAGCACAGTTGGCACGTAGCACTTCTTGCACTGGTCGCAGCCCCCTACTTCCCCAAACCGGTCGACGTTGACCGCGCGATCGCAATGCTGTTGATCCACGACATTGTTGAGATCGACGCAGGCGACCATCCAATTCATTTGCATCACGACAACGCCGCAATTGCCGCCAAAGAAGAAGCAGCTGCCACCCGCCTTTTCGGACTTTTGCCAGCCGCACAAGGCGCCGCACTTCATACACTGTGGCGCGAATTTGATGCTGGCACATCTGACACAGCGGTTTTTGCACGAAGTTGCGATCACCTGCATCCCGAACTGATGGTCATGACGGGCGCACGCGCCAGTGATGACCATATCCAAATCGGCGTTGATAACCTTGCAACGGGCCGCGCCGCGCGCCTCAAGCAAACTTGGCCAGCTGCGTATGATTTGCTGGATGCGTTGCACCACAACCAAACTGCAACAGGGCCACTGGCCGACATTACTGCATTCATCCATCAAACAGACGCGCTGAAACAAGTCCTACGCGCCACCCCCATTTTGAGCGACCCACGGCAGGAAAACTCGGGCGAGCACAGCTGGCATCTCGCCATGTTCGGGCTGATCTTGTCAGGTCACGCCACAGATCTTTCTGCAGATACGCAGGCCGCGACAATCATCAAGATGTTGCTTATCCATGATATTGTTGAAGTGGACGTTGGCGACACCCCCATCCACGGTAGCTTTGACGCCGCTGAAATCGAAAGCCAGGAACAAGCCGCCGCTACACGAATTTTTGGCCTTCTGCCTCACAAGGAAGGCGCTAAGCTGACTGCGCTATGGCAAGAATTTGAAGCCGCCGAAAGCCCCAACGCGATCTTCGCTAAATCCATTGACCGCGCACAGCCCGTCTTGGCCAATCTTGCACAACACGGTGGAACTTGGCCAACCTATCACGTCACGCGCGAACAGCTTGAGGCCCGTGTAGCTGCAAAAATCAAACGCGGCTTTCCCGCCCTTTGGAATGCGATAAAGCCTGAAATTGATCTATGGTTTGCCAATAATACTTAGCGCGAAGTTGCTTCACTCTTTATTAGTATACAATTGCATACTATGCTTTCGTTGGAAAAGTTTTTGCGCTAACCAAAGCCTGAAACACCCGTTGATTCACGAGCCAGCCAAATTGCAAAGGGCCCAATCATGACAAAAATTAAGGTAGAGAACCCCGTCGTTGAACTCGACGGCGATGAAATGACACGCATTATCTGGGACTTCATCAAGAAGAAGCTGATCCTGCCGTATCTCGATCTTGATCTGAAATACTACGATCTGGGCATGGAAGTACGTGACGAGACCAATGACCAAATCACCATTGATGCAGCAGAAGCCATCAAGAAATACGGCGTCGGCGTCAAATGCGCAACGATCACCCCAGATGAGCAACGTGTCGAGGAATTTGGCCTCAAAAAGATGTGGCGCTCGCCCAATGGGACGATCCGGAATATTCTGGGTGGCGTTGTGTTCCGCGCGCCGATCATTTGCTCAAATGTGCCCCGCCTTGTGCCGGGCTGGACGGACCCCATCGTGATTGGCCGCCACGCGTTTGGCGATCAGTACAAAGCAACAGACTTCCTGATGCCCGGCCCTGGCAAGCTGACCATGAAGTTTGTGGGCGAAGACGGCACAGTGATCGAAAAAGATGTCTACGACAGCCCCTCTGCGGGTGTGGCCATGGGCATGTATAACCTTGATGCCTCAATAATTGATTTTGCGCGGGCGTCGTTCAACTACGGGCTGAGCCTTGGATGGCCTGTGTATCTGTCGACTAAAAATACAATTCTGAAAGCCTATGACGGCCGCTTTAAGGACTTGTTCCAAGAAGTCTTTGACGCAGAGTTTGCCGAAAAATTCAAAGAGGCAGGCATCTGGTATGAGCACCGTTTGATCGACGACATGGTCGCTTCCGCGATGAAATGGTCAGGCAAGTTCGTGTGGGCCTGCAAAAACTACGACGGCGATGTACAATCTGACACAGTCGCTCAGGGTTTCGGCTCGCTCGGGTTGATGACGAGCCAATTGATGACGCCGGACGGCAAAATCGTTGAGGCAGAGGCCGCACACGGCACCGTCACGCGCCACTTCCGTCAGCACCAGAAAGGCGAAGCAACATCGACCAACTCGATCGCTTCTATCTATGCGTGGACAGGTGGTCTGAAGCACCGTGCGAAACTCGACAATAACGCGGAACTTATGAAGTTTGTTGAGACGCTCGAAAAAGTAATCGTGGACACGGTTGAATCCGGCTTCATGACCAAAGATTTGGCGCTGCTGGTTGGTCCGGATCAAAGCTGGCTGACCACAGAAGGGTTCTTGGAAAAGATCGACCAAAACCTCAACGCGGCCATGTAAATGCCTTCCCTCACCGTTGCCAATGTCATGCGCGGCGGTGGGGGCCCTCTTTTTGTTTTATAAATATCCAGACAGGTAGCCTTTCCCACTGGTTGACCCCTCGCCCAATCTCGCTATCACCATTGGCTAAAGTTCTTCGTAACGCGGTGAGGCGAGCATTTGATCCAACGGTTGTACAACTGGACTTTGTCCATGGCCGAGCACCCTCACGCGCTTTGGGTGCTCGCACTTGTGTCTTTCGTAGAAAGTTCGGTTTTTCCCATCCCTCCTGACATTTTGATGATCCCAATGATCCTTGCTGCCCCGTCACGAGCGTTTTTGATTGCAGGTGTTGCACTTGTCTCGTCGGTTTTGGGCGGCCTCTTAGGGTATGCGATCGGGGCACTGGCCTTTGACACCATCGGACAACCTATTTTGCAGGCCTTGGGCAAGACCGACAGCATGGAGGCCTTCAATGGCCGCTTTAATGACGTCGGGTTCTGGGCGGTTCTCATCGCGGGGATCACGCCCTTCCCCTACAAAGTCATCACGATCATGTCGGGCTGGACCGCGATGCCGTTGGGCACATTCATCGTCACATCGATTATCGCACGCGGACTGCGCTTTTTCATCGTCGCGGCACTGTTGTGGAAATTTGGCGCCCCTATCAAAACCTTCATCGAAAAGCGGCTACCGTTGATGTTCACACTCTTTGTCGTCGTTTTGATTGGCGGCGTTTATGGGGTGAAATTTCTATGAAGCGTCTTAGTTTGATCGCGGCGGGTGGTTCACTCGCGCTTATGCTTGCGGCCTATGGCTTTCAGCATTTTGGCGGGCTCGCACCTTGCAAAATGTGCCTGTGGCAACGCTGGCCCCATGCTGCCGCAATCGTGTTGGGCGGGTTGATGTTGATTGTTCCTGCACGCGTTATTGCATGGCTCGGTGCCCTTGCTGCCGCAACCACATCCGCGATTGGCTTTTATCATTCAGGCGTAGAGCAAAAGTGGTGGGAAGGCCCATCAAGTTGCACTGGTGGCGGTCTGTCAGGCTTGTCGGGCAACGCGTTGCTGGATCCCAACGCCGCTGGCAAAGTGGTGATGTGCGATGATATCGCATGGGCGTTCCTTGGGCTATCAATGCCTACTTGGAACGGCATCGTGAGCCTTGCACTTGCGCTGATTTGGGTGGCTGCAGCCCGCCGCTAAGACGCGAATTTCTCGTTCAGATAGGCCAACAAAGGCGCTTCTGTGATCTCTGATTCTGACGTGCCGCAAGCCTTTGCAATGACTTCTTTCGGTCGGTAAAGCCCACCATGACACTGCACATTGCGTCGCAGCCAACCGGTAGCTGCAGAGGTGTCTCCCTTGGCAAGCATATCATCCAGGCCCGTGACGTCTCGGCGCAGTGCTTCGTGCAGGCATCCGGCATAAACATTACCCAGCGAATAGGTCGCGAAATACCCAAACAGACCAACAGGCCAGTGCACATCTTGCAAAACCCCATTGCTTACACGGTCAGGGGCATAGCCGAAATCGGCCTCAAAACGGCTGTTCCACGCGTCCTCCAGATCAGCAACATCAAGCGCACCGGACATCAACTCACGCTCAAGATCGAAGCGAAGGGCCACATGCAGATTGTATTGCACCTCGTCGGCCTCGGTGCGGATGAACCCCGTGTTCAGCCGGTTCACAACGCGGAAAAACGTGTCCTCGTCGGCCACACCAAAATCACCAAACGCATCGCGCATTTGGCCAAAAAGCCAGCCCGTGAATGCACGGCTGCGCCCTAACTGGTTTTCATAGATGCGGCTCTGGCTTTCATGCACGCCCATCGACACACCCGCACCAAGGGGCGTCAACAAATAGGCGTCATCGATGTTTTGCTCGTAACACGCGTGGCCAACCTCGTGGATGGTCGAGTAGAAACAATTGAAAGGGTCATCCGCCGCCGTGCGGGTGGTGATACGCACATCCTGACCGCTACCAGATGAAAACGGGTGCACCGCTTTGTCGATACGTCCGCGGGACAGATCATAGCCAAAGACCTGCGCCAATTTTGACGACAACCCCAACTGGCGCGCCTCATCAAACGACCCCTTGAGCGCAGGCGGTTGCGCGCGCCCCATCACCTTATCACGCAGGGCAACCAAACCCGGACGAAGCGCATCAAACATCGCTGACAACTCTGCCGCCGTCATGCCCGGCTCGTAATCATCAAGCATGGCGTCATACACGTCTCCGCCATCTGCCAACGCAGCGCCCTCTTCGCGCTTCAGCGCCACAACTTTCGACAGTGTCGGCGCGAAGCCTGCAAAATCATCGGCTGCACGCGCCTCGGCCCACACACCTTGGGACAGCGATGTCACTTTGGCTATCTGTGCGGCAAGATCTGCTGGTACTTTCGTGGCCCGCGCATAACTTCTTTCTATATGGCGTAATTGCGCGGCTTGCTCCGGCGTTTCTGGCGTGGCGGCGTCAAGCCACTCTGCGATGCGCGGATCTGTGCCACGCGTGTGCAAAACCTTTGCCATTGCACCTTGTTCTTCCGCCCGCTGTGCCCCCGCACCTTTGGGCATCACTGTCTCTTGGTCCCAACCCAATCGCCCCGCGATTTGCCCAAGCGCTTGGGTTTCGCGGACAAATGCCATCAATTCCGTGTAAGACATCGCCACCTACCCTCTGACAGATTGTGCGAGCGGATAAATCGCCAAAAAGCGTGCCCGCAGCACCAATACCCACAACACAACCGCGCCGAACTGATGCACAATCGCCAATTCCCATGGCGATGAATTCATCACCGTCACAATTCCCAAAACCATTTGCACAGTCATCATCGCCAACACCAAGTTAAAAGCAAAACGTGTTTGCGTGTTCGGGGACCGGCGCGCCCGTAGCCAAATGAAAATACCAAAAGCAAAAAGGATGTAGCCGGTCATACGGTGCATAAACTGCACCAAACCATCATCTTCGAAAAAGTTCCGCCACAGTGGTTCAAGGGTGAATAAATCAGGGGGCAAAAAGCCACCAGCCATCAAAGGCCAATCGATATAATTGCGCCCGGCATCGATGCCCGCGACCAGTGCGCCCATCAATATCTGCAGACCCGTCAGAGCAATCAAAACAACCGCCAATTTCGCAAGTGCAGGTTCACCAAGGCGGCGCGCTTGGATCAACGCACCGTCACTGCGCGAAAGCTGCAAAACATACCACGCGATCACCCCAAGAATGACAAACGCCAACCCCAGATGCGTTGCCAATCTGTAGCTGGCCACATCCAGCATTCCGTTGTCCAAACCCGACGAAACCATCCACCAGCCAATCGCCCCTTGGCTTCCCCCAAGCGCGCCGAGCAAAGCCGCTTTGCCGGTCCAGCCCACGGGCATTTGACGCGTTGCAAGCAAGCCGAAGAAGCCAATCGCCCAGACCAGCCCCACGAAACGGCCTAACTGACGATGCCCCCATTCCCACCAATAGATCACTTTAAATTCGGACATACTCATGCCCTTGTTCTGAAGCTGATACTCGGGGATTTCTTGGTATTTCTCAAATTCTGACGCCCAATCGGCGGCATTCATCGGCGGGATTGCTCCGGTCACGGGACGCCATTCAGTGATGCTTAGCCCACTGTCGGTCAACCGCGTGAGACCACCAACAGCAATCATCATGACGACCAGCGCAAACAGAACAATCAGCCAGCCTTTCAGAAAACCGCGCGCACCGCGCCGCGCCGCGTCGATACCACCCGTGACAGGCGCATTGCTGCCCTTGTCGTTGCTTGAGACCTCTTCAAAGATGGCGCGTGATTTAGCCATAGCGGGCGATCCTTCTGATGCGATTATCTAGGCAGCAATATAGGCCCAATCGAGCGCGACAGCTAGCGGTCCGAGGTGTCTTTTGACCAGACAAGCTGTCGCAGCATTCCGTGCAGGGTTTGTACGTCCGCGCGGGTAAGCGCCATACGTGACCACATATTGCGCAGGTTCGTTTTCATGCTCTGCGCTTTGGCCTGCGGGAAAAAGAACCCAGCTGTGTCCAACCGTTGCTCAAAGTGATCCGCAAGCCGCTCAACTTCAATATGCGGCGCCCAATCGGTTTTGACCATTTCATGGGCCAGCGGTTCAACACGCGTGGTCTGGCGGCGCCACTCATACCCTGTCAGCAAGACACATTGCGCAAGGTTCAGACTGGGAAATTCAGGGTTAACAGGCACAGTAATAGTGGCATTGGCCCGCGCAATATCATCGTTTTCAAGCCCTGCAGCTTCGGGGCCAAACATCACGCCAACCTTAAGGCCCTGCGCGGTCTTTTCTGCGGCCACTTCCATTGCTGCTTCGGGGCTGTAGATCGGTTTGGTCAACCCCCTGTGGCGGGCGGTCGTCGCAAAGACGTAGTCACAATCACCCAAAGCATCCGCCAATGTGTCGAACACCTGCGCTCCGTCAAGTACGCGGCCTGCCCCCGATGCCATCGCCTTGGCCGCTGGATTGGGCCATCCATCACGCGGTGCAACAAGGCGCATCCTGTCGACACCAAAGTTCAGCATCGCACGGGCAGCCGCGCCGATGTTCTCGCCCATCTGGGGGCGCACCAACACAAAGGTCGGCGGTGCAAGCGGTGCGGGCGTATTTTGGGGGGTTTTGCTCATGACAATCTGTTACGAACCGCTTGGCGAAAGGGCAACCCCTTGATAGAGGTCCTCAAAATTGCGCACTCTAGGTTTGGGGCAGATATGACCAATACACCATCCACCGATGACATCGCTGACGCCATCGCGCCACAACTCTATCTGATCTCGCCACCGCAGATCGAACTAAGCACGTTTCCCGCGCTCTTGGGTCAAATGCTCGATGAGGTCGACGTGGCTTGTTTCCGCCTTGCCCTTGCCAGCAGCGACGACGACGCCATCGCACGCGCCGCTGATGCGTGCCGCGAGGTGTGTCACGCCCGCGACGTTGCAATCGTGATCGAGCACCATCTGCTGATGGTCGATAAGCTTGGCCTTGACGGGGTGCATCTGACAGATGGTGCGCGCACAATCCGCCATGCCCGCAAAGAGCTTGGCGATGATGCCATTGTGGGAAGTAATTGTGCGGCATCGCGGCATGACGGGCTGAACGCGGCCGAAGGCGGCGCGGATTACGTTTGCTTCGGCCCCTGCCGTGACACGGGACTGGGTGACGGGACATTAGCTGAGCCGGATCTGTTCCAGTGGTGGTCAGAAATGATCGAAGTCCCCTGCGTGGCAGAAGGTGGCCTTGATGCGGCTACGATCCGCGCATTGGCACCGATCTCGGATTTCTTTGCCGTTGGTGCAGAAGTGTGGGACGCCGAAAACCCGACAGAGGCGCTCAAAGCACTTCACGGGGCCATGATTTAAGACATCTCGGTAGCATCTAGGCCACCGCGTACAATTTCCTCGGCCGCCCGGGCAAGCTCTTTGCGGCTGGCGAAGTTTGAGACCTTCAACGGTGGATGATAAACCACATCTACGCCGCCCTGACGCACACCAGCCAATGTGCGCAGCAAATGCGGGGCAAAGTCCATGTCTCCCCACCATCCGTAAAACCGTGGCTCAGCACCATCAGGGGCGTGATAAATCAGCGTAACCGGCTGCACCCACATTTCGTCACGCAGAGGTTGTTCAAAGAAGGCTGCAAAAAGCGTTGGCTTGAAGGATAGAACACGCTTACCGTCGGTGCTTGTGCCTTCGGGAAAGAACAATAGCTTATGGCCCGCATGCAATCTGTCTTCGAATATCTGTTTTTGCAGGGCCGCTTCACGGGGATTACGGTTGATGAAAACAGTGCCAGTCGCCCGCGCCAACCAGCCAATACCGGGCCATTTCGCAACTTCAGATTTGGCGACAAAGTAGATGCGCTTGCTAGCGTTAAGGGCAAAAATATCGAGCCAGCTTACGTGATTTGCCACGATGGCACCGAACTGCGGCATCACCGTGCCAAAGACACGCCTGCGCATGCCAATAATCCGAAACGCCGTTTGGCAAACAAATTGCGTGATGAATGGCGTCCAAGGACGGCGCAGACCGAACAACGGTTTTTCAACAAGACGCACCAAAAGCAAAACGGCCAGACAGCCGAACGTAACAAGCGCCAGTACCGAGCCGCGCCATACAAGACGGATCAGGCCTTGCACGCCAAGTGGTGCCTCAATGGGATATTCCCCCTCGTTCCAAGTGGTCATCGTGGAGCCCTTTGATAAAGTGCGGCTTGTTTTTGATTGATGCGCGCCATGTCCAAAACCATGCACACGTCGACCGTGTTGAATGCGTGATCGACCCAAGCGCCCTGCCCGACCATGCCGCCCATACGCAGATACGCTTTGATTAGCTGCGGCGTTTCAAGAAGCGCACGGCGCGCATCTGTCTGTTCCTCAGCCAACTGATCCATCGCAACTGCCGCCTCTCCCGTCGCGGTTACACGCAACTCAGGTGGTGCCAAAAACCTGTGGTGCAAATGGCTCAACGGGTGTGCAAGGGCGTCCACGTCCGTGCCGTGAAAGCTGGCAACACCAAACAGAATATCAACGTCATTTTTTGCGATATAGCCTGACAGACCTTGCCATAAATGCATCAGTGCAGCACCACCACGGTAGGATTTATGCACGCACGAGCGGCCAAGCTCTAACAACCGGCGACCGCTGGCTTTCAGAGGTCCAAGATCGAATTCATCCTCGGAATAGTAGCGGCTAATTTTGGGCATCGCGTCGCTGGATAGTAGCCGGTAGACCCCCACACAGGTCTCTGCATCAAAGAGCATAAGGTGCTCAAAGAACGGGTCATATTGGTCCTTCTCAAGCCGCGCATCATGGTCAACCATGGGGCCATTGCCGCCAAGTTCCGCGACGAATACCTCATAACGCAAAGCTTGTGCCGCACGGATGTCATCCGCAGACGCCGCCAATCTAACCGTAAATTTTGGTGAATGCCCCATCAAAGGGTTCCTTTCAGGCATAGCAAACCCGCGGTCCAATACCGTCATTACGTCTTATTTGCCTGACCTGCGCTTGGCAACGCGCATATATTAAGACATTATTAACGGGTAACGCGTAGCTAGAGGTCGAAAACCAACTCTAATTCGATTTGCGAGCCAACAATCACGACTTTTCCCTGCTCGCGGAAATTAACTGTAACTTTACCCGCAACGTTGGATTGCACCTGACCTATGCCCCAATCAGGCTGGTTCGGGTTTCTCACCAACTGCCCCGGCTCTAGTAATGTGTTTAGCTCAGACATCATCAGTCCTTATTTGACAGGCGCCACATGACCCAAGAAATTCAGAGCACTCCGCTAGACCTCAGCGCCCTTGTTGGCTCGCGTATTTGCCACGACCTTATCAGCCCTTTAGGCGCAATTGCCAATGGTGTTGAACTGATGGCGCTTACGGGTGCGGAACAAACACCCGAAATGCTTCTGATTGCCGAAAGCGTTGAGGCCGCAAACGCCCGTATCAAATTTTTCAGACTGGCATACGGCACTGCAGGCGCAGATCAACTTGTCCGTCAAAGCGAGTTGAACGCAATTTTCTCTGCGCTTTCCAGATCAGGGCGGATTACATTTGATTGGCGCGGCACAAACGATCCGCTTCGCCAGCGCACCCAGTTTGCGTTGCTAAGCGTTCAGTGTCTTGAAACCGCTCTACCATTCGGTGGAACCATCAACGTCTCACACCACGAAGGACAATTCACTGTGACGGGCCGTTCAGAACGCCTACGTCACGATCCAGCGTTGTGGGCAATGCTGACGGATGAGACCGCAGTTACCAAAGTCCGGCCGTCGGATGTGCATTTCTTTTTGACCGCACAAATGCGCGCAGAACATCAGATCGCGCTAGATATTGAAGTAAGCGACGCCGAAATCAAAATGACATTCTAGCAAAGCATAGTGCACAGGCGCAGGACTTAAGACCGGATCGTCCCGTCGCCGCGTACGATGTATTTGAAACTGGTCAATTGCTCTGCGCCAACCGGCCCGCGCGCATGCATTTTGCCGGTCGCAATTCCAATTTCGGCCCCCATGCCAAACTCACCACCATCTGCAAATTGCGTCGAGGCGTTGTGCATCAGGATTGCGCTATCCAATTCAGTCAAAAAGCGTTCAGCAGTTGTGGCATCTTCAGTCAGAATACAATCCGTATGATCAGAGCCATACTGACGAATGTGCGCCATTGCCTCATCCAGTCCCGCAACCGTCTTTGCCGCAATTTCCATATCAAGGAACTCATGGCCCCAATGGTCTGCCGTGGCCGCCTGTGTTCCCTCAATGCCCTGCAGGTTCATATCTGCATCAACGGTTACACCTGCTTGCAAAAGCGCGCGGATCACCTCGGCACCCAGACTATCTTTGACCTCTTCATGGATCAGCAAACACTCCGCAGCACCACAAATCCCCGTGCGGCGCGTCTTTGCATTAAGCACCACATCAAGTGTCTTTTGCGGGTCTGCTGCTTTGTCGATGTAGATATGCACAATGCCTTCAAGGTGGGCAAAAACGGGAACCCGCGCTTCGCGCTGCACAAGCCCCACCAAACCCTTTCCACCACGCGGCACGATCACATCGATATACTGCGTCATGCTGAGCATTTCTGAAACTGCCACACGGTCACGAGTAGGCACCAGTTGTACTGCATCCTCGGGCAAATTCGCATCACGAAGTCCCTGCTGAAGGGCCGCATGAATGGCGCGCGAGGAATGGAAACTCTCGGAGCCACCACGCAAAATAACGGCGTTACCCGCCTTCAAACACAGCGCACCTGCATCAGCCGTGACATTTGGCCGGCTTTCATAAATCACCCCAATGACCCCAAGCGGCGTACGCACGCGTGAAATATTCAGACCTGTGGGACGGTCCCACTGTGCGATGACTTCTCCGACAGGATCGGCCTGTTCCGCCACTGCGCGCAGGCTGTCTACGATGCCGCGAATGCGCTCTTCGTCCAACATCAAGCGATCCATCATCGCGGGGCTAAGGCCTTTGGTGCGACCGTATTCAAGATCAAGCGCATTGGCCTCAATCACCGCATCACGGGTCTTCCACAAAGTTTCAGAGGCCGAGATCAGCGCCGCGTGTTTCCGCTCAGCACTGGCGTTAGCCAAGGCAACGCTTGCGGCTTTTGCCCGTTGGCCGATGTCTTGCATCAATGCGGGAATTTCATGTGTATCGGTCATCTGTCTGTCCAATCTTTTGGCTTAAAGCGCCATATCGTCACGGTGGATCAATGCCGCGCGCCCTGCGTACCCGAGCAACCCCGCAATTTCAGCCGTCTTGTGGCCCTTCAAAACTGTGGCCTCCGTGCTGGTATAGCGGGTTAATCCCTGCCCCACATGCGCGCCTGAAGTATCAAGTATCTCAACTGGGTCGCCACGGCCAAATGTCCCGCTGACTGCCATAATCCCTGCAGGCAAAAGTGAGTTACCCGACCGCAGCGCCTTCGCAGCACCAGCATCAATCGTAACAGAGCCTTTGGGCATCATCGCAGCAATCCAACGGGTACGCGCACTTTGCGGGCTTTCTGTTGCATTAAACCATGTTGAGTTTGCGCCTTCTTCAAGCATCTTCAAAGGGTTGCGCGGCGTGCCTAATGTGATCGCCATGGCGCAGCCCGCATCCGTTGCCATCTTTGCAGCCATAAGTTTGGTCTTCATTCCGCCTTTGGATAACCCCGACAGGGCATCTCCGGCCATTGCTTCAATTTCGGGTGTAATTTCTTCAATCACATCAAACCTGCGCGCCGACGCGTCCGATTGCGGGTTCGCGGAATAAAACCCATCAACATCCGAGAGCAAAATCAACTGGTCTGCCCCGACAGTCACCGCCACTTGTGCGGCCAGCCGGTCATTATCACCGTACCGAATTTCGTCAGTTGCGATCGTATCATTTTCGTTAACGATCGGCACAACACCAAGGCTCAACAATTGTGACAGCGTTGCGCGCGAATTAAGATATCTGCGGCGGTCCTCAGAGTCCTCAAGCGTGACAAGCACCTGCCCCGTTTTGATACCTTGGGGGGCCAATGCCTCCTCATATGCGCGGGCCAGCCGGATTTGTCCCACAGACGCCGCGGCCTGAGACTGTTCAAGTGCCAACTCGCCAGCGGGCAACCCCAACACCTCACGGCCCAATGCAATCGAACCCGATGAGACCAAAACAACGTCCTTACCCAAGCTTTTGAGCCAAGCGACGTCTTGCGCCAAAGCCAACAACCACTCTGCGCGCAAAGTCCCGCTTTCACGGTCAACCAACAAGGCCGATCCGATTTTCAGAACAATGCGATTGGCCGCTGTTAAGGACGCCATGGTTCTTCCTCAGCACCAGCTGCGCGTTCGCGGGCACGGTCCGCTTCAATCTCGGCGCGTACTTTGCGAAGGACGGCATCAAGACCCTCACGGCTCACGCCTGACATCAGCATCACGGGACCACCGACCGCCTTTTCAAGATCAGCTTTCAGGTCGGCACGCTCTTCGTCATCGAGAGCATCAATTTTGTTTAAAACAGTCACGCGATCTTTCGCCGCCAGCTCACCACCGTAAGCTTCCAACTCACCGATGATCGTCTTGAAATCTTCAACCACAGTGTCAGACGTACCGTCGATCAGGTGCAACAGCACCGCACACCGCTCAACATGGCCAAGGAAACGGTCGCCAATGCCGCGCCCTTCAGATGCACCTTCGATCAAGCCCGGAATATCCGCCACGACATATTCAGCATTATCAATGCCGACCACACCAAGGTTCGGGTGCAGAGTGGTAAATGGATAATCCGCAATTTTTGGCCGCGCATTAGATGTCGCGGCCAAGAAAGTGGATTTACCGGCATTCGGCAGCCCCAAAAGCCCCGCATCAGCGATCAGTTTCAGGCGCAACCAAAGGGT
The DNA here is from genome assembly GCF_047114695.1 of Nereida ignava. Classification (GTDB taxonomy): domain Bacteria; phylum Pseudomonadota; class Alphaproteobacteria; order Rhodobacterales; family Rhodobacteraceae; genus Nereida; species Nereida ignava. The sequence goes on from NZ_CP112885.1 coordinate 501,975, forward strand.
CCGCTCAACGGCCTCCTGGCCGGGGTTGGCGCGGCGTGGCGCTTGGTTTGTTGATGATTTGAAGTGAAGGTTGCCGAAACCACCATTGCCGCCTTTGGCCAAAATGACCCGCTGACCAACCGCAGTCATGTCGGCAATGACAGTTTCCTGATCTTCATCCAGCACTTCGGTGCCGACTGGAACGCGCAAAATAATGTCATCACCGTCTGCACCCGTGCGCTGTTTCCCCATACCCGGAACACCGTTTTTGGCGAAAAAGTGCTGCTGGTAGCGGAAGTCAATCAAGGTGTTCAACCCATCGACACATTGCACAACGACATCACCGCCACGCCCGCCATCGCCGCCATCCGGACCACCATATTCAACAAATTTTTCACGGTGGAAGCTAACGGCACCGCCCCCGCCCGCGCCGGAACGGATGTAGACTTTGGCCAAATCGAGGAATTTCATATCATGTCCTTAGTGCAGCTTTGCGCCGCGAAACTTATTGAGGGGCGAGCCACCTCGTTAATCTGTCTTTAGCCACATTTGCGCAGGTATGTCCACGTCGGGACTGCTGCATCGCGGGCCACGCAAAAGACCTCAGCATCCCCAAGATACTGAAAGCCACAGTGGGTAAGTACTTTGCCACTGGCGGGATTATCTTGGAAGACTTGGCCGAAAAGCGTTTCAGCGCCCTGCGGGTTTACCTCCACAATGGCACCAAGAGCTTCGGACGCAAAACCAGTGTTCCAAAACGCAGGAGCAACCCAGTAGCCGATCTCGGATTGTCGGTCGTCCAGACGCTTTAGCGCGATCACACCCAAAACTTCGGCCAGCCCATGATCAGAGCCGTCCATGACCCAGATGTCATGCTCACTATTTTCGGCCAAGCCGCGGTCAATAAACGCCTTGGTAGCTCCGGGCGGCAGCGGATGAGGAATGGATTCAGTGTTGCGCGCTAAACGCTCGTCACTTGTATACATCTTGATCAAGCCACGATCAGAGGCCCGCAAGGGGCGCAAAACGAAACGATCACATAAAATGACGGATGCTTTTGTATCGACATTCATGACGATGACCTTTCGTGTATTCGCGCATAAAGCTGCGCTAAATTAGTGTCACGGAGATAAGTTGCAGAGCACTTAATGAGCCCGGATAAAGCACTGGCAATATGCAAGAATTGCAAAAGTAGTGTGACAAAAGAAAAGGGACCGGCCTAATGGCCGATCCCTTTAAATTTCTTAGGACGTCGGCTGTTTATTCAGCAGCTTCCGCGAGCGGAGTGACAGATACGAAAGTACGCTTTTTCAGACCCTTGTGGAACTGGATGTTACCTTCGACAGTCGCAAAGATTGTGTGATCTTTGCCCATGCCAACACCTTCGCCCGGCCACACTTTTGTGCCGCGCTGACGGATGATGATGTTACCTGGAATGACAGCTTCGCCGCCAAACTTTTTCACGCCCAAGCGACGTCCAGCGGAGTCGCGACCGTTGCGGGATGAGCCGCCTGCTTTTTTGTGTGCCATCTGGAATTACTCCTGTTCAGCTGCGAACTGTGTTGCTTGTGCAACCCAGTCGTCACGTTCGATACGGCCTTTGAACGACAGTTTGTCATCCATATAGGCAATCTCTTCTGCACCCCAACCGAGGATCTGGTCGAAGTGGAATACGCCGTTCTCGTGGAGAAGACCTTCCAATTTCGGACCTACACCAGAGATCTTTTTCAGATCATCAGCTTTGCCGCCGCGTGCTTCGGTAAGCAGGTTGCTTGGCTTGCTGCCAGTCGCGGCGTCAGCTTTTGCTTCTGCCTTGGCTGCTTTTGGAGCCGCTGCCTTCTTTGGCGCTGCTTTTTTCGCAGCAGGTGCTGCTGCCGCAACAGCCGCACCAGACACGGAACCCGCACCGATCGCAGCTTTTACACCAGTTTTGTCCGCGCCTTTTTCTAGCAACTCGGTTACACGAAGGAGCGTCAGTTGCTGACGGTGGCCCTTGGTGCGTTTTGAGCTGTGCTTACGGCGACGTTTGACAAAATTGATCGTCTTTTCACCTTTGATTTGGTCAATCACTTCTGCTTGTACAGCAGCGCCATCGACCAAAGGTGCGCCAACATTGGCACCGATCATCAGAATTTCGTTGAATTGAACGGTTTCACCCGCATCAGCAGCCAGCTTTTCCACACGCAGCACATCGCCGCTTGTGACTTTATATTGCTTGCCGCCGGTTTTCATAACCGCAAACATATGCGTCATCCTTGTCTAACCGCGTCATCAGGTCCCCCTTGGGGCGTTCACCGCAAAATTTGCGACCCTTAAACAGCGCGCCCCGATGTCGGGACTGTCATTAAAATAACCCGCACGCGGAATCCTCCCGCGACAGGAATGCCTCATATGCCTTCGTGAGGTTTATACGTCAAGGGTTAAAGGGCAGCGTGAAAAGACAGCAATTGCGCAGCTTGCCCCCGACGATCAAAGTTAAAGCTCTTCTGCCAACATATAACCGGCAACGCTTTGGCCCAACTCACGGCTTATGGCGACATACATTTGATCAAAGCTTTCGAACAGGGCCGCATTCATTGCGCGACCTTCAGCAGTGGCCATGATCTGCTCATAGGCATTCAGCCCCTCAACCCCAAGGGGTTGATACGCCATCAATAAATAAGAATAGAGCCACTCTTCTGTATTGGAGCGGATTTCAGGCTCTTGGGCCCAGACATCGGCCAAAATATCGCTCTCCGACATACGCGAGGATAACGCACCGCCATCAATCATGCCTGCATAAAATGCAAAGTTAGAATTGAGCGCGCCTGCTACGTTGGCCTCGACATAATCATTTGTTGCGACAAACGATTTTACGGCCGCGAGCATCGGATCATTCTCGGCCTCCCTGTCTTGATACTGCGCAATGGCACCCTCTTCTATCGCCTCATCAAGGAACGCTACACGCGCTGAATACTCCAGCTCTACAATGTCCTGACCCAAATCAGATTTGAAAAACGCCACAATGGGCCCCATGTCGCGGTCACCTAATGCGGCTACAAAAGTATCACGCATCCCGTCGATCATTTTGTCTTGATCGTAAACGCGGGCGACTTCGCTGGGCCATTCGGGAATACTGCGCCCCGGCATCATCTCGTCTCCAAGGGAGGCACCATAGGCCAGCCCTTCTTCACGCATAACAGAGATAATTTTGCCCAACTTCATAACGTCAAACAAAGCACTCGCCGAGCTTTGCTGCGCGAAACTGATGTTGGTCAGTGAGAATGTCAGGGCAATGGAAAGCGGCGCGACAAGGCTGCGGAAAATCATGAAGGCTCCTAAATCATATGTGTCAGTAAATATGATACGGGATCGGATTTTCCAGACCTTAAAACTTGCTGCGGAACAATTATCCGCACCAAACTTACTTACGCGGCGGCCGTGGGTGATGCTGTCTAAGCGATTTGCTCACGCAGGGCGATCACAGCCGCTTGGGTGCGATTTTTTGCGCCCATTTTGCTACAAATCCCGCGCATGTGCATTTTGATCGTCACTTCGGTCATTTCCATGTCACGTGCGATCTCTTTGTTGGACAGCCCCGCGCATACTTTCCGCAAGACCCGCAACTCATTCGCAGACATGCCGAAGTTAACCTCATCACCTGTTTCCGCCGCTGTGCTTAGAAAAGACGATGGCACAAAGACTTCACCCGAAGCCACCAAACGGATTGTGTTCAACAGTGATTTGAACGGTAAGGTCTTGGGGATATATCCTTTGGCGCCTACATCCAGCGCATCTTTTACATATGCATCAGAGGCACTGCCCGAGAAAATCACAATCGATGTTTTTGGAAATTTTTGGACAAGCGTCTCGATACACTCAAGGCCCTTCATGCCGGGCATATTCACGTCCAGCAGCACCACATCAAACGACTTTCCGCTTTCAAGGGTGGCTAGCGCGTCATCATAACTCGGGACAGGTGTGATATCAAAATCAGGCTGCGCTTCTATGAACGCCCCAATCATATCCCGCACAAGCTGATGATCATCTGCGATCAACACCGAAATGACCGAGCTATTCTCTGAACCAAACATCCGTAACGCGCCCCTACACTGAAGTATCACAAAGCAGTGATTACTATCTAATTGTATGCCGAGCAGATTGAAACAACACCAAGCCCACCCTTTCGGCAATTTATGATTGTCTAAGGATTATCTGTTATATCTTAAGATAGTATTAGGTTCTTTGAAACGATGTGTCAGACAGACACAGTGTTAAATAGCTATTACGAGGAGAGCGTGTAATGCTCCGAAAGTCTAACAAGTCGGTATCTAGTTTCAATCAAAGCCGCCGAAATCTGCTTCTATCTACACCATTTCTACTTGCCGCCACGCAGCTTGGCGCAAAGACCAGCCTTGCACAGCCAACCCAAGCCGCATTGCTGCGTGTTGATGGGGACATCGCGCTGACAAACGCAGGTGATGCTGCCGTCTTTGACGCGCAAATGCTTGATGCCCTTCCGCAAATCTCGTTTACCACATCAACAATCTGGACCGACAAGCCGCGCACGTTCTCTGGCCCTGCCCTGCTTGATGTACTCAAACACGTTGGCAGCGACATCGCGCAAGTCACAGCGACGGCGGCGAACAACTATTCTGTCGATATCCATCACGCACTTATCGAGGAACGTGCCCCTATCATCGCAAACCGTATCGATGGTGAAGCGTTCAGCATTCGGGAAAATGGTCCACTTTGGGTAGTGTTTCCCTATGATGAAGACCCGAAATATCGCACTGAACCGATCTATGCGGTGAGTGTTTGGCAACTGGAGCGACTGACTGTTACGCAGATTTAGACCCATGTTCCAACGTAACATCGAAGCAGTGCGGGCGGATGGCCGCGCCGTTCGCTCTGCTTTAGCGATCTCATTATGCTTGACTGTTTTGGGCATGGCTCTCGTCGGGTACTACTACACCGGACTAAAGGCATCTGCTGAGAAGTTTCGATACGCCACCTCTGACAATGTTACCTGGACGATCGTTCAGGTCGAGGTGGACTATCAAAACCTGCGCCTTGCGATTGCACGCGAGCTTGCAGAAACCGGCAACGCGGCGGTACGCACACGAAACACAATCGTCGCCGACCTTTCAGGTATCGATGCCACTCCAATCAAACGGGCTTTTGACATCTATTACAGCCGCGTGGACGCCAGTCGTTTCATTTACGAAGGTGCACTTTCTGGTGGGAACGGAGAACTCAGCGACATCATCACACGACTCTACCAAAGCAAAGAGGCAATGGCTGGGATCATAGACAGCTGGACCAGTCCAAGCCTCCCCGACCTGGAGCAGCTTCTTGCGATGGCAGACGCCTCCCAAAATGATGTCCGTCAATACGCTATCCAAGCGCTTCAGGTGCTGGTGAATGACGCCGCAGACGAGCGGAATGAGCACCTTGGCATGCTTCAAAACTACGCCAGTTTACTGATTTTGATCGTGGCCCTACTGCTTGGAATGCTGGCCGTGTCATGGGCGCTCCAGCGTCGCCTAAAAAGCAAAGCGGTCGTTACCGAACGCATTGCATATAACCTAAATCGCATCGTCGAAGCCAGCCAGGATGCTGTCGTTATTGCGGATGGATCAGGCTACATCAAACAATACAATGCCGCCGCCGAGAGCATTTTTGGCTACACCGAAACCGAAGCTTTGGGGCAACCTGTTCACGAGTTACTCATTCCCGAACAGTACCAAGCAGAATACTCCGAGCGCTTGCAATTTCTGTCCAACGGCGGCCAAGGCGAAGTCGTGGACAACGGACGGCACATCTTCAAAGTCCGCGACAAACGGGGCCGTGAATTTCCAGCAGAGACCACAATCGCGTCCAGCAAAGATGCCAATGATAATTCGTTGTTTATCGGCATTCTGCGCGATATTTCTGAGCGCATTGATAACGAAGAAAAGCTGCACGAAGCTGTGGATGCAGCCAAACGCGATGCTTTGGCAAAAGAACAATTTCTTGCTGTTATGAGCCACGAAATGCGCACCCCGCTGCAGGGCGTACTGGCAACTTTTGACCTTCTGGCGCATGATGAAGCAACGCAAGATTTGCGTGACTTAATTGGCTTGGGCAAGCGCTCAGGCATGAAAGCACTTGAACAGGTCAACAACACCCTTGAATTGGCCCGGCTCAGCGATTCAGAAAAAAGCGCGCAAGATGTGTCGCACGCGGACGCACTGAACCCGCAAGAGCTTGTGCAGCGGCTTGTGGACCTGCTGGAGCCTCTGCTGTTGAAGCAAGGAAACACCATCAGCTTTACGTCAAACTGGCCAACCCACCTGAACATTTTGGCCAATCAAAGCCTGTTGGAGTCCGTGCTTGAGAACCTGATGGCCAACGCGAATAAATTCACCGCAAACGGACGGATCTGCGTCGACCTTAACGGTCATACAGAAGGCGACAAAATCGACCTACGGATCACCGTAACAGATAACGGGATTGGCATTGCGCCCGAAAAAATCGACAGCATTTTTGATGACTTTGCAACGGGCGACGCGGGCTACACCCGCACTTCCGAGGGCACAGGGCTTGGTCTTGGCATCGTTAAACGTGCCACGGAAAAATTAGGCGGGCAAATCGCGGTTAAAAGCGCACCGCAAAAAGGAAGCGCGTTCACGTTTAGCGGCACATTCAAACATGTTCCAAGCGGTGATTTCACCTCTGCCGGTTCAGCGATAACGCCAGAAATAAGCGAGCATCGTGCCCCCAAAAACCGCAGTAACCCACATGTGCTGGTTGTCGATGATAATGCAACAAATCACACGCTGATCGGGCGAATGTTGGAGCGGCTTGAGTGCAGCTATGATTTTGCCGAAGATGGGCAAGAAGCTGTCGACAAATGCGCGATCACACAATTTGATTTAATCCTGATGGACCTCAGCATGCCGCGAATGAACGGCATTGAGGCGGCCCAAGTCATTCTAGGCAATCAAGTCCCCCAAGGACCGATTGTTTGCATCACCGCCCATAACGGCGGGGATATGCTGCAACAGGTGCTTGATGCGGGCATGAGTGACTATCTGATCAAGCCGATCAGGCTCAACAATCTGTCGCAACTTTTGGACAAGACCGTCTTTGCGGGACAGCAAGGACCAAACACTCCCCTACACGCCAAACCTGCGCGACCAGAGGCAGATTTGGACGCCCTAAGCGAGTTGCGCTCCACACTTGGCGCAGATCAAGCGCTGTCTATTTTGGCACAATTCGAGCAAACCACCCAAGAAGAACTGGCGGGCCTACGAGCCAGTTTAGGGACAACATCCGAACAACAAACAATAGCCACCATCCACAGCATGGCGGGCAGTGCTGCGATGATCGGCGCAACAGCGCTACACAAAACGCTGCTAGCCGCCGAAAACGAGCCTAAATTGATTGACGATACCCTGTTGGCGGAATGTCAGGGCTTGCTAGGATCGTTTTGCACCTACGCCCGCCAGCATTTCAAACCCACTGACAGAGAAGCTGCTGAATAGTTTTAGGACGCCTCGGCGTGATTACAACGTGCAGCGGCCAGCCCTGCGGCCAAGCGTTCACCACTAAGCGGCGCACGAAGCGTTGCATCTGCAATGGCACGGCGGTGACTGCCCAACTCATCATTCAGTACAGTGCGTGAAACGATAAGCACACTAGGATCAGGACACATGCGGCGGAACTTGATCAGCACGTCGACCCCAACATCTACGTCCGAAAATCCATCCAGATTAACGATCACAAATGATGACGTTGTGCTGATCATCTGCAGGTCGCGCATCAAGCTTGCAGTCGCGCAACTCATAACCGGAGAAAGGCCCGCTTGGCGTACCATGTCACGAACGGCCAAAATGTCGTTTTCATCAAAGCCGACGAGACAGGCATTCCCGCTTAACTGTCCACGCTCAAGGCCGGATACGAAATCAAGCGCAACAACATTGTCAGAGAAAGCTAACTTTTTGGCGTCTTTTGTCTGGCGTCCCCACATGGACTATTCACCTTTCACTCACGAGCAGGAAACGGCATGTTTCGTACCGCTTAGCCAAAAAAACATTAAGGTTAATAGTATCTTGAGAAGGCTCTCGAAGAACTGTGTCTTCGGAGGCTTTGATCATCTTAGGATGACAATTGTATCCGACGATAGATTTACCGCATCGCGGTAGAAGTCATTGCCTGACTGATCCCATGAAAGACCGATCCCGCAGAGGCACGCGGCGCATAAACGCGAACGCGATCGCTTGCCTCAATTAGTAAAAAACAGCCGGTATGATGGATGGAAACGCGGCTCGCATAGCCAGCTGAACGAGTTCGCATATCCACGTTACACACCAACTCAAGCACAGCTTCAACTTCGCCAGTCAGGTCAAAAGCGACCCAGCCGTCCGTCTGTTCCGTGATTGATGCCGTCTCTCCAAAACTGGCTTTCAGGCGGGCTGCGATGTCTTCAACGTCACAGAAATCCGCGCTGAACATCCACTGGTCAGGCCCCATCCAAAACGCACTGTAGATATCAGAGGCGAACCAAGCGGCCGGGTCCGGCGCATTGGCTCCCAAGAGATCCAGGATAACCGAATGACATGCTTCCTCAACACCAAGTCGCGCCGCAACGCTGGCAAGTGCAATACCCGGACGCTCCATAAGCTGGCACGACTGTGTGGCAAACACGGTAGGCTCAGCCAAACCAAAGGCTGTGATGGGTGCTAAATCATGCACGTTGGCGCTCTCCCTCTGGATCGACGAAATGCGGCGATACAACCTCAACATCGACGCTGGTTTTGGTCAGCGGGGAAACCAATCGCATGCGCTCCCCAATGCGCTCACTACCAGACTTGATAAACGCCAATCCGATCATGTTTCCAAGCGTGGGCGAATAGGCCGCGGACGTCACGTACCCCTGATCATGGGCCGCATCAACAGGGCCGTCCGCGTTCATAACATGCCCACCAGCTGTAATTTTATCCTTTGGATTAAGCGGTCTTAGACCAACCAAACGCAGACCATCCTCAGTGTTCAACCCAACCCGCTCGGACAGTTTTGAGCCAATGCTGTCTTTCGCCTTTGAGACCATACGGCCAAGGCCAAGATTTTGCGCCGTTGTCGTGCCGTTCAACTCATTACCTGCCGCATGACCCTTTTCGATCCGCATCACGCCAAGCGCCTCTGTGCCATATGGGGTAACATTGAATTCTTCACCCACATCCATCAATCGGCGCATCATTGCATCGCCGTAGCGCGCAGGTACGGCCAACTCAAACGCCAACTCACCCGAGAACGAAATCCGGAATAACCGCGCCCGCAGCCCGCCACACACGGTGATCGCACCGCATGCCATAAAGGGAAACGCATCGTTGCTGATGTCAAATTCAGCATCCACCACTTTTTGCAACAAGGCCCGCGCGTTTGGCCCCGCAATCGCATATTGCGCCCAACTTTCTGTTGTTGAGATTAATTGCACATCCAGATCAGGGCACAGGCATTGGCGCACAAATTCCATGTGCTGATAGACTTTTCCCGCATTTGCAGTGGTGGTTGTGACAACAAAGTGGTCCTCGGCCAGGCGTGCGGCAGTACCGTCATCCATGGCGATGCCATCCTCGCGCAGCATCAAGCCATACCGCGTCCGCCCGACCGCAAGTTTCGCAAAGCCATTGCAATAGACCTTGTTCAAAAACACAGCCGCATCGGTGCCCTGCACATCAATTTTGCCCAACGTCGTGCAATCACACACGCCAACAGAGCTACGCGTGGCAAGCACTTCGCGATCAACGCTTTGTCGCCAATGGGTCTCGCCCTCAATTGGAAACCACTGTGCACGTAGCCAATTGCCAACTTCAACAAACACCGCGCCACGCTCTTTGGCCCAGTAATGCGATGGCGTCAGACGCACCGGATGAAAGTCCTTACCCCGTGATCTACCCGCAAGGACCCCGATGGCCGTTGGCGTATAAGGCGGGCGAAACATTGTGGTGCCAACATCCGCAATGGGCTGGCGTGTCAGTTCGGCCATAACGGCCAAGCCGCCCATATTTGACGTTTTGCCTTGGTCCGTTGCCATCCCAAGAGTGGTATAGCGTTTCAGGTGTTCAACGGCGCGGAACCCCTCTTGGTGGCTAAGTTTGACGTCCTTAACGGTCACGTCATTTTGCTGATCTAACCACGCGCATTCGCAGCCTTGCACGTACCAAAACGCGGATTGCGTTACAGGGCGGTCATCAGCCTTGGGCAACGCAGATAAACTGCGTGGATCAATTTCTAACGCTTTGCATGCCGCATCAACACCCGAGTGCAAAGCCCCGTGGGTTGAAAGCATGCCGGCCGCAGCACCCGCGACGCTCATGTGTGGTGGCAAACTGGGGCTGGGAACAAACGCATTCAGCGCATCACTCCACACCGGCCGCGCCCCTTGGTGACTGGTCAGATGAACATTCGGGTTCCAGCCGCCGCTTACGCCAAGCGCACCCGCCTTCAGCCAGCGCGAGTGCCCATTGGCATCCCTAACTTGCACCGCGTTCAATCCAAGCCTGCTGCGGGTATCAGTGACTGTGGCGCCGGCGATGACCGAAAACTCATCCGAGGACGGCGCATCAGCACGCGTATCTACGACCGCGGCAATCGCAACACCTTGCCGGTGCAGATCAGCAGCAGTGCGATGTCCGTCATCATTACTGGTGAAAATTACTGCGTCCCGTGCAGCACAGACGCCCCACCTGTTGGCATAACTGCGCATTGCACCTGCCAGCATAACCCCTGGGCGGTCGTTGTTGTTAAAGGCAATTGGCCGCTCCGCAGCCCCCGCGCACAACACAGTATGCTTAGCATAAATGCGCCACAAAATTTGGCGTGACTGACCTTCGGCACTTGTGCGTAAATGATCAGTGACCCGCTCAACCGCACTGTAAATGCCGTGATCAAACGTGCCAATCACGGTCGTACGTGACATTACCCGCACATTGGAGAACGTGCCAAGATGCGCCACTTGGGACGCGGCCCAATCCGCGCCAGCCTGATCGCCAACAACCTCTTGCTCGCTGTTCAGCCGACCGCCCAATCGGAAATCTTCATCAGCGATGATGACCTCAAAACCAGCCTTGGCCGCTGTGAGCGCAGCCATCAATCCCGATGGGCCTGCGCCCACCACCAAGAGATCGCAATGACGAAACCCTTTGTCATAAACATCGGGGTCGGCAGCACCTGTCAGCGCCCCCAAACCTGCGGCTTTGCGAATAATGGGCTCGTAGATCTTTTCCCAAAACGCCGCCGGCCACATGAATGTTTTGTAATAAAACCCTGCGGTCAGAAAATTCGAAAACCGATCGTTGATCGCCATCGCATCAAAAGCGAGTGAGGGCCAACGGTTCTGAGACGTGGCCTCGAGCCCATCAAAAAGCTCGGCTGTGGTGGCGCGTGTGTTCGGCTCTTGGTAGGCGCCGCTGCGGAGCGCAACAATGGCATTGGGCTCCTCGGATCCGGCAGTTAAAGGCCCACGCGGACGGTGATATTTGAACGACCGCCCCATAAGGCGCACCCCATTGGCCAAAAGCGCAGAGGCCAGCGTATCACCGTGATAGCCCTGAAATTTTTTTCCGTCGAATGTGAACGAAAGCGGTTGGTTGCGGTCAATCTGCCCGCCGCTTAGACGGTTGATTTGCCCATGCGCTCTGCGGTGCGTGCCGTGGTTGGTCCCGTGATCCGCCATCATCCGTCGCTCCGTTTGCTGCCCATGCCGGCCACGTCGCTTACCAAGCCGCGTGCTACATCACGGGCCAATTCAACTTTGGTAATTTCATGGGTTACCGTGTTGCGCGTTACCACCAGCCAAGACCTGTCACCGCCCTCGTGAAACCACAATTCGCGGTGAAGGCCAGCAGGGTTGTCGCGCAAATATGCATAGTCATGCCAGTCCTTGGGCGCTGCCGTGTCGGGGTCAGGCCTGTTGAGCAAAGACGCGTCACCAAGGTACGTAAATTCAGCACTATCGCGCGGACCCAGAAGTGGATGGTCAATGATCATCAGTGCAAATTGGGCTGATTGCCCATCCCTTTTTCATCAATCATGTGCCCTGTCTCAAAGCGGTCAAACCGGTATGCCGTGGCCGTTGGGTGGGGGATGTCGCGTGCAAGCAAATGGGCAAACGCATAGCCCGAGGCAGGCGTTGCCTTAAAGCCCCCATAACACCAGCCACCGTTGAAATAGAGCCCGTCAATATGGGTTCGGTCGATGATGGGCGAGCCGTCCATGGACATGTCCATGATCCCCCCCCACATCCGCAAAAGCCGCGCGCGTCCGATCATGGGCATCAATGCCATACCACCTTCGCAGACATCCTCAACCACGGGCAAATTGCCCCGCTGTGCGTATGAATTGTAGCCATCGATGTCGCCACCAAAGACCAAACCGCCTTTATCCGATTGGCTAACGTAAAAGTGCCCTGCCCCAAACGTAATCACGCCCGGCAAAATGGGTTTGAGACCTTCGGACACGAATGCTTGCAACACATGGCTTTCGATAGGCAGGCGCATTCCTGCCTTGGACATCAACCGACCTGATGACCCTGCCACTGCACAGCCTACGCGGCCCGCACCGATAAACCCGCGAGACGTCTCAACACCAAGGCATTTGCCGTTCTCAATCCGAAACCCCGTTACCTCACAATTTTGCAAAATATCAACGCCATGGCTATCAGCTGATCGCGCATAGCCCCACGCCACTGCATCGTGACGCACCGTGCCGCCGCGCCGCTGCGCCAAGCCGCCTTTGATCGGAAAACGCGCATCGTCAAAATTGAGAAACGGATACTCTTTGCGAATTTGATCTGCATCCAGATACTCCGCGTCTGCACCGTTGAGGATCATGGCATTGCCGCGCCTGATGTAGGCGTCGCGCTGTGCATCGGAATGGACCAAATTCATGATCCCCCGTTGGGAGACCATGGCGTTGTAATTCAGGTCCTGCTCAAGGCCTTCCCACAGCTTCAGTGAAAACTCATAAAATGGCTCATTTCCATCAAGCAGATAGTTCGAGCGGATAATGGTGGTGTTGCGGCCCACGTTTCCGCCGCCAATCCAGCCTTTTTCAAGTACGGCAATCCGCTTTTGACCAAAGATTTTTGCCAGATAATGTGCGGTTGCAAGGCCGTGACCACCGCCCCCGATAATGACGATATCGTAATGGGACTGCGGCTCGGGATCGCGCCATGCGGGACGCCAACCTTTGTGGCCGGTCAGCGCCTCTTTGATGACTTTAAATCCTGAATACCGCATGTCTCTCCCGCATCATTCTGCTGTGTGGCTCGGCGTTTCTTTTGCCAGTCTTAACCGCGCAATATTTTCCCGCCAGCATCAAAAGGCGGCTCTGAAAGAATACGCGCTTTGTGTGGCTTGCCAAGCACCATGACGTCAACCTCGTCACCTGCGGTCACTCCTTTGACAAACCCAAGCGCCAACGACATCCCAACCGTATAACCATAAGCCCCGGAGGTAACCCGACCGATCCCCACACCGTCGTTGAAAATAGGCTCGCCGCCCGTAGCATCGGCGTTGGATGCAGTTACGTCCGCATCCTCAAGATGCAAAATAACCAGTTCTTCACGTGCAGGTTTTTCAAGGTTAGCAACTGCCGCTGATTTGTTCAGAAAGTCTTTCTCCAATTTGCAAAGCCGCTCCAGCCCAACTTCCTGGGGCCAATATTCAGGGCTGTACTCACGCGACCATGAACCATAGCCCTTCTCGATGCGCAGCGACATCAACGCACGGCTACCAACGGGGCGCGCACCAAGGTCTTGGCCCGCGGTAAGAAGTGCCTCGTAAAGCTTGGCCTGATCTTGCGTCTCACAGTGCAGCTCCCAGCCCAAATCACCAGTAAACGACACCCGCAGCGCCAACGCCCGCACACCTGCAATATCGAGCCACGCGGAGCGCATGAACGGGAAATCCTCAGTCGCCAGCGACGTGTTGGTCAGCCGCTGCAATAACTCGCGTGATTTGGGACCTGCTACGTTGAAGCCGCACATCTCAACAGTTTTGCTTTCAAACACGGTACCTTTAGGCAGCGGCACATCCGCGAAAAAACGTTTGTGATACCGCTCTGCCATGCCAGAACCAACAATCCAAAACTCATCTTCGGCCACGCGGGTCACGGTGAAATCACCCGCAATCCCGCCGCGTTTTGAGATCAGCGGCGTCAAACAAGACCGCCCAATTGAGCGAGGCATATTGTTGGCGAAAACCGCATTCAGCCAGCTTTCCGCATCCGGCCCCTTGCAGCGGTATTTGGCAAAGTTAGAGATATCAATGATACCCGCCGCGGCACGAAGCGCCTTGCATTCCTCTCCCACAGGCGCCCACCAATTTTGGCGGGTAAATCCGTTGGTGTCCGTGGCGCCGGGCTCTGCAGCGAACCAAAGCGGATGTTCCCACCCCGCGTTTAGGCCAAACACAGCGCCCATTTTCGTTTGGACATCATAGATCGGTCGCGTGCGCGCGGGCCGTCCTGCGCTTCGTTCCTCATTCGGAAAATGGATTGCGAAACGGTGTGCGTATTGATCTTGCACACGCGCTTTGGTGAAGGCTTTGCTGGCCCATGTGTCAAAGCGCGCCATGTCCCACGCAAACATGTCGTACTCTGTTTCGCCCTCAATCACCCACTGCGCGGCCATAAGCCCCATGCCACCTGATTGTGAAAAGCCCGGGATAATGCCGTTGCAGCAAAAATACCCCGGCACTTCGGGGACCGGCCCCATCAGCACATTACTATCTGGCGACCAGATCATTGGCCCGTTGATGACCCGTTTGATGCCCGCATCAGCAACCGCTGGCACGCGCTCAATCGCGTTCATCATGTTCTCTTCAATACGCTCAAGATCATCGGGGAAAAGATCATGGGCGAAATCAAGTGGTGTGCCTTCTTCGGCCCAGAACTTCATGTCCCGCTCATAAGCCCCAACCAGCAAGCCATTGCCCTCTTGGCGTAAGTAATATTCGCCGTCACGGTCACTGACCGACGGCAAACGCGCAGCAGATTGTTCAACATCGGCCATCGTCTCGGTTACGAAATACTGGTGCTCGGTAGGTTGTAATGGCAACTCGATCCCCGCCAATGCCGCCACTTCACGCCCCCACAGGCCCGCCGCGTTAATCACCCACGGTGTTGCAATATCACCTTTTGGCGTTTTGACGATCCATGTGCCGTTGCCTTGGGCTTCGGTCGCGGTTACTGGCGTGAAGCGGTGAATTTCAGCGCCACGTTTGCGCGCGCCAACCGCATAGGCGTTTGTCACGCCAGAAGGGTCCACGTTGCCGCCATCGGGTTCAAACATCACACAGCGGATGCCGTCATAATTCACCATCGGGTTCAGCTTTTTCGCCTCTTCGATGCTGACTTCGTAAAAGTTCATACCGTAGAGCTTGGCCTTGGCAGCTTGCAGTTTTAACTGGTGCTCCCGCTCTTCGGTTTGCGCCAGATAAAGCGAGCCGGGCTGAAAAATACCGCAACTTTGGCCCGTTTCTTCTTCCAGCTCTTTGTACAAATTCATCGTGTAGTGTTGAATGCGGCTGATGTTGGTGCTGTCGTGCAAGCCGTGAATGTTGGCCGCAGCGTGCCATGTTGAGCCTGACGTCAGCTCATCACGTTCCAGCAAAACAACATCGGACCAGCCAAGTTTGGTCAGGTGATACAAGATCGAACATCCGATTACGCCGCCGCCAATCACAACTGCCTGTGCTTGCTGTCTCATCTGAAGTCTTTCCGCAGCACTATTGGCCGCCCTTTAGTGTAGAATTTAGAAGTCCAAAAGCTTCATCCGGCCCCGCTCGGCCAGCCGAATATTAAGCACACCCGCTTCCGGGCCGCCCTTCTCAAGTGCAAAAATAAATGCATGGGTCAGATAGAAGTCCGCTGCGCGTTCATCACCGTTAGCCAAGGCATTCTCAGCCGCAAGCGTGTATAAACGCACCAGTTCCGCCGTGTTGCCTTGGGCGTGCGCCTCAAGCAAAGCCGCATCCAAAAGCAACGCATCGGTCACAAGGATTTCTGATGCGGACGCCAGAGGGGAAGCCCCCTCAGCCTGAGTCACATACCCCATCTTTACGCGCGCGCCTGTGAAATTTGTGATGCCACCCAATGGTGAAAGTTATGCGTCGGCCCGTCCATCACAGGTGAGAAACGTCCGCCGTCAAACATCTGTCCGTGACGCCCCCGCTGCATGCCCTCAACCACAAAGATGTCTTCCTCGAACACCTCTTTCCACATTTTGGCATTGGTGGTGCGCAGCTCGTTACATTCAGGCGTGTCAGCCTCGGAAGCGGCGTAGTAAAGCTCGATGTGCTCAACCGTGTTGCCGCAATCAACGGGTTCCAAAACGATAGCAAAACTATGATCGCGCTGCGCCCCCAGCAAAACATTCGGATAAACAGCGATATATTCAGCACCCTCGTCCCATTTGGAGCTAAGATCGGCAAAATCAGGAAGCGTCTGCCCTGCCTCATTACGCAATTGACGGTAGACCAAAGTCCCTTGGCCAGAATATTTGCCGCGCTCTTCGATGTTGTAATGATCTTCAAGGCGCGAGTAACTGTTCAGGCCCGGATGCACCCACGGCAGGTGATAACTTTCGCAGTAGTTCTCAACGGCTAGCTTCCAGTTGGTTTTGACATTCAACTGAAACGATGCGGCCTCTCCCCCGTGGTAAAGTGGGCCGTCAAATTCGGACCAGCGCGCCATAAGATCTTGGTGGACCTCTTCAAAAGGCGCGGCATTTCCATCGATATTCACGAAAACAACATCGCGCCACACGAATGAGCGCACTTTGAACAACCCAAGTTCCTCCATATTCACGTCTTCATGTGTACTTTGCGCAGGTCCACCAACATGGGGCGTGGCACGCAGCGCACCGTTCAAGCCGTAACACCAACTATGATAGGGACAGCGAATAGCGCCGCGAATTTTCTGCGCCTCTTCCACCAAAATCATCCCGCGGTGGCGGCAAGTATTTTGAAAAACCCCAAGCGAGCCATCACGGTCACGGACCATCAACAGCGGCATGCCCATGAACGTGATCGGCTTTGCGTCACCGGCTTCTGGCACGTCTTTGCCAAAACCGATGCCCGACCAATTGGCAAACAAGACGGCTTGTTTTTCTTCATTAAAAACGGCCGGATCAATGTAGTGGGCATTTGGCAGGCCATTGGCCTTGTTCACGTCTGTCATCACTGAAGACAATGAGGTCTGTTCGTTCATCGCAAATCCCCCCGAAGCGATCACTACTTGAGGTTCATTTGGGGCAATCACCGCGCGGCGTTCAATATCTGAAATGCTCACCCTTAGGTGAGCTTAATTCACTCGAAAGCTATTTACCCTCGGATGATTTAATCTCATCCAAAAGCCACGTCTTTAATACAAGCGCATCCGCTGTTTGCTGGGCATCAGCACGCCCCAGCAGGTAAAACTTCTTGGGTGCAGGCAAGGACGCATCCCCAAGCACAACCAAGCGGCCGGATTGAAGCGCAGGATCAATAAGACGTCTCCACCCAAGCGCCACGCCCGCACCTTTGCGCGCCAACTGCAATGCAACCGCATAGCTTGTGACCTGCGGTCCCGCGCCTACTTTGCCGTGATGACCCAAAGCCGCAAACCAATCCGCCCAGTTCGTCCAACTTCTGTCCGCGCTTTTCAAATGTATCAGCCGCATCGCAGCAATGTCAGACAGGCTCACGCCACTTAGGCTTTGCGCCAATTCAGGCGAGGCAACAGGAACCAATTGATCACGGTAAAGGGCCGTATGATCAAGCCCGCTGTCTTTATCTTTGCCGTATCTTATAAAAAAATCCAGCTCATCCATCACCGAAAACGGGCGGTCGTTCGAGATTTGATTTACGTTAATATCGGGAAAATCACGCCAAAATCGAATAATCGAGGGCGACAGCCACAGCCCCGCTACCGCAGTGGTTGAACCGACTGTGACATAGCGTGTGATGTCGCGCTGGCGGATGTCTTCGAGGCACCGAGACACCCTTAGAAACGACGTTGCTAACGCCTCAAAAAGCGCCAAACCATCTTCGGTCAATTCAACCCCGCGGTGTTGGCGACGAAAGAGCGGCGCGCCGAGGTCGGCCTCGAGTGATTTGATCTGATGGCTAACTGCACCCGGTGTCACCCCAAGTTCATGGGCCGCGTGCTTAAAGCTGAGATGCCGCGCTGCCGTCTCAAAAACCGAAAGGCTTGTGAGCGCAGGTAAATTATATTGGCGACGTGACATAAGCGGCAATTACCTAAGGTTAACGCATGAAGTGAGTTCATGTCACTATGCGCAGATACTCAAGCAATTGCCAGTCTAGGCGTTTACCTAATCAAAATCAGGCCGATCAGGCCTACAGGTACTTGTTCACAAGGTTTTCAAGACGTTCTTGCTTGCCCGAGCGCGGTTCAGGCTGAATGTCCAACTCGCGAACACGCGTCTCAATCGTGCCCAGATCAAGACCAAGCAGATCAGATGTGTCCCAGCCAGAATACCGCTCGTTACGGGCAGCTTCTAACTTGCCGTCTTCCAACATTGCAGCAGCAGCCTTTAAGCCAGCCGCGCACGCATCCATGCCCCCGACGTGGGCCAGAATTAGGTCTTCAGGGTCAAGCGACTGACGACGCAGTTTCGCGTCAAAGTTTGTCCCCCCCGTTTTGAACCCACCAGCGCGCAACACTTCGTAATATGCCAACGCCATCTCTGGAATGTTGTTAGGGAATTGATCCGTGTCCCAACCAGATTGATAATCGTTACGGTTCATGTCGATTGAGCCGAAAATCCCCAACTCGCGCGCCAAAGCCAATTCATGCTCGAACGAGTGTCCCGCCAAAATTGCGTGGCCTTGCTCAACATTCACTTGCACTTCACCCTCAAGACCGAAGTCCTTCAAAAAGCCGTAAACTGTGGCAACATCGTAATCATACTGGTGTTTTGTGGGTTCTTGGGGCTTGGGTTCGATCAAAATCGCGCCTTTGAAGCCGGTCTTGTGTTTATAATCAACGACCATCTGCAACATCGCGCCTGCCTGCGCACGCTCGCGTCCCATGTCGGTATTTAGCAAGGTCTCATAGCCCTCACGCCCGCCCCACAGCACGTAGTTTTCACCGCCCAGACGGATGGTCGCGTCCATACAGGTTTTGATGGTCGCAGCGGAGTAAGCAAAAACATCAGGATCAGGGTTCGTCGCCGCCCCCGACATAAACCGGCGGTGAGAGAACAGATTTGCAGTCCCCCAAAGCAACTTAACACCACTTTCAGCCTGCTTTTCAGCCAAATATTCAGTCATTTCATCAAGATTGCGCGCGCTTTCGGCGAAGTTTGCCCCCTCGGGGCGCATATCCGCGTCGTGAAAACAGTAATAGGGCACGCCCAAAATCTGGAACATCTCAAAGGCTACATCGGCCTTAAGCTTGGCATCCGCCATTGTGTCACCGAACCAAGGGCGCTGAAATGTCTGCCCACCAAACGGGTCACCCCCGGGCCACGCAAACGAATGCCAATAGGCCGCAGCAAAGCGCAAATGATCTTTCATCGGCTTGCCCAAAACCACCTCGTCAGGATTGTAGTGGCGGAACGCAAATTCCTTATCGCTTTGCGCGCCTTCGAACTTGATGGCGGGAATGCCTTTGAAAAAATCAGTCATATTAAAGCTCCTTGAGAACGCGGTAAGCTGCGCGGTAGCGCGCGTGGCCGTCTGCAAATGCAGCGGCATGTGTTGGATTTGGATCGATGGTTTTGGCAATGTTCGGCATGGTCGCGATTTCAACGCCTGCACCGGTTGCGGCCATCATGCCAAGGCGGGCCGCGCCTAAAGCAGCCCCAAAATCACCCGATGCCGGCACGTTGAGCGAAATCCCCAAGGTGCTTGCAATGACCTCAAGCCAATAGTGCGATTTTGCGCCACCGCCCGTGGCTAGAGCCGCATCGATCTGGGTACCCGTTGAGCGCAGCGCCGCAAGGTTATCCGCAAACGCATATGCCACCCCTTCGAGCACCGCACGCGCGGCCGCCTTGGCATCAGTTGCGTGATCAAGGTGCAAAAACTGGCCGCGCATATCAGCATTATTGTGGGGCGTCCGCTCACCCCCCAAATAGGGTAAAAACAGCGTTCGTGACGGGGCCTGAACAGCCCCAAGATCGCTTGTAAGTTCTGCCGCAGACTGCCCTGTCAGGCGGCTCAGCCAGTTCAACGCATCCGTGGCGGCCAAAATCACACCCATCTGATGCCAAGTATCAGGAACAGCATGGCAAAACGTGTGAACAGCACTTGCAGCGTCGGGTTGGTAGGCATCAGAGGCGGCAAAAAGCACCCCAGACGTCCCTAAGGACAAGAACGCATCGCCCTTACGGACCACTCCTGCCCCGATTGCACTTGCGGCGTTGTCACCACCGCCCCCCGCCACGACCACATTTGCGGGAAGGCCCCATGCTTGGGCCAGTGATGGACGCACAACTGCGGAAACCTCTGCGCCCTCAACCAGACGCGGCATCTGCGCGCGCGTCAAACCTGTGGCAGCAAGCAGATCATCGGACCAATCCCGCTTAGCGACATCCAGCCAGCTTGTGCCCGCCGCATCGGACATCTCGGCCACGTGCTCGCCGGTCAAAACCAAACGCAGGTAATCTTTAGGCAGCAAAACCTTTGCGATGCGCTCAAATACCTGCGGCTCGTTCTGACGTACCCACGCGACTTTGGGCGCTGTGAAACCGGCAAAGACAATATTACCCGTCATATCACGAAACTGCGGCTGCCCATCAAAAGCAGCGGCTTGATCGGCGGCTCGGGTGTCATTCCAGAGCATGCACGGCCGCAGCACGTTGTCCGCACTGTCGATCAGTGTCGCACCGTGCATATGCCCTGCAAGCCCGATCCCGCGCACCGCAGATAAATCTGCCTTGGCCCCCAAAGCACCCATGGCCGTGTGCACCGCATCTTCCCATTGTTGGGGGTCTTGTTCGGACCAGCCATCATGGGGGCGCGTCACAATCATTGGGACGGAATGCTCGGCCAGAACCTGTTGAGTGTCATCAACCAAGATTGCCTTCAGAGACGACGTCCCCAGGTCCAGACCGATATACATTACGCCGCTTCCTTGGGGTTTTTCCCCAAGATGATCATCGACAGAATGTCGTCTTCTGTCACATCCTCAACGCGCTCAGTACCCACCATCTGACCGTTTTTCATTACCGAAACACGATCACACAGCTCCATCATTTCGCGGGTATCGTGACTGATCAAAAAGATGCCAAGCCCTTGCTTTTTCAACTCACCAATCAATTCGGCGACCATGGCCGTTTCGTGCACGCCAAGGGCGGCAGTGGGCTCATCCATAATCAGGATTTTGGCGTTAAAATAGACAGCGCGCGCAATGGCAACAGACTGACGTTGTCCGCCCGACAATGCGGAAACAGGCTCTTTGAGCTTTTTGAAGTTCGGATTGAGACGCGCCATAATCTTGCGGGTCTCGGCCTCCATTCTGCTGTCATCCACAAAGCCCATGGGAGTAGTCAGCTCACGGCCCAGAAACAAGTTGCTCGCCGCATCAAGATTGTCTGCCAAAGCAAGCGTTTGGTAAATTGTCTCAATGTTATAATCACGGCTGTCGCGGGGCGAGTTGATGGTGGCTTTGTTGCCCTCAATCCAGATCTCGCCACTGTCCATTTTATAGGCACCGGACAACATCTTGATGAGCGTCGATTTCCCCGCCCCGTTGTGCCCCAACAAGCCCACAACCTCACCAGCGTGCAAATCAATGCTGACGTTATCTACAGCCCGCACACCGCCAAACGCGATGGAGACGTTTTTCATTTGAACCAGAGGTGCGCTCATCATTTTGCTCCTGTGCGTTTACGGTACTGGATATCGATCCAGACAGCCAAGACGAGGACGGCCCCGACTACAATGTTTTGGTAGGGTGCATCTACACCGACCATGGCCATGCCCGATTGTAGTGATTGCATGATCAACGCACCGATGATGGCGCCGTAGATTGTGCCAACGCCCCCCGCCAAAGCGGTCCCGCCGATTACGGCCGCAGCAATCACCCGCAGCTCATCAAGCACACCGATATCGTTTGTGTGGTATCCCAACCGCGCCGACGCCACGACGCCAGCAAGGGCGCAGAGCACGCCCACCATGGCAAAGATTTTAACAGTCAAGAGGCGCGTATTGATGCCGGACAGTTCCGCCGCATCAGGATTGCCACCAGTTGCAAAAATATAGCGTCCAAGACGTGTGCGCCGCGCGATCACGGTCATCACGATTGCCACCGCAATCAGCAACAACACCGAATAAGGGATACCATAAGACGCTACGCAGCCTTCGGCTGTTTCACACCCGTAAAGCGACGGATTGCGTGCGATCACCCGTGACGGGACTGTGTAAGCGTTCAAGATGGCAACAAAGCCCATGATCGCCGTTCCAACGACACCCATCACAAGCGCTTCGGCCCAAACAGGCTTTACAGGAAAACCGTGGCTGATCTTGGTGCGCCGCGCCGAAAACAGCGCATAGAGAGCCGCCACCAAAGCAACGCCGCCCACGATCCAACTCAGGGTCGCGCCCAGTGTGCCGTTAATGCCGCCGAACAAAATATATGTTTTATCAAGCGGGCCGATCGTTGCCCCATCTGTCAGATACCAGCCAACGTTGCGCCAAATCAACAAACCACCAAGGGTGACGATGAACGCGGGAATTCCTTGATAGCCAATCAACCAGCCCTGCCCCGCACCAATGACCGCGCCTGTGACAAGGCCGATCGCGATGGAAATCCACGGGATCATCGGGTGGCCCAACTCAAGGCCAAGCATGTTTGGCAGCCATGATGTTTGGGTCATCGCCATCACCGCCGTGCAGGTCGCCAAGAGCGCGCCAACAGACAGATCAATGTGACGCGTAACAATTACAAAAACCATGCCCGTGGCCATAATGGCTACAGACACTGTTTGAATGGTCAGGTTGAACAGGTTGCGCGGCGTCAAGAAACGGCCATCCGTCAGCAAGTTGAATACAATGCACACAAGCAGGAACGCGCCAATCATGCCGAGCAATCTGGTGTCGACCTCCAGCGATTGCAGCAACGACCGGCGTTGCGGTGTGGCGGGTTTCGAGGCGTCAGACATGAGGGTCTCCATCTGGTAGCAGGCAACAAAACGACCAATGCTCCACTCAGTTAAGGGGTCGCACAATCATTTCGAGAAAAGAGGGGAATTTATCAGCTGGGATGCTCTGGCCAGCGGCGCCAGCCAGAGCAAGATTGCTTTAGTTACAGGGTGCTGGGCCGTTCACAACACCTTGGCAAAGGCTCTCAACACTGATCCAGCCAGCGTCGGTGACTGTTGTCAGGTTAGCAGCTGTTACTGGCACTGGTGCGAGGAAAAGTGACATCATGTCGGTGCCCGCAGGTGACGTCCATGAGCCTGATCCGACAACTGATGCCATTGGTGCACCTGATGCCATCGCAACGGCAACTTGACCAGCTGTGAAACCAAGATCACGCGCGTCTTTCCAGACAGACACAGTCTGTGTACCCAGTGCGACACGGTTCAACGCAGCGTGATCACCGTCTTGACCAGATACTGCCAAACCTTCCATGCCTTGCGCGGTCAACGCCGCAACAACACCGCCGGCTGTGCCGTCGTTTGATGCAACAACCGCATCAACATTGTTGTCGTTCGCTGTCAGGATTTGCTCCATGTTGCGCTGTGCGTTCGCTGGCAACCAACCGTCTGTGTAGGCTTCGTCCACGATTGTGATCGCACCACTGTCGATTGACGCTTGCAGCACTTCCTGCTGACCGCCGCGCAAGAAATCAGCGTTCGGGTCAGTGGGTGAGCCTTTGATCATGACGTAGTTGCCAGATGGCTGTGCCGCCAAAACAGCGCGCGCCTGCATCCGGCCAACTTCAACGTTGTCAAATGTGAGGTAGAACGCACGTGGGTCTTCGATCAGGCGGTCATATGCTACGACTGGCACGCCTTCTGCGTCTGCTGCATCAACTGCTGGGCCAATAGCGGCCGCGTCTTGTGCAAGAATGATCAGCGCATCAACGCCTTGGGCCAGCAGGCTTTCAACGTCTGACAGCTGCTTTGCGGATGAGGACTGTGCGTCTGCGGATACATATGTTGCACCAGCCGCTTCCAAAGCTGCTTTGATAGCCGCTTCATCAGTCTTCCAGCGCTCCTCTTGGAAGTTCGACCAGCTCACGCCAACAGTAACGCTGTGGCCTTCTGCGAATGCTGCTGTTCCAAAACCAGCAGCTGCAATCGCTGCCCCGATAATCATCTTTTTCATGTTGTTCCTCCCAGAACCGTTTACCGTCACATGGGCACTCAAGCTTTGTGACTCGCTGGTTAAGGTGCCACTATTAATTTCAGTTTGCAAAATAAAAAATCGCCCTTTTCGAAGATTTTTTACAAATTTGCTTCCCAGAAAGAGATTTACACACTAGGAATCATGTCAGAAGCGCACAATTGGCGATATTAAGTTTGACTGATGAATTATAATTTAAATCAAATAATTCCAACGGGATGCGGCCCGTTGTTAACACCAATTAAGGGCGGGGATATGCCCTTGCGGCAGCAAATTTTCGAATATGTCCGCTCACATGGAAGTGCTGCGCGCGCCGAAATTACCCAAGCACTCGACATCAGTGCAGGCTCTGTGACCACGTTGACTGCTGATTTGATCGCAGAAGGGGTCTTGCAGGAAATCGAAGACACCCGTCGCGCAACAAGCCGAGGTCGCCCCCGCGTCGCACTTCGTATTGTACCACAAGCAGCGTATGTTATCGGCATCAAGTTGGCGTTCAATAAGCACTCAGCTATCCTTGCGGACTTCACGGGCAATATCGTGGCAACCGCTAACGTCCCAAGCGATGTAAAGCGGCGCAGCACCGCGACCCTATTCCAAGAAATCGACACCCTAATCGCGCTTGTCCTAAGCGACGCCGACAAACCCATGTCAGAGGTAAAGGCAGTGGGCCTCGGCCTTCCTGGCATCATTGATCACGACCAAGCAACCGTCACATGGTCATCCCTTTTGACCGATGGGGACCAAGATCTTCCCACGGAGTTCAAGCACCGCTACGGCGTGCCGCTCTTTATCGATAACGACACCAATATGCTGGCCTTGGCAGAGCAATGGTTTGGTGAGGGGCGCGACAAGACAGACTTTGCCGTTGTGACAATTGAGAACGGGGTGGGCATGGGACTTGTCTCTGACGGGCAGCTTTACCGCGGCTCGAACGGGATGGGGCTTGAGTTGGGTCACACCAAAGTCCAAATGGACGGCGCATTGTGCAGATGCGGCCAGCGTGGCTGCCTTGAGGCGTATCTGGGCGCATATGCGCTAACCCGCGAGGCTATTACAGCCCTTGATATTGCCGATGCCACCGCTTTGAAAAACGATGATATTCTTGAGACACTGCTCAACAAAGCAAAAGCAGGTGACATGGCGGCCTTGGCCATTTTCAAACGCGCGGGACGATACCTGTCAGTTGGTCTTGCCAATGTGATCCAGCTGTTCGACCCGCCCCTGATCATTGTCGCCGGCGACCGGATGCAGCACGAATACCCCTACGCAGAGGCTATTTTTAAAGACGCCCAAGACATGACGCTGTCGACGCGCAGCAAGCCCTGCCAAATTCATATTCGTGCGTGGGATGATCGGGTCTGGGCGCGCGGGGCGACCGCGTTGGCGCTTTCGTTCCTGACCGAGACAATGATCAGCGGTCACACCGGCGCCACAGCGTGAGCAGCCAGCCCCGCACCACCGCCAGTTACGGCACTTTAGTTGCAGCAGCTTTGTTGACACCCCTGTCCAGCGCCGCAGATCCCCTTTTCGAGGACGTATCTGAAAACCTACCGCCACATATTTACAGCGGTGACTGGAACCATTTCGTTGGTGGCGGTATTGCCGTTCTGGATTGCAACAATGATAGTTTCGCCGATATTTTTGCCGCCGGTGGTGAGACGCCTGCCTTGCTACTGCGCAACGACGGCGCGATGCGGTTTAGCCCGCAAACTATACCACAGATCACTGGAACCACGGGCGCCTACCCAATTGACATCAACGGTGACGGACACTTGGACCTCTTTGTGCTGCGCGTCGGTCCCAACATGATCCTGAAAGGTGACGGACAGTGCGGGTTTGTCGAGGCCAGCGCGGCATTCAACCTGCCAACCGATGACAGCTGGTCAACGGCCTTCACTGCGTGGTGGGAGGATGAATTGCCCACAATGGCCATTGGAAATTACGTGGACCGATCAGACCCCAACGGCCCATTTGAAGCCTGTGACGACAACCAAATTCTGATACCGCGCGATGGGTCATATGTGGCCTCGCCCCTAACGCCCGGGTATTGCCCACTCTCTATTTTGGCCGCTCAAGATGCCCGCGGTCGCCACACGCTGCGACTGTCTAATGACAGGCATTATTATGTGCGCGGCGGCTTTGAGCAGATGTGGGACACCACGGAGAAGCGCTTTTTGGGACCCGAAGATGGATGGCAAAACGTGTCCCTTTGGGGGATGGGCATTGCAAGCCGTGACCTGAACGGTGACGGGCGCGACGAAGTTATGTTGACCTCCATGGGGGATCAGCTTCTTCAAATTGCCCAGTCAGATGGTACTTATAAAGCGGCGGACTACGCCATTGGCACCTATGCACAGCGCCCCCATGTTGGGGATGACGGACGGCCCTCAACCGGTTGGCATGCGGAGTTTGCAGATGTGGATAACGACGGGCAAGCGGATCTATTCATTGCTAAGGGCAACGTGGATCAAATGCCGGGCATGGCGACGCGTGACCCCAATAACTTGCTCATGCAATTGAATGACGGCAAATTTGAAGAGCGCGCCCACATCGCAGGTGTCGCAACGACCGAACGCTCACGCGGCGCGGCGCTGGTTGATTTTGACAACGATGGTCGACTTGATTTGATCGTTGCAAACAGACGCGCGCCGCTTGAACTTTACCGCAATGTCACGTCAGGCACGGGCAATTGGATTAACATCACCGTACGTCAGTCCGGTGGTAACGTGGATGCCATCGGCGCGCTCATCTCTGTTGATACGGGCACCTCAAAACAGCTGCAGCAACACACCATTGGTGGCGGGCATGCAGGCGGTCAACTTGTGGGGCGTCACTTTGGACTGGCCGAGGCCCAGCAGATAGACGTCAGGGTAACGTGGCCCGATCAAAGCCAGTCAACGCATTCTTTCAGCGCAAACCAGCGGGTGGTCATTTCGAAACCGACAAAGCCCTAAACGCGCTACCGCGCCTCTTGACGAGGCACGTCCAAACCACTGGGCACCGCATCCGGAATACCCAATCTGCCGGTCACACTGATTGGGTCCGTCAATGTGTTCAGGAACGTCACAATTGCCGTTATCTCCGCGTCACTTAATGAAACAGGTGCCGCCTTCACAGCGGCGGAAATTGCGGCAACTTGCTCGGGATCATCAAGAACCGCGAAATCTGGCGCGTCATAGCTTGGCAGGACAACCTGCGTTCGATCAAACCGTGCAAGAGCCCCTGCAGGGTCCGCGTGATCGGCGACGAACGCAGCCAAATCACGGTGTGCACCGGCGTGTCCGTAAGGGGCCGTCAACGCAACATTGCGCAACGAGGGCGTGCGAAACGCATAGCGGTCCGCCTCTTTGCCCGTTACCCGAAATCGCCCATCGTCGCGGTGGTGCGTTTCAAATGTGGCCGATTTCCCAGGTCCGATTTGAGGCGCCGCCATCGCGTGAAAGCCCTGATCCGTCAGCAAAGGCCCTGAGTGACACTGCGCGCAATTAGCCTTGCCATAGAACAAATCAGCACCTGTCGCAGCTAAACCTTTAAATTCTGCCTGCCCGCGCAAGACTGCGTCAAATGGCGCGGTATCCGAACGCCACTCAAATTCCATGAACGCGGCAACTGCATCCGAAATTTTTGTGAACCCAATGTCTTCCGGTCCGGTGACATCTGGATATACCGCTTCGAATTTTTGCACATAGGCTGGAATGTCACGGACCCGCTCGGCCAATACATCCCACGCGCCGCCCTGCCCTGTGATGCGCCCCTGACGGACAAGCTGTGCTACCTCATTTTCGCGAAACGAGCCCGCCATTTCATCGCGGCTTAGAACCGGAAACATCGTCTGTGCTGACAAAATGGACGCGAACCCGTCGGCCATGTCGCCGCCCATCGGTGTGCGTATGCCATTTGGTTGCGCCGGATCAAACTCAAGGCGGCCATCATGGAACAGCCGGACAACCTCGCGCGCACCAAGGTTAAACAACGCCGGAGAATTTCGCGGTATCCTCTCCTCTGGGATGTTAGAAGGGTCGAACCGTCGTGTCGGGCCAAGACCAACACCGCCATCCCCGAACGACAAAGTAAGCCCGTCGGACGTGCCGAAATCAGGATGATGACAGGTTGCGCAAGCGATTGTTTTGTTGCCCGATAGGATCGGATCATAAAAGAGCAACTGTCCCAACTCGGCCTCGGCTTGGTTAACCGCGAAAAACGAGGCGTCATCAAGCGGCTGAGGCAAATTGGGAACGGACTGCGCAGCAGCGATGCTAGCTAAGACTGTTGTCACCCCTGTTAATGTAGCGAGTCTCATTATCATCCTCCCACCTGACGCATCTAAGATTATGCAGAATGCTCTGGCCTCGGCAATTCGAGTTCGTGTTGTTTGGTGAAAAATTTAACCTCTGAACATATAGACGCATGACATCTGTCAGTGAGTGCCCTCCAAGGCGGGTAGAATTCCACATTTGGACCGTTCGCAAAGGCAATAGTCGCGGATTGAATGCATTTTCAGCACAAAAACATTTATTTCTCGCGCGAATAGTCGCCCAGCCGTGGCGTTGCTCTGCCTGCACCCACCCAAATTATTACAAAACCCTCCGCCGCGCTGAAACATATCGCGGCGGTGTAACATTTCTTGTGAGCGACGTTTCTATAGGAATAACACCCGCAGGGCCTACGCACACAATGGGAAATCACGCTGGCGTGATGTTCGTTTCCGCACAGATCACCTGCTCGTGACAAGCCTATCATAACCCAAAAACAACCCTCATATACAACTCATCCGAGACAGGCACTAACGCCTCACTCGACACTCACAGGGCAATATAGCCCAAACAAACCAACGCCTTAGACAAGGCACCGAAAGGAAACATTATGAAACTCGCAACTGTATTCACAGCTATCGCAATCGCCGCTTCCGCAACTGCAGCATCTGCTGACCAACTCGCTAAATCCGCAGGCGTTAGCGCCGGTGTTTACGCAGACACAACATTGGTTAACATCATTAACGCTCGCCAAGACCAAGACGTAGCACAGCTGAACTTCTTCTTGGGCCAAACTCTCGACAGCGCCCGTGTCTCAAGCCGCGGCACATCTGTTGATTTCGCATCGCTGATCGAAAACGCAGAGCAGGACAATGACACAGCACAGGTTGCCTCGCTGAAATCACTGGAAAACGGTGATAACGCGCAGGGCGGCGTGGACTACGCTTTCTTGATCGATCTGGCTGAGCAAGACAACGACACAGCGCGCGTCGCATCACTGAAGTCACTCGCGAACTTCTAAGTCTCGCGCAACCCATAGGATACCTCCCTGTCCCAAAGAAGGGCGTCTCGCGAAAGCGGGGCGCTCTTTTTTGGGGTCTGCATCAGAAATCAACTAGGCAGCAGCACCGTATCCCGCACGACGTCCAAAGACCGCGCCTGATGTAAGGCCAGAACCACCCGGGTAGCCTGCATAAAACACTCCGCCTACGATTTCACCACAGGCAAATAGCCCCGGTATTTTACGTCCCTCAACTGACAAAACACTTCCGTCCGGATCAACTTTTAGGCCCCCATACGTAAAAGTAATCCCACCGGTCACTGGATAGGCATAAAACGGACCAGTATCGAGCGTTTGAGCCCAGTTTGATTTAGGCGGGCTCACACCGACAGCGGCTTTTCCATCCAAAATTGTCGGGTCAAAAAGCGTATCTGCATCGACGGCGGCGTTATATTCGCTCAGCGTGGCACGCGCCGCATCACCGTCTACACCGCTCATTTGATCGATCAAATCATCCAATGTGTGCGCTGTAACAAAATGAGCATCATGAAAGCGATACTCTGCGTAAAGCAGATCGTATACTTTGCTATCAAACACCTGCCATGCAAATTGACCCGGCTGCTTCAAGATGGCCGCGCCGTATTGCGCATACGTATAATTGCGGAAATTCGCCCCCTCATCAACGAAACGTTGGCCATCTGCGTTTAGCATCACACCCAGAAAATACGAGATTTTGCGGTAATTTTTACGCTCTCCCGGCGGAATGTCGAGATTCCCAAAATCGGCCATATGCAAATCCATTGGCGTGGCGTGGCAGCCCGAATACGGCCCATATTCTGCAGCACCAGCCTCAAGCGCCATGACAAGCCCATCGCCTGTGTTATGCGGTGTCCCGCGCACTTTGGCAGCCGCCCAATCCGGTCCCATGTGTTTCACTCGCAACGCATCATTTGCCTCAAAGCCACCAGATGCCAAAATCACAGCGTCGGCATATAGCTCTTCGCCGCCGATTTTTACACCAACCACGCGTTCATTTTGTATGATTAATCCAGTTACGGCACTGTTGTAGCGGACAGTTCCACCAAGCCGCGTCACTGCGGCAAACTCCATATCAAAAAGACCTACGCCTTCGTTTTCAGCAGCCAACGTAAGCCCACCCCAAAATACGTGACGGCCGTCTTTTTCAAAACTTTGGCGACTGTAGATCGGTTCGAATTTCACATCATGAGACGCCAGCCAACGCATTGTATCACCTGAATTGTGTACCAGCGCGTATTGTTCGTCAGACAAAGGGCGCCCGTCGTTAAAGCCCAGCAAATCATTGGCAAATTGCTCTGTGTCATAGCGTCCGAAATCTGCGTTTTGGACTCTTTGATCGTTGGGGTCCTTAAGCAGCGGCATCAAATCATCTGCACCGTTATAGGCAAAGCGCATCGCTCCTGCGGTATATTTGGTGTTGCCGCCGGCCAGCGCCTCGTCGGCTTTTTCTAACAGCGTAACTTTTGCGCCCGATTCAAGTGCTGCAATTGCAGCACATAGAGCCGCGTTTCCAGTTCCAACTACGATGATTGATTTTGCCACTGGCGCTTCTCCCTAACATCTATATTGTATCCACTTGGATACAATACGGACATCTAGAATGACTAATACGGATTGGCAAGACATGTCACAGGGCGAAATTGCCTATCGTCGACTCTATGACGCGATCCGAAGCGGGCAGTTTCGACCGGGAGACCGGCTACGCGAAATCGATGTGTCCCAGCAACTTGAGCTGTCCCGCACCCCCGTTCGAGAAGCACTGCGCAAGCTTGAGAATGACGGAATTGTTGAGCATCGCCCACGGATTGGCGCGGTGATAAGAACGCTGTCCTCGCCAGAGATTGTTGAGCTCTATGAAATGCGATTGGTACTTGAGCGTACCGCCGCAGAAATGGCTGCAAAACACGCAAGCGCGGCAGAAATTGACCTGCTGAGTGATATCAACGACCAAATTGAAAAAGTGGGGTCGGATACACAACGTGCCGCTGCACTTAATCAAGATTTCCATCGCAGCATCTATCTTGCCACAAGAAATCGGTTCTTGTTGGAAGCAGCACGCGCACTCAATAATGCACTCATGCTACTTGGACCAACGACGCTTGATGATGAATCACGCATACAGACGGTGCATGCGCAACACGCAGAAATCATCGACGCAATCAGGTCTTCGGATCAAGCAGCGGCAGGCAAAGCCGCTGACGAACATTTGCAAACATCGCTTCGGCACAGACTGAAGGGGCTACAAAAGTGAGCCCGCGCCTATACGCATTTTTGATCGCGGGTGCGGGAGTGGCCGGTTTTAAATTGCTTGATCTCCCCCTGCCTTGGCTCTTGGGCCCAATCTTTGCCTGTCTCGGCGCAGCACTTGCAGGCGTGCCGATGCGTGACACAAAGTGGGTCAGTGACACCATGCGTACAATTTTGGGCGTGGCTGTCGGTGCCACATTTACCACAACGCTTTTGGTCTCGATGACGGGAATGTGGCCGACCTTGTTGATGATCCCCGTTATGACCGGATGCATCGGCATTGTCGGTCTGTTTTACTTTCAACGGTTTTGGGGGCTTGATTTCGCGACAAGCTACTACTCGTCCATGCCAGGCGGCCTTCAGGATATGCTGGTTTTTGGTGAAGAAGCGGGCGGTAATATCCGTACACTGTCCCTTATTCACGCCACCCGCGTTATGATCATCGTGGTGTCTCTGCCATTCTTGCTCAGCTGGGTTTGGGACGCAGACTTGAGTAACCCACCGGGCGCGCCCGCGTCTTCAATCGCGGCAGAACAACTGTTGCTCATGATATTTTGCGGGCTTGTTGGATGGTATCTGGCAAAACGTGTCCGAATGTTTGGCGCAACTATTTTGGGGCCCTTGTTGCTTGCTGCCGCGATGTCGCTGCTTGGCGTGTTACAACACCGTCCACCAGCCGAGGCTATTTGGGCCGCACAGTTCTTCATCGGAATGGGCGTAGGCTGTAAATATGCAGGCGTTACAATGGGTGAGGTGCGCAGAGACGTCACAGCGGGCATCGGCTTTTGTGTCATTCTACTGGTACTGACCGTCATTTTCGCCGAGGCCATTCACCTTGCCGATCTGGCGCCTCCAATGGAGACCATTTTGGCTTTTGCACCGGGCGGGCAAGCCGAGCTAACGGTGCTTGCCTTGATTGTCGGGGCGGATATGGCATTTGTGATCTCACACCACGTTTTGCGTATTTTTGTAGTTATCTTGGGCGCGCCGCTATTTGGCCGATTATTTGAAAAGATGAATAATGCAAAATGAGGGTGCGAAACTGCTTGCCCCCACAGGGGTGTTGCGCGCCGCGATCAACACCGGTAACCGCGCCCTTGTCAGAGGAGACGGGGCGCATTTCAAAGGGATCAGCCCTGCCCTTGCAACACGGTTGGCCCAAGAACTCGGCGTGCCGTTACAGCATGTTGTGTACGAGGGCGCTGGCAAAGTTTTCGCAGATGCGGGACGGGATAAGTGGGATGTCGCGTTCCTAGCAATTGATGAGGCGCGCGCGCAGCAGATTACCTTTACAAGACCCTACAAAGTTATCGAAGCAACCTATGCGGTGCGCACAGCCTCAAGTTTCACACACTGTTCCGATCTGGACCACGAAGGTCGACGTGTGCTGACAGCCAAAGGCTCGGCCTATGATCTTTTTTTGACCAAAAATCTCAGATTGGCCCAACTCATCCGGTCAGGCACGCCCATGCAAAGCTTTGAGGAATTTGGTTCGGGCAGTTACGATGCAGTGGCTGGGGTGCGTGCCTCGCTTGAGGCAGCATTTGCGGACAAGCCGGACATCCGAGTTTTACCTGACGCCCTGACATCAGTCAGGCAAGCAATGGCCCTGCCAAATCCGGCGGACCCGCGTATTTCCGCATTAGACGCTTTTGTTGAGCGTGCCATGACGGACGGCTTTGTCAAAAGACAAAGCACGCCCTAAGGAAAGACTTCGGGATTGATCATATTGATCGGCTGTCCCGCGGCGAAGGCGTTAATTTGGTCAAAAATATCGCTGAACTGTAAATCAAATTCATCCTCTGTCACAAAACCGATGTGCGGGGTCGCAACCACGTTAGGGTGCGTGAGCAGAATATTGGTTTGGTCCGTGAGCGGTTCTTGGTCGAAAACATCAACAGCCGCGTGCAACTGGCCCTGCGCCACAACCGCCTCAAGCGCGCCCGTTTGCACAAGGCCCGAACGCGATGTGTTCACAAATAATGCGCGCGGTTTCATGGCCGCTAAATCCGCTTTGGTGATCAGCCCTTTGGTTTCTGACTTTAGTCGGACATGCACACTTACAATGTCAGATGTGGCGAAAAATGCCTCACGCGTGGCGGGGACAGTCTCGCCTGCTTCTTTTGCACGCATCCGTCCGTCCTCGGACCCCCACCATTGCACCTTCATGCCCAATGCTTTGGCATAATCTGACACGGCGCCCGCAATGCGTCCGTTGCCGTATAGCCCCAGAACCCGCCCCCGAAGCGTGCGCCCGACACCGGCCTGCCAGTTGCCCGCTTTGATCGAACTGGTCTGTTGCGGTATTTGTCGAAAGCTCGCCAAGATAAGAGCCAACGTGTGCTCAGCTGCTGCATAGGAAGGCGCGTCTGAATGCATGTTCGAACACAGCAACACGTTGTGGAGCGTACACGCATCAACGTCGACGTGCGGATAGACACTACGCTGTGAAATCAATTTCAGGTTTGGCATTCCCGCAAGAAGTTGCGCACCCACTTTCGTGCGCTCGCGAAACAAGACCAGCGCTTCGGCCTCCTGCATTCGAGCGGCAAGTTTAACCGGATCAGGCTCATGGTCTGACCAAACAGTGACATCGTGATCATCTAGCTTAGAAAAGCACGGCAAGTTCCGTAACGTGTCGAACCAATCATCAAGAATGTGAACTTTCATCACCCCTCCATATCCGCGTGACCGTTGTTTACGTGACCCGCCCAAATTCGCGAAGGGATAAAGACCTCTCCTGCGGCGATTTTGCGTGCGGTACGCACAAGACCTGCGGATTTGATTTCGAAACCTGCGGCCGTATCGGCATAATCAACGGCCACTTCAATACTGCCCGATGCGTGTTCCAACACAATGTTTGCAGGTATTTCATTTGGCTTGACGGCCATTCCGTCAGCTACTGTGCCCGGGGTCAACACACATGATGCCAAGCATTGTGCCCCGGTTACTGCCATCGAGGGATGAGTGTTCCAAGGCATAAAGTATCGTGCAGAAATTGTCCCGCCTGCCCTTGCAGGTGCCAGTATGCCAAATTTTGGCGTAACGGATTGAGAGACATCCCCCATTCCCATCAACACGCCTGCTTTTTGCCTAATCGTTTCCATGCATTGGAAAAATTCACGGTTCTCGTCTAATTCATTAACGCTTTCGTACCCAGTCAGGCCAAAGCTCTGCGCAGAGGCAATCACCATGGGCATCGCCACGTCCATGCAGGTGACTGTGACGCCGTCGATTTCATCGGTCAGCTTTCCAGTTGGCAAAAATGCACCCGTCACACCGCCTACAGTTTCCATGAATTGTAGAGCTATGGGCGCGCATGTTCCGGGAACACCGTCAATGGCTGCCCTGCCCTCGTAACTGACAACACGGTTGGGTGTCTGTACGACCGATGAAACGCGCGCTTCTGTGTTTACCGCACGAATGTTTACTGTGGTTTCGCCGTCAATAGGCTCAAACAACCCCATCTCGATTGCTGCAGGGCCAACACCTGTCAAAATATTGCCGCATGTGGGTTTGAAATCAACAAGCCTATCTTTCACGCTGACTTGGGCAAAGAAGTAGTCGACATCGGCCCAATCGTCGTCCGATTTAGACAGCATCGCTACTTTGGTCGTGACTGCAGCACCGCCCCCAAGCCCATCAATGTTGAGCGAATGGCCCGAGCCCACAATTGCGATTAACACATCGGCTAACGTCTCAAGATCAGCCGGAAGATCAGCGCGGTTCAAATATGGCCCGCGAGATGTGCCGCCGCGCATAAGTAGATAGGGAATGGGTGTTTGTGTCATGTCAGCGGCCATGGAAGTGTTGCGTATTCTTGCAAAAGCCCCGGAGGAAAGTCGCGATTTAGCGTCCAAGCCATCGCGCAAATGAATGCGGTGCCGATGACAGTATATGCGGCTGAAAACAGGGCACCTTTGCGCGCTCTGATCATCATGAAGCTGAACAAAAAGATGCCTAAGGCGAGGATAAATCCAAGAAGTGACGTCAGGATGAGCAGTGCGGCAAACCAACCGAGTGTGGACCAAAGCCCGTGCGTCGCGCCCGCATCTTCGCCACTCAGCTCACGGTCTGCAAAGATGGTATCGGTCTCGGCAACCCAGATCATACGAACAATCAATATGGCGCAGCCAATCAAACAGACACTGGCGACAAAAATTGGGAACGTTCTGTCACGACTGTAACTGGGGATCGAGCTCGCATCAAAAAGGGCGTACCCAATGAAGGCCGTAACCATCAGCATGAAGATCATCGGCGCACGCTTAGAGCCGGACTTGCTGTCTCCCTCGGCCATGATGTGCTTGGCTTGACGCAAGCCTAAGACCACCGAAATGATTGTGATAACCAACAAAACGATCACAATTGGTGAAAAGATGTAATCCAGCCCTTCACCGAAGCCTTTGCGAAAGCGGGACTGAGCGATTTGGATGGCTTGGTTGGCATAGGTTTCAGCGGGGTTAGACAGCACGAAACCAATCAAAAACGCCGGGCGAGACCAATCAAAGCGGCGCATCAAAATGCCAAGGAAGCCAATCGTGAACAGTGCGACCAAATCCATGAGGTTTTGACCCGACTGAAACGCCGCAAAGCTGATTATCATAAAGAGAAACGGGGCAAGAAGAACAAACCTGATGGTGGTCAACTTGGCGATCCCGCCAGATGCTGCGATGCAAACGATTGTGCCAACGACGTTTGCGAGGGCGAGCAACCATACAATCGCGTAAGTGATATCGAGATTATTCTTGAGCATCGCAGGGCCAACTTCGATCTGGCCAGAGCCAAGCAGCGCAATAGCCCCGATAAAAATTGCCATAGAGCCGGATCCGGGAATCCCGAACAACAACGTCGGCACCAAACCACCGCCCTCTTTGGCGTTGTTTGAGCTTTCTGGCCCAATCACGCCGCGCACTTCTCCATTTCCGAAGTTGGATTTTTCCTTTGTTGTCTGAACCGCGTGACCATAGGCGATCCAATCCACAACAGAGCCCCCTAGCCCAGGAATAACACCCACAACAACACCAATGATGGAGCACCTCACCGACAGCCAAATATTGGCAAACCAATCTCGAATGCCGTCGATCCAGCCCCCGCCAATCTGTGGTTCACTGCTAATAGCGCGGTCTTGTCGAAGCAGCGCAATAATCTCAGGAATGGCAAAAATGCCCAAGCCCACAATGACCAGTTTCAATCCGTCAGTAAGATACGGAAAATCGTACGACGACATCCGCAAATCACCAGAAGACGCACCTTCACCAATGGTACCGATCAACATCCCAAGACCAGCGGCGACAACACCCTTAATCGCAACACGGCCTGCCAAAATACCAACCATCGACAGCCCGAATATTGTGATCATCAACAGTTCCGGCGTGCGGAACTCCAATACAATCGGACGGGCGATCAAGATAAAGACCGTCAGAAAACTCGCCCCGACCAGCCCGCCAAAAAGTGAGGATGTGAACGCAGCCGATAGCGCATGGGCGGCCTTGCCTTTGCGCGCCATAGGAAAGCCATCAAGCACCGTGGCTTGAGATGCGGAGGAGCCGGGAATGCCCATCAACACAGAGGCAAAGGTGTCTGATGTGGGGACAACAGCAACCATCCCAATCATCAACGCCAAGCCCAAAATTGGGTCCATACCGAACATGAAAGGCAGAAGAAGCGACAGCCCCGCAATACCGCCAAGCCCGGGGAAAACCCCAATGCAAAGGCCCATCAGAACCCCTAACACGAGGTACCCCAAGACGACCGGTTGTAAAATGAGTGCCCAAGCGTCGCCGAATGCGGGCAGCGCTTCCAATATTACGTTCAAGAGAAAGCTCCCCCAAAATTTCCTTGTGCAAACGCCCCGCCCACCACGGCAAGCGGGACGTTCAAGAAGGAAATTTAGTTAAGTGAAACGCCGTACTTTTCTTGCAGCCAGTTCACGATAAAGGCTTTTGCATCCGCACTCACCATGGTCGCGCTTGCTTTTGCTGTTGCAGCTGCCTCACCAGTCATTTGTGGATACTTGC
Organism: Nereida ignava; assembly: GCF_047114695.1. GTDB lineage: Bacteria > Pseudomonadota > Alphaproteobacteria > Rhodobacterales > Rhodobacteraceae > Nereida > Nereida ignava. Next base: position 539,842 of record NZ_CP112885.1, read on the forward strand.
CCAAGCGCTTGCTTGAAATCTCGGCGAAATCGGCGCGTGCCTTCACAGCTTCAAATGCTGCTGTGTATGTTGCCATCGCGTCTGCTGATGCACCTTGGGGAAGGAAAACCATCTTTTGAGCGGGGAAACCGGCAATAAAGAACGCTTTCCACGCATCCCACTTTTCACCTGATGTTTCGCATCCATCGGTCGCGTCACACACTTCTTTGAAAGTAGGAATTTCAGGGAATGTGGGGTCCCGCACAATGTTGCCGGCGTCATCAAGAGCGCCCCAAGTCATCATGGGCACTGCAGTACCCGCTTCAACAAGCGGTGTAACACCAGACAAATATGATGAGGACGTTTGATAATCGATGTTCGCTTCACCGCGCTCAAACATCAAACGACCGTCACCGCGGCCTTTGATACCCATTACGCTTTCGACATTAAGTCCCAGCATTTCCCAAGCAAGCGTCGGCACAAGGTCAAGACGTGTCGCGCCTTGGTTACCATAAATAAAGTCGGTGCCTTGCAGACCAGCCGCGTTCAAACCATCCATTTTCGACGCAAGCTCTGGCGGCAGATAAGCCACACCGCCGGTACCTGAAGCCAATACAACGTTCCAGTCGGCGTAGTTATATTTCACGCGTGGATCGCCCAACAAGAACGGGAACTGTGTGGACCCTGAGGAACCGAAAATCAGTGTGCCGTCTTCGTAACGCTGCTCTTGGAAAAAGTTCGCCCCTTTCGTGGAGCCAGCACCAGGCATGAATTTCACAACGACTGTTGGCTCGCCCGGAAGGGCCTCTGACAAAAGTGGTGCGTAGAAGTTAGCCCATTTGGCAGAGCCACCCGTTTCAGAGAATGGAATGATCCACTCAACAGTTTTGCCCTCAAGATTGATACCATGACCACCCGCGTTCGCTTGCAATCCAAAAGTAGCAGCTGCAGCAGCCACAAGCCCCGCAGCTACGCGACGCGTAGTTTTCAAATTAAACATAAAATCCTCCCAGATTTTTTCCGCACAAACAGAGCGGTTGAAATAGAATCACTGAGGAGCCTCCACCCCCCGATTGATGTTTCATGTTTGATCTGCGAACCTTTCATGAAACTTTCATACTTAAGAGAAATTTGAATGCGTATCACACTGGTTGAGGACAACATTAGTCTTGCGAAGGGCATCACCTACCGTCTTGAAGACGCAGGCCACGCTGTGGATACGGTCCATAATGGGGACGAAGCCCAAGACTACCTCAAGGCTGACGGCGCGGATTTAGTTATTCTGGATATCAATTTACCCGGTACAGATGGCCTCGATTTATTAAGCGAAATGAGGCGACGCGCTGATGCACGGCCAGTTATTTTGTTGACCGCACGCGCTGACACGCAAGACCGCGTGCGTGGTCTTGATGCAGGCGCGGATGATTATTTGATCAAGCCATTTGAGATGGCCGAACTCGAAGCCCGCGTTCGGGCCCTACTGCGCAGGCGTGCAATCCCACAACAGCAGCTAAAAGCGGTTGGCGCGCTGCACTATGATCCTAACGCACGGCAACTATTCGACGGGGAAACGGAATTAGGTTTACCGCGCCGCGAAATGTCCGTCTTTGAGTGCCTATTAGGGGCAGACGGGCGGTTGGTGTCCAAAAGTGCTGTTCTGGATCATGTTTACGGTGTTGGTTCGGACATCGAAGAGAAAGTAGTCGAAGTCTACATTTCACGTCTAAGGTCCCGACTTAAACCATACGGGATCCTCATAAAGGCGCGCCGTGGCTTGGGCTATGAAATGATCGAGCAAGACGCCCCATGATACCACGTTCGCTGCGCGCGCGGCTGATCTTGATAATTTTGCCACCGCTTTTGGTGATCTCGTGCATTGCGGGTGCGTGGCAGTTTCATAACACAACACTGCGCGCAGAAAGTATCTTCGATAAAGGGCTGCTGTCTGCTGCGATCGCCATTTCACGAGATGTTGCCCTGTCAGACGGTGACGCAATTAGCCCGTCAACCCGGCGGCTGCTAACCGACACTTCGGGTGGCACAATCTTTTACCACGTTTTCGCCCCAGATGGCGTGTTCGTAACGGGCTACTCTACCCCCCCCATATTGCCCAGCTTTACGGGTCAAGGCACGACGGAGCCGTTTTATTTTAACAGTGTTTATCAGGGCGAAAACGTCCGCGTTCTACGCTTTCAGGACGTGACTTTGGTCAGCGGCGTGGCGGGTGTTTTCAACATCACCGTGTGGCAAAATGCCAGTGTTCGCAGCAGCTTTGTGCGAAGTGTTTTGTCCAAGTCCTTTGCAGTTATAGCGGGGCTGGTATTTAGTGTTGGTATTGTTGTCTGGTTCGGCGTGCGCCTTGGGTTAAGCCCGCTGCTTGAGCTTGAACGGGCCATTGCTTTGCGCACCGCGAGCGAGCTTGAACCCATCCGCCGCCCTGTTCCAACAGAAGCCCAAGGGTTGGTCAACACGTTAAACGGGCTGCTAAATCGGGTGTCGCGGCGGATAAGCTCCAAAGACGAATTCATTTCAAATGCCGCCCATCAGTTGCGCAACCCCGTTGCGGGGGTCCTCGCGCTCGCCGAAGCAGTGCAAACAGCGCCAAATGCACAAATGGCGAAAAAGCGAAGCGCCGAGCTTTTGGATGCGGCCCGAGAAGCAAGTGAGCTGACCAACAAGCTGCTCTCATTTGAGCGCGCAAGCGGTACAGACATTGCCCAGTCAGGTGCCAAAGTTGACCTGCGCCAATTGCTCAAAAATGCTGTTTTGGCCTTTCAAAACCAACATTCAGAATGCCCGTTAGCTTTTGATCTGAACGTGCCGCGGAACATCGTTTTGATCAAAGCCGATGAGACTATGCTTCAAGAAGCAATATTGAACTTGTTTTCAAACTCACTCATCCACGGTGGCCCTAAAGTCTCAAATGTTAGTGTACGCATGTCCGTAGCGGGCCAAATGGCCACAGTCATAATTTCTGATAATGGCGTGGGCATTCCACCTGATCGACACCTCCAGGCGCTAAGCCGATTTTCCCAAGCAGGTGGCGGTCCGGGCAGCGGTCTGGGTCTCGCCATTGCTGCTCGAGTGCTCAAAAATCATCAAGGTGAATTAGATATTCAGGACACAGCTGACGGCGCATCAATTCGATTGAGCCTTCCAATCACCCAACCTTAATACATGTGGGAGTGTGGTCTGGCCTAAGGCATTCTGCCTCTAGCAAACCCGCCACCAAGTCCACTCGCACACATTTACGCGCGTGCCACAGGCTATTTTTCAGAGCAAGTATTGACCAGAAGCCCATTACCAGAGCGGATAATTAAGGGGGGAAAAAATTAACAATCAATCAACTTATTGATAATAAAGTCATTTTTGGATTAGGCGGTGCCCAAAACGAGCTCGAACCGCAGACATACTGATTACAAACATACCTTCGCCCCCAAATACACACTTATGTAAACTTGTTGGTGCGCCGTGCCGTAATGTTGTGGTGAGGAGCAGGACATGCGGAAGCTGCGCGAAGATACACATCTGATATTGGACGGCGAGGTGCGGGTGTATCGCGTGAGGGCGATATAGGCACGTCACACCTCACAATTGGCACAGGGGCCTAATCTCCCAAAAGCACACCGCCGCGCGTGTGCGGGCGCGCGTTACACAGGCTGTTATTGAGAGCAAGTATCGACCAGAAGCCCAATACGTAAGGTGGATAATTGGGTGGATAAAAATATCCACTAATCCATCAAACTAATGATAATAAAAGTATTTTAAGGGTTAAGTGGTGCCCCCATACGGACTCGAACCGCGTACCTACTGATTACAAATCAAGCGAAATTATCGAATTATTCATGTATCCAGCACGCTCAACGCCCCATCTACGCGCGCGGGGGAAAAGCTCTAAGTAATTTTTAGGGGACACAATAGGGGACAAAAATCACCAAGAAGCAGTAAATATAATGTTATTCAATACTTGCGGGGATATGGTGGCGGACAGACAGGGATTCGAACCCTGGAGACGGTCTCCCGCCTACACACTTTCCAGGCGTGCGCCTTCGACCACTCGGCCACCTGTCCGTGACGGGCAAATAGCGGCAATCGGTGGGGGGGATCAAGTGGTTTCTTGGGGATTGTTCACAAATAGGGCCGCGCAGGCCAACATAGCAGCCCGTTTATTCTGATGCCCTCGCCTCAATCCGCTAAATGCACATAGACACGGCGGTTGATTTTGCCCTTTTTCTCGATCTTGCCCAGCCGGATCGCACCAATCTCGCCGGTACGTTCAACATGAGTGCCACCACAAGGTTGCAGATCAATTTGCGTTGTTTCATCACCGATACGAACCAACCGGACAATTCCCGCACCGGTGGGTGGTTTGACTGACATGGTCTTTACCAAATCGGGGTTTGCGTCCAATTCGGCAGCTGTGATCCACGCATCTGTCACAGCAAAGTTGGCGTCGATCAAACGGTTCAACTCTGTTTCAATCGCTGCTTTATCCACGGGCGGGGTCTCCATCATAAAGTCCAGCCGTCCTTTATCTGCCGCGATTGCGCCCCCTGTCACCGGCAGCGGGATCACTACGGACAGCAGGTGTAGAAGCGTGTGAACGCGCATCATCCGGTGGCGACGTTCCCAGTCCAATGTTTGCGTAACTTGCGTGCCAACAGCAGGTAGGGCAGTCGGCTCGGCAGGTACGAGGATCAAGGCCCCCTCGCCTTTGATGCAGGTCGCGATCTTCATTGCACCGCCCTGCCATGTGATCTGACCGCTATCACCAGGCTGGCCGCCGCCCGTTGCGTAAAAATTTGTCTGATCTACCACAATGCCGCCCTCAGGGGTGTGGCTCACAACTTTGCCAGTTGCAACACGCAGATAGGCATCTGTTAGGAAAAGAGGCTCTGTATTCATGTCTCACCGAATGATTTGCGGTAAATGTCGTTCAAGCTCATTCAGCGCTTTCAAAGACTGAGGGAATATCATTTGCCTTTTGATCAAGCCACTCTGGTACAGGCAGGCCTTTTTCACGCAAAAACGCTGGGTTGAAGAGCTTGGATTGGTAGCGTGTGCCGTAATCGCACAGGATCGTCACAATCGTATGGCCCGGCCCCATTTCACGAGCCATACGCATCGCGCCAGCGACGTTAACACCGCTTGAACCACCAAGAACCAAACCTTCGTTTGCGAGCAAATCAAACACGATCGGCACTGCTTCTGCATCCGGGATGTTGAACGACATATCGGGCGTGAACCCATCTAGATTGGCCGTGATGCGCCCCTGCCCGATCCCTTCGGTGATGCTGCCCCCGCTAGATGCTAGCGCGCCAGTGGTGTAAAAGCTGTGAAGTGCCGCGCCATCTGGATCCGCAAGGCCGATCTTTACGCCCTTGCTTTGCAACGCCATGCCAACACCGGCCATCGTTCCACCAGAACCTACAGCACAGATAAAGCCATCAACCTTGCCGCCGGTTTGTTCCCAAATTTCGGGGCCCGTTGTCTCGATATGGGCTTGGCGGTTTGCAACGTTGTCGAATTGGTTCGCCCAAATGGCGCCATTTGGCTCTGTCTTTGCCAGTTCATTCGCCAGCCGTTCTGAATAACGCACATAATTGTTCGGATTTTTGTAAGGTGCCGCAGGAACCTGAACCAAAGTCGCGCCAGCGAGCTCAAGCATATCTTTCTTTTCTTGGCTTTGGGTCTCTGGGATAACGATGACGGTCTTGAAGCCCATTGAGGCGCCCATCAAGGCAAGTCCGATGCCCGTGTTGCCCGCCGTACCCTCAACGATTGTGCCACCCGGTTTCAGATCACCACGGGCAACGGCGTCCTTAATAATGTAAAGCGCTGCGCGGTCTTTGACCGACTGACCGGGGTTTAGGAACTCGGCTTTGCCGTAAATATCACAGCCCGTGGCGGCACTTGCTGCTTTGAGGCGGATCAACGGGGTGTTGCCGACTGCGTCAGCGAGATCTTTTACAACGCGCATCGAGCGGTCCCTTCTATTTTGGTGTTGTCTCAGATGTAGGCCAGCGCGGGGGTGATCTCAACCAATTAGCGCGCGATTTGAACCGCGTAAGCGCAAGCAATTAAGAATGTGCCTGTGCAATCCCTGCCCGAATCTCATCGCGGTGCCGCGCCAGCCACAAAGCCAAGAGTAAAGTCGGGGCGTTTTTCAAACCACCCCCGTCAGCTACCTTCATAAACGCGTCAAAACTCAGAAGGTGCGAGGCGATATCTTCGGCCTCACCTTCTTCTCCGCCAACGCCCGTGATGTCATCCGGCAAATCAGCGGTTCCCACGTAAAGATAGAAAAACTCGGTCGATGAACCGGGGCTTGGATAGGCCTCAGCAACAGCATGAAGCGCGCTGAACTTTAGCCCCGCTTCTTCCATAGCCTCGCGGTGTGCCGCATCTTGGGGTGCCTCAAACGCATCAATAAGACCTGCAATTGGCTCCATAGACCAACAATCAGACGCACCGCGCAGATACGGACCGACGCGAAACTGCTCAACCAAAAGGACCCTATCGCGCACCGGATCATAGGGCAGCACAATCGCAGCATCAGCACTTTTGAACGCCGCACGGGTCACGACTGGACTGCTTGACCCATCGAAACGCTTGAATGACAGATCCATCTCATCCATCGCGAAGAAATTAAAATACGGCGTGCGGTGCCCTAAAAGTGCAACGTCATCGCGCGACAGGCGGCCATCTACAGGCCTGCTCCCCGCTTCGGCCCGCAATCTTGACGCAGCCCGTGCGCGGATCATGCCAAAGCGCGCGGCCACATCCGCACCGCTCAGCTGGCCAAAATAACTCATCACTTCCGCAGCAGCCATGCGGCTAACTGCGCCAAAGTCGTGCTGCCACTGACTTAGGGACCACGCCCCCTCTGCCTGCCATTGACCACGCGGAGGCATGTAGATGTCCGCCCCGTCAATTTGCACCACATCATAGGCAAAACCGCTTTCGTAAAAATCCAAACGCGCTCGTTCATTCGGACTAAGGCCATCAATGCGCAGCGCTTTCGCCGATTGGCCTTTTGCGGCTTCAATGATTGGAAAACTTTCGCCCAGTACTTGGCTGACCCGATAGCCCTCAAGCATCACGTCGCTAAGGCGCAAATGATCAGTCTGCCCTAGAATTACCTGGCGTAATGCGGCGTCACGCAGCGTGCCGTAGACAATCAAAGACCCGTTTGCCGCTGGCATATCTTCTTCACCATCCACTTCACTAGGCATCACGGCAAGCCTGGTTTATCAAAAGCCTGCGCCGCTTTTGCGCCTAGATAAGCCGCCAAAACACCTCCGCCAAGCACAACAAAAATCACGCTACCGCTTGCCATAACCTGCAGGTCTTCAAAAGCGATTTCAAAAACAGCAATGACTGCTTCCATCGCTTGATCGTATTGCTTGCGCAAAGATAGCTCGAGCATTTTGATCGTTGAGTGCGCCAACAGTGCCCAGAAAACCCACGCAAACGCGCCAGTCAGCCCGTGAACAACGATGCCTTTTGCAGCGGACTTGACCCGAGGGCCGATCACCGTCCAGCCAACCATAAACCCTGCTGCTGCATTGATTTGTGCAAACCATTCAAACGGGGGATCTTCCACCATCAGCGGTGCGATCAGAAACGATGCACACCACCCCATCGCGGCCAACACCGCCGCTGCAATAAGACGACCGGCTGTTGGCATCACGAACACTCCTTACTGCACGAGTTACAACACAAGACGACCTGCCGTGATCCAAAACCTTAAGCAGGTTTGCCCACAGTGATCTGCGTTACGTCACAGTTTCGGCTATCAAATGTCGACGCGCAAGAGGTCAGGTAAAAGTTCCACATCCGGCGGAACCGCTCATCAAAACCCATGGCCGCCGCTTCTGCCCAACGGGCGTTGAAATCGTCGTACCAGCGGCGCAACGTAATCGAATAGCTCTCACCAAATTCAATTGACTTGGCCACGGTCAACCCCGCTTGGGCAACGTGTGATTTAAGAATACGCGGCGCGGGCAACATGCCACCAGGGAAGATGTATTTCTGAATGAAATCTGGGCCCCGTTTATAAACGCTCCACCGCTCATCCGCGACGGTAATGATCTGAAGCGTCGCTTGTTTACCGGGCTTCAGGCACTTGTGCAGTGTCTCGAAATAAATGGGCCAATATTTTTCACCCACCGCTTCGAACATCTCAATACTGGCGATGCCATCATACGTGCCTTGCTCATCACGGTAGTCTTGCAGCTTAAACGTCACGAGATCGGAAAGTCCTGCTTTTTCAATGCGTTCTTGAGCATAGTTAAACTGTTCCTGACTGATCGTAAGCGCCGTTACCTTTAGGCCGCGCTCTTTGGCAGCGTATTCGGCAAAACCGCCCCAACCACAGCCGATCTCAAGCACATGATCACCGGCACTGACGCCCATCTCATCAATCAACTGGGCATACTTCTGTTCTTGCGCTTTTTCCGTGCTCTCTTGCCCTGTTTTGAACAAAGCCGATGAATACGTCATCGTATCGTCAAGCCATAACCCGTAAAAATCATTGCCTAAATCATAATGATAGCTGATGTTTTTACGCGCTTGGCCTTTGGAATTTGATTGCAACCAAAACCGCAGTTTTTCGTACATCCGAACAAGCGCCTGCCCCGCAAACCCGTCATACATTTCCTCGTTGCCGTCATGCACCAAATCCATGAAGGCCTGCAGATCAGGCGTGGACCACCACTCGTCGAGATACGCATCACAAAATCCAAGATCCCCTTCGCGGATCAGCCGGCCAAACAAATCGTTGTTGTGAATATGAACTGTCGCCACAAAACCCGCCGCCGCACCGCTTGCGCGAAAGTGACGGCCATCTGGCAAAATCATATCAAGCTGTCCGCGAGACATGCTTTGAGCCATAGAAAACACTTGGGTAAAATAACGGGGCAGATTTGTTTGCCCTTGTGTCGTGGTCAGGATCATGCGTGCTTCCTAGCTGATATCGGTTGTGTCCACTTTGCCTGACAGGCGTCGGGATTGAAAGTGTAACCTATTGCAATCATTTACAAAGCCAAGCGCATTAACGCTGGGTAACTTCTTCAAAGACGTATTTTTCAGCCCGATCATCAAAAACCACGGTTTTCATACGCCCCAAGTGCTGCTTTACGTCCTGCTTCAGCCGTCATAATCGGTTCAGGATAACGCGCATCAGGGGCCAGACCCCAGCTTTGTGGGATCGCGTCAAAATACTGGAGCGCAGTCTTTGCGGGGTTCGCACGCCCCTCGGCGATCCACGCACTGACGTAGTCGCGGTTTTTATCGAACTTATCGAGTTGCGTCACAGGGTTGAACACACGGAAATACGGCGTCGCATCCGGTCCCGACCCCGATGACCACTGCCAACCCATAGCGTTTGATGCAGGGTCCCAATCGGTTAGACATTCCTCGAACCATTTTTGGCCAATCTTCCAATGGCACTGCAGGTGCTTGGTCAGGTAGCTGGCCACAATCATGCGACCGCGGTTATGCATTTTGCCCGTCACATACATCTCGCGCATTGCGGCATCTACGAACTGAATGCCCGTCCGGCCCTGCTTCCAGGCCCGCACTTTTTCAGCGGTCTCGTCTGTATTCCACGGAAATGCATCCCAGTCCGGTTTCCAATTTTGCGAGACAATCTGTGGGGTGTGGTGCACCAAATGATACGCAAATTCGCGCCAAACCAGCTCTTTGAGGAATGTCTCCGCACCTGCTTTTCCCTGATGCAGCGCCGCTTGACCCGCGTGCCAGCATGTTGTCGGGCTGATTTCACCCAAAGAAAGGTTTTCAGACAAACCACTTGTGCCGTCTTTCCAAGGAAGGTCACGATTGGTGTCATAGCCCTGAACGCGTGTCTCGATAAAGCTATCAAGACGTGCGCGAGCGGCATCTTCACCCACACGTGCATACTGTGCAACGATCGCCCAACCACGGTGCATAGCACGCCCAAGCCCCCAGTCAGACAGCACATCGGACGCAACATCTTGGGATAGCGACGCCAGCTTGGTTGGCGCACTCAGCGGCGCAGGCACGTCGCGATCGCGCACCATTTTCCACATCGGGGTGTATACTTTATAAAACCCACCGGTCTTGGTCTCAACGGTCCATGGCTCAAACATCACGTGCCCTGCGAAACTGCGCGCATCGATGCCCTGTTCTTTGAGCGCGGATTTTACATCCGTATCACGTTCTTTCGCATCAGGATCATAGAGCCGCGACCAGTAGACGGAGTTCGCGCCGGTTTCGGCGATCACGTTTTTGAGAACCTCAAGGGCGTTCCCACGACGCAAAACCAAACGCGCACCGATCTTTTCAAGGGACGCCTGTAACGCCCCAAGCGATTGTTCCAGACGCCACTTAGGCGCCGCACCAAGATTTTCGACAATTTGATCATGAATGAACAGGGCCACAACCGGCCGCCCCGTTTCGCACGCGGCCGTCAGTGCCGGATGATCTGAAAGGCGCAAATCACGCCGAAACCACATGATGATTGGTGTCTGCTCGCTCAAAATAGCCCCCTGCCGTCAACTCGCGCGGCAAGGCCGCTGTCACAGCGTTTGATCTAGGGCTTGGATCAGCAAATCAACCTCGGAGGGGGATGTGTAATGCACAAAACTCAGCCTAAGGATCCCTTGAGCCAGATCAACGCCGAGTGCCTCAAGTGCGCGGTCGGCGTAAAATGTCCCGCCACCGGCCATGATGCGTTTATCCGACAAGCGCCGCGCCACATCTGCGCCGCTTTGACCGTCCACAACAACCGAAACAGTGGGCAGCCGCTTTTGCGCATCAATTGGCCCAAGGACCCGCAAGTCGTCACGTCCCTCAAGATAGGCCATCAAGGGTCGAAGCGCTGTTTGCTCTGTCTCGTGGATCAAGGCTGCAACTGACTCCGCCCGCCCTGTCGCGTCACGCCCCGCTTTGAAATGATGTTCATAAACCGTGTCGAAATAATCCACGATCCCCGCGCAGGCCGCGACTTGCGCATGATCTGGACCCGCTGGCGTAAACCGCTTGTAAAGGACATGGTTATTGAACCCATGGCCCTGCCCTGGCAGCGCCATCCCAAGGTTACGATTTATCACCATGATACCTTGGTGCGGACCGTATGTTTTATAGGCCGAAAACAGATATATGTCAGCGCCCATCTTTTTGATGTTCGGCAAGCCATGGGGCGCAAAACTGACCCCGTCCACACAAGTGAATATCTCGTTCTCACGCGCGATTTTACAAATGGCCGACACATCATGCGGCGCGCCCACAACGTTAGAAGCGTGAGGAAAACACAAAAGCTTGACCCGCTCATCAATCAGCTCTTCAAGATCATCGGTCTCAAGCATGCCCGTCTCGGGACGCATTTTCCATTCGCGCACCTCTATGCCGCGGTCGGCCAATCGCCGCCAGACACCACTGTTGGCCTCATGATCTGCGTCTGTGACGATGATTGCTTGCTTCTCGGTCAGCCACGATCCGAAAGCTTGGGCCAACACATAAGTATTTTGGGTGGTCGACGGACCGAAGCTTACCTCATCAGTTTGTACGCCAAGCAGACGCGCAAGCCGTTCGCGCGCCTCATCCATTTCGGCGCCCGCAAGTTCAGAGGCAGGGTATTGACCATAAGGTTGGACTTTGCGCTCGCGGTAAAAACGGTTCAATCGCCACGCCGAATGCCTGCACGTGTAACTGCCGCCTGCATTCTCGAAAAACCCTCGCCCGCGCAAGACAGGCTCGGCAAACGCAGGGAACTGCGCACGCACAAAATCAAGGTCCATTATCATATGCAGAAACTTGCATAGTATAGGGCAGTATGCAAGGGAATACCATCAAATGAAAACGCCCTATCGTCAATAACGACAGGGCGTAAACATAGCTATGAGAGAGCAATTACTCAGCCGGTGTTGTGCTCATTTCAGCTGTCGTTGTGGCAACACCAGCAGCCTCACGACGACCGTCATTATAGATCGCCTTGATCAGCGCGATACACATCAACACCATCACCACCGAGAATGGTAGCGCGCCGATCACCATCGCTGTTTGGATCGCAGATGTACCCCCTGAGATAAGCAAACCGCCCACCACCAGCGCCAGTGCCACACCCCAAAACATAATGTGCGGACGTGCTTTTGGTCCTTCGTCGCCGGCCGCGTTAATAGTGTTCACAATCAACACCGCCGAGTCAGCAGAAGTCACCAAGAACGTCATCAGCAACACAACGATCAACAACGCCATGCCCCACGCCAATGCTTGTGCAATCGGCGCAAGCATGAATTCAGTCATCGCAAAGATCTTGTCACCGTTTGCTGCACCAAAGATCACGCCATTCGCACCGCCATTCAACTCAAGATCAATGGCCGTGCCACCCGCCCATGAAAACCAGACAAAGCACATCAACGCAGGCACGATCATCGCACCAAGCACAAACTCTCGGATCGACCGACCACGACTGATGCGCGCAAGAAACAGCCCCACGAAAGGCGCAAACGCGATCCACCACGCCCAGTAGAACACCGGCCACCAGCCCTGCCACTGCGACAACAAGAAATCTTCTGACCCTTCTACACCGTCTGAACGGAACACGTTGAAGCTCATCTCCGGCAAGGCGATCAGGTAGTCGAACACACCCAGCACCATTGCCTGCGCACCAAAGAAGGTCGCCCCGAAAATGATGAAAAAGCCAAGCAAGATGATCGACAGCACCATGTTGATGTTGGACAGCCACTTGATGCCCTTCCCAACCCCCGACAACGCCGACAGCGTAGACGCGCCCATGATGACGACCAAAGCCACGACAATGCCCATACCCGTTGCACCACCGTCCTCAGCCATCAGACCGTTAATTCCGATCCGCGTGAGGCCCGCCACAAATTGCTCCACGCCAAAACCCAGCGTTTGCGCAACACCAAGTATAGTCGCCACAACAGCCACAATATCAATCAAGTGCCCCAAGCGACCAGACAGCGCTGTACCAAACAAAGGTGTCAACGATGAGCGAATGGTAAGCGGCAACCCACGACGATAGCTAAAGAACGCAAGCGACAGACCAGCCACCGCGTAGCAGGCCCACGCGCTTAGCCCCCAATGCAGAAACGACCACTTGTAGGCCATGCGCACGTTATCTGCCGCACCCCCAGTCGTGATGCCCTGAATGACCTCTGGATTATTGCCAAAATGCGCAACTGGCTCTGCGACGGCCCAAGTTAGCATCCCAACGCCAATCCCAGCCCCAAACATCATAGAAAACCATGAAAAATTTGAGAATTCCGGCTTTTCCCCGGGCTGACCAAGGTTAAGGCGCCCTGCGGTCGGCCAGACCGCCAAGCCCAGACATACGATAATGAAAAAGCCAACGGACCAGATGTACCAAGCGGCGAAATTCGCCAGAATGACACTGTTCCACTCGCCTAGAATACGGCCTGCATCAGTAGGCCATACGATACACCACACAACCAAAATGCTGATAATTATTTTGCTGATTACAGTCACATTGAGACTGAAACCACGATAAAAACCTGTGTCTGCGGTCTTAATCGGTAACTCTGTTAATGGTTCTTGAATAGACATTGTCTTCCCCGGTTTTTATTATTTATGCGACAAAGCGTAGCAGAGCCACTTGGTGGCACAAATAAAACATTCAATATGCTGCGTGGTTTCATTTTATGTATTTAAATACAATGGGGTAGAGCCAAAAGCTCGAGACCTTTCACCAAATAATGTCCACATTTTAGTGCGTAACTGCAAAAGCTGCGGCAATTTAGAAGACACTATTCATTTACGCGCACAAAAACTGTTCGGAGCCCAGAGTGAAGAGTGGTCTATGCCCAACCAAAAAGGGCACCCAATGGGCGCCCTCCTCGCTGTACATACGTTGAAGCTTCTTAGCTTCCGGCAACATCCACCACGACACGTCCTTTGACTTGGCCCTTCAGAATGTCACGGCCAAGGGACGGCAGATCGGCAAGCGTCGCTGGAACAATCATGTCCTCCAGCTTTGCAAGCGGAAGATCGGTAGCGATACGCTGCCAAGCGCGCTGACGTGCCTCAAAGGGCTGCATGACACTGTCGATCCCAAGCAGGTTCACGCCGCGCAGCAAAAACGGAATAACAGTAGCTGGCAAACCCGCGCCACCGGCAAGGCCAACAGCCGAAACCGATGCGCCGTATTTCATCTGGCCAAGCACGCGGGCCAGCATTTCGCCACCGACCGCATCAACACAGCCGCCCCATGCTTCCGCCTCAAGGGGGCGTTTTGTGGTCTCGTTCAGCTCCTCACGGGCTACAATCTGGGACGCCCCAAGACTTTCAAGATATGCGCCAGTTTCAGGCCGCCCCGTCACAGCCGCAACTTGATGGCCAAGGTTTGCTAGAATGGCCGTAGCCACAGACCCAACGCCACCAGCCGCCCCAGTGACCAAAACCGGCCCGTCTTTGATGCCGTGATCTTCAAGCGCCATAACGGCCAGCATCGCGGTAAAGCCTGCCGTACCTACCGCCATAGCCTGACGTGTGTCGAGACCTTTGGGAAGTGGCACCAACCAGTCCGCTTTGACACGCGCTTTTTGCCCGTAGCCGCCCCAATGGGCCTCACCAACGCGCCAGCCTGTCAGAACAACTTTATCCCCTGCAGCATAGCGCGGGTCATCAGATGTTTCGACGGTGCCTGCGAAATCAATACCCGGCACATGGGGGTAGTTGCGCACAAGACCGCCGCCCGGCCCGATGCACAGACCGTCTTTGTAGTTAACTGTCGAGTATTCAACGGCCACAACCACATCACCGGCCGGAAGCTGATCTAGGCTCAGCTCCTCAACAGCTGCGTGTGTTTTGCCTTCGTCGTCTTTGTTGACCACCAGTACTTTAAACATGTTCATCTCCCTACATCTTTTCAGTCTTTTCAAAGTCGCGGCACGCTGAATCGCCGCGCCATACATTAAATCCAGAATTTTTCAGCCACCGTGACGGCCCGCGGACCATCAGGTGTTTGAGCTGTCAGCTTGGTGCCTGCGTCCCAGTGGGTCATACGCACCATGCCGATAGCGACGCCTGTGCCAAAATCAGGGCTGTTGGCCGCAGATGTGATCTGCCCCACAACTTTATCGCCCGCGATCAAAGGCCACGCACGATCACAGGGCGGCACTGCCCCCTCAATCTCAAGAGGGCGGATTTGCTTCACTGGCCCCTCCTTGGAGACGCGCAGCAACGCGTCACGGCCCACACACCCGATCGCCGTTTGGGTTGAACAAAAACGACCAAGTCCTGTTTCGTGGGGGGTGTTATCGCGGGTCATGTCATTGCCATAGGACAGCAAACCACCTTCGACCCGCTCAATCCCGTTGGGACAGCCTGCGCGCACATCAAGGTCTTTACCCGCCTCCATAAGCGCGTTCCAAAGCGGCATTCCAATGTCACTGCCTTCAACGTAAATCTCAAAACCGCCCTGCTTTGAATAGCCAGAGCGCGCAATCACAAGCGAGCGCCCCTGAAACTCAAACACGCCATAGCGGAAAAACTTGACGTTGCGAACGGCCTCACCAAAGACCCGCTCCATCAAATCATCGGACTTGGGCCCCTGAATGGCCAGCGGGCTGACGTCGGGCTCATCGACCATCACATCAAGGCGGTAGCCATACGCAATGCCTTTGACCCAAAACAGCAAGTCACTGTCAGCGATAGAAATCCAATAGCGGTCCTCGGCCAATTTAACCGCAACCGGATCGTTCAGCATCCCGCCGGTCTCATCGACCATGGGGACATAATAACACATGCCCGGCAGCATCCCGCGCAAATCCCGCGGCGTCAGCATTTGCAGCAAGCGACCTGCATCAGGGCCGCGCACTTCGACTTGTCGTTCAGCGGCCACATCCCAGACCTGAACAGCCGATTTAAGGTGGTGATAGTCTTCGACCACACTACGAAAAGCAGTTGGGAGAAGCATGTGATTATAAGTTGTGTAGGCACTTACACCTGCCGCCTCCACACCATCAGAGAACGGCGTGCGGCGAAGCCGACGCGAAGCAGTAATCAAAGCCATATCGTGTTCCTTATCCTTGGCTTATCGAAGCTATAATGTCGTAAATTCCGGCCCTATTTTGGTTTGGGACCGGCCCAGTCAATTGCGCAAATCTCAGCAGACATGCCGCCAAAATCCCACACGCGGCCGTAGTCGCGCACTTTGGACTTTAGGCCCTTGGCGGCTATGATGTTTGGACCCATCCAATATTTGGAGTTGGTAATCGTGACGGGCTCATCCGGTGAGGCGCCGTCGATCATCTCGATCTCGCCTGCAATCTTGCGCCCGATATAAAGACCACGTTTGGTGCCATCACGGACGATTTCAACTTTCTCACGCTCAGCCCCGATGATCTCAGAGACAAGGAACGTGAACAAACCGGTAGTACCGCCTGCTTGACCGCTGAAAATCTTGAGGATGCCGTTATAGGCCTTCTGGCTTGCGCGCTCATCAACGTAGGCTGCAACTTTCCAATTCCCCTCGCCCATACGACCCGGGATATCGACCAACAAACCTACGTTAAGCCCTGCAAGATCTTCGCCCTCAAAGTGGCCCTCATCAATGGCAATCGCCATCCACGCGTGGCAGTGCCCTTCGGTGGGAGGATGCGCGCCAAGGCTCACGACGCAGGGGCAAAATACCGTGCATGAGCAGTTGAGGAAAAGCTCGCCCTTAATGGCCCAATCCGTTGGACGCATTTTGCGGCGCAGAGGGTTATTTTCCATCTTCTGGTCGATCCGTTGGGAAATCGCGATGCGATCACTTTCGGTCCGTTGTTCTGTCGTGGCCATCGACGTAGCCCTCCTCGCTTGTGCGCAAATCGCGCGGTCAAATCATCTGCGCAAAGATGCGCGCTAAAGTACGTTGCTGACGCCAAGCCCAAGGCCCGCCGCGATCAGCGCATATCCCATCGGGCGCGTCACGAATGCGCCCAGCTGTGGCAATTTTTCAATCACCATAAAGAGCGTTGCCGCCCCCATCCACAAAAGGCTCATCACGCCCCCCACAAAGCCAAGCGCCATGAAGCCCCAACAACACCCGACACAAAACGCCCCAAGACCAAGTCCCATGCGCAGACCGCCAAGCGCGCCAGTGCGCCAGTGACCCAAGAAATACATCGTCGGCGCGTGGCAGACCCCGTGGCAAACCTCTTTGACGCGGGTGAACTGGAAAGCCCCAACGACCACCAACAGCCCTGCGGAAAGCCATGTAGGCGCAATGCCCAATTCGTCGACCAATCCGGCAGATGCCAGCCATAATTGTGCGGCGGTAATTAGTGCCGCGAACGCCACCCAAACAATTGCATATCCTAAAAGCACACCAAGCCAGCCTGCGCGTGTGCCGTTTGCACTTTGCATCAGGTCTTCATAGGCGCGCAAAGTTGGCACCATCGTTGGCAACATCATCGCCGCCATCATGATTGCCCACATCGCAAAAAGCGGGCCGAACGTCTCCATCGGCATCATGTTCATCCCAACGGGGCGGCCAATAAGGTCAACGCCAGACATCATCGCCATCATGTACAAAAACGCCCATGACGCCAAAATAACGCCAAAAAACGAGAGCCAAAGAATGCTGCGGACTGCGACCATGACGCGGATCTTTCGTATTTGTCTTTCACTTATGTCGAAGCGACTCGACCTGTGCAAAATTAAATGTCAGACTTTTGAAATTACGCAATAGATAATTGTCAGACATATGAAAACGAAGCTTGATCCCTCTGCTGATCTGTCGGCGCAAATTGCCGGTGCGATCCGAGATGCCATTATTGACGGGACTTTGCCCGTTGATGAGCGATTACCCTCGGAAATTGAGCTTTGCGAGCAGTTCGATGTGTCACGATCAACTGTGCGCGAAGCCCTCAAGCGGCTTGCGGCGCAATCGCTGATCCGCACGCAGCGGGGCGCCACAGGCGGTGCTTTTGTCAAACGGCTCAACTATGCGGATGCCTATGCACAGCAAATCACAACATCCACGCTGTTGCTGTCGATGAACGAAGTTGATTTTGCCACGGCCTGCGAAGCGCGTTTTACGCTTGAGCGTGCATGCGCGCCGCTTAGCGCCAAACGCAGGACGCCCGATCACCTTGCGACAATGCGGGCTGAAATTCACCGCCAAGGACAACGCGGACTTTCTGATGAGGCCTTCTGCGCCTCGGATGTGGCTTTTCACCGCGCGCTTGTTGATGCGGCCCATAATCCAGTTTTGTCGTATCAACTGGCCGGCGCCGTAGAGGCCATGCAGCCCTTGATGAACATGATCACTTTCACGGCGCGCGACCGTGATAAAATCATACGCCTACACACCGAGTTAGCGAACGCCATTGAGCAAGAAAACGCCGTGGAAGCAGACCGTGTGCTGCAAACTCTGGCCAGCGAAACCAACGCCATGGCAGACACAGTATTTACTGCCCGCGCAGGACGCTAATCACTTGCGCGGTGCGCCACTTTCCATGTAGGGGCAGCGCACTAAACTATTCATTGTCGTGACCCACTATTTTTGATTTTTCCCGTCGGAGGATTCCAATGAAACGTCTACTTTTGACTTCAGCCGCTGCGCTGTTTGCCACCACTGCTTTTGCCGCTGATCCTGAATTGATCGTGTTTGATTGGTCCGGCTACGAAGAAGAAGGGTTCTACCCCGATTACACTGCTAAACATGGCGACATCCCCACTTTTGCGTTCTTTGGCGAAGAAGAAGAAGCGTTTCAAAAATTGCGCTCTGGTTTTCGCGCCGACGTCGGTCACCCGTGCTCCCAATCTGTTGAGAAATGGCGTGATGCCGGCCTAATTGAGCCATGGGATATTTCACAAATTCCAGCCTACGCAGATGTAGATGCGGCCTACAAAGAAAACCCGATCTTTGCAGATGAGACAGGCGTTTACTTTATCCCCGCTGACCTAGGTGCGACCGCAATCGCCTATAACACTGAAGAAGTTCCCCCTGCGGATATCGAAAGCCTTCAGGTATTCCTTGATCCAAAATACGCAGGCCGCACATCTTTGCCTGACAACGTAGACGATGCCTATTCACTGGCATTTTTGGCAACTGGCGTAACCGACTGGACAACCGCAACCCCTGCGCAAGTCGATGCCGCTTCCGAGTGGATGCGCAAGGCCCACGCCAATGTCCGCGCCTATTGGGCAGACGGTGCAGAATTGGCGCAACTGATGGCAACTGGCGAAGTACTGATTTCATGGGCATGGAACGAAACTCCTGTGACTATGGCAGCTGACGGCGCGCCCATCGGTTACCAACGCGAAGCCAAAGAGGGATCATCGCTGTGGTTCTGTGGATACGTGAACCTGCAAAACGGCCCCGGCTCTGAGCAAAAAGCGCATGACTTTATGAACGCATGGCTTCAGCCAGAGGTGACTGACTACATGGTCAACGAATGGGGCTATGGCCACGGTAACGCACAGGCCATGGCAGACTTTGACACAGCGATCCTTGATGAAGTTGGAATGGGCAAAATTGACGCTCCAATCCTGCGTCAACTGCCTCTTGAAAACGCAATCCGCGAGCAGATGGTCGCGTCCTTTGAGAAAATCAAAGCCGGCTTTTAAGCGCGGCGTTTGAACTGTTAGAACAGCGACGGGCGTACGCGCCCCTCGCCATCTGCCAGATCACCTCTATGTCATACCACAGAGCAAAAACGCAGAGGATGTCATGGTAGAGTATATTTCGATCGGATTGGCCCTGTTGACCATCGGCCTTGGGGCGTTTGGCTTTTTGGCCCCCCGTTACACCGCCTCCGCACTTGATCTGGAAACCACCCACACAACAATGGGCCTGTCAGAAATGCGCGCCAGCGTTGGCGCCTTATTTGTGGCCGTTGGGTTTGCGTGCTTGTTCACTGGCAGCGCGTCCGCCTACTTTATGCTTGGGGTTGTATACGCAGGTGCTGCAACGGGCCGTGCGCTATCCCTTATTCTTGACGCTCCCCCTTTTCGCAAAGCCCTGACGTTCTTCGCTTTTGAGGCGATACCCGCTGCCTTTTTGCTGTGGGCACATAGCCTGACCTGAAGACGCGCGGATAAATCCCGCGATCACACCAGCTACCTGTTGCAAACCACAGCCAGCCGATTATGTATGACCTGTCTCTTCGGGGACTATGGACATAAACGCGCTCGTAATAAGCGGATCGGACCCGGGGGCGGTACCCGGCGACTCCACCATATTACCTTCGGCGGCATCCTTCATTTGGGGAGGTCATTCGGGATTGTGGGGTCGAAATAGGATCGACGAACGTCTAAAGGGGTTTGCTTTGTTTCGGTGAGTTACCACCGTTATCGGTACATTTAAGCTAGTTGCAAATGACAACAAAGCTCCAGTAGCACTCGCAGCGTAAGCAGCGCGTAATACTGAACTCTAAGTCCTAAGGCCTAGCAGCTTTAGGCGGGGTTCGCAGGTACCTGGCAACAGAAACCTGCACTTCCCTACCTTTCTACATCCTATCCATAGACGCCACTTTGAATGCTAGGATGCACAGCTTGCGATGCTGCCGTTTACCTCACCCACATGGCGAAAATCACTTGAAATATAACGGTACGTATAATTCAGCCCATACTCATCCATCAGAGTACGAATAGCAGTGTCAGTGCAAATGTTGTCATAAACCAGACGGGCTTGTTCGGCCAAGGCGGCTTCACGGTCAATCTGATCATAGCGCGAGTTATACGTATAATAATACCGCACGTTCAGCTTATCGATTGTCATGTTATCAAAGTGCAAAAGTTGGCCACGCTCGGATTTTACGCTTTCATTCAATTGCCGTGCGGAGCGTTCGAAAAAAGCCACCACTTCAAGCTGCTCAGGTGACAAGTCATCTGTGCGGCTCAGCTCTGTTTGGCTGTTGGCAACCACCGACTGCAAAGTTGAGATTGTGCTCAGCGTCAGCGGATCCGCTTGCTGTCGCGTGACTTCTACATCTGCTTGCACACTTAGCGGCGCAGATCCATCAACCCGTTGATCTGTCATCAAAAAAGCGCTGCCCAAGCCAAAGGCTACCCCGACACCAACTAATCCAAAACCTTTTAACCCCGAAGCAAAACCTTGCTTTTCCATTACTGCGTCCCCCAAAGACATTAGGCCAATTTGGCAGTGGCCTTATATGGCGCTGCACAACATCTTGCGCAGCATTAATCAAAAGATACAATTAAATGACACTTTTGATCAAGTCATGGTTTAGGGCCTGTTTCGCGGCCTTGCCAAACCGACGCAGCAAATGTTGCATCAATTGTGACCCCGCCCCTTTTACTTCACCGCAAGGAGACGTAGGGTAAAAGCCAGTTGACAGATGGCCTCAAAGGAACCGCATCTATGGATCGCTCAATTGACTACGGAAACCTGATGCACCGCGCGATGCGCAGCTTGATCCAGAACGTTCTAAACGATGTGGCAGCGAACGGACTGCCCGGTGAGCACCACTTTTTCATAACATTCGACACTATGCACCCGGACGTGGAAATTGCCGACTGGCTATCAGACAGATATCCGGGGGAAATGACCGTCGTCATGCAGCATTGGTTCGATAACCTGAACGTCACCGACGAAGGCTTTGCGGTCACGTTGAACTTTGGCGACAGCCCCGAGCCACTTTATATTCCATACGACTCGATCAAAACATTTGTGGACCCGTCCGTTGAATTTGGCCTGCGCTTTGAAAGCCAAGACGATGATGAAGATGATCTAGAAGACACTGATTTGGACCTGCCAGATGACGTCGACTTGCTGCCTGTCACCCAAGCAAGCAGCCCCGACCGCGCCACGGACAGTGACGCTCCCAAAACCAAGGCAGACGTTGTGAGCCTTGATAGCTTCCGCAAGACCTAAACCAACGACAGCCAGTAGCAGCTGCTAGTTATTGCGCGGCGCATCTTTGCGCGCTAAACGGCATACAACAGTATACGAACAGGATTTCATCATGAGCACCACCCGCACCGAGACCGACAGCTTTGGCCCATTAGAAGTTCCCTCCGAGAAGTATTGGGGCGCACAAACACAGCGCAGCATCATGAACTTCCCTATCGGTTGGGAAAAGCAACCAATCGCGATCGTGCGTGCATTGGGCGTGATCAAACAAGCCTGCGCACAAGCTAATATGGACAACGGCAAGCTGCCCAAAGAATTGGGCGATGCCATCATCCAAGCCGCATCCGAAGTGGTTGCGGGCAAATTCGATGACAACTTTCCGCTGGTCGTCTGGCAAACCGGCTCTGGCACGCAGTCCAACATGAACGCCAATGAGGTGATCGCAAACCGCGCAATTGAGATCTTGGGCGGCGTCATCGGGTCAAAAGATCCCGTGCACCCGAATGATCACTGCAACATGGGCCAGTCGTCAAACGACACATTCCCGACCGCAATGCACATTGCCACCGCGATGACAGCGCGCGACGTATTGATCCCCGGCCTTGAGAAATTGCACGCGGCCTTGGCAGCAAAAGTAACAGAATTTGACGGCATCATTAAAATTGGCCGCACCCACACTATGGACGCGACACCGCTGACGTTGGCCCAAGAATTCTCTGGCTATACGCATCAAGTTGCGATGGGGCTTGAGCGCATCAAATCTGCCCTGCCCCGCATCAATGAGCTCGCCCAAGGCGGCACGGCTGTAGGCACCGGTCTGAACACCGTACAAGGCTGGGGCGAGCAAGTCGCAGCCAACATGGCGGCCATCACGAACCTACCTTTCGTAACAGCACCGAATAAATTCGAAGCCCTCGCCGCACATGACGCGATGGTTGAGATGTCCGGCGCGTTAAAAACCGTTGCGGCCAGCCTGTTCAAAATCGCAAACGACATCCGCCTTTTGGGGTCTGGGCCGCGCTGTGGTTTGGGCGAATTGATGTTGCCTGAAAACGAACCCGGCTCATCCATCATGCCCGGCAAAGTAAATCCAACCCAATGCGAGGCCCTGACCCAAGTGTGCGCACATGTGTTTGGTAATGACGCAGCCGTGGGTTTTGCAGGCAGCCAAGGTCACTTTGAGTTGAACGTCTACAAACCGATGATGGCCTATAACGTGTTGCAATCCATGCAATTGCTGGGCGACGCCTCTGTTGCCTTCACCGATAATTGCGTGTCGGGCATCCAAGCCAACACCGACAACATCACGCGCATTATGAATGAATCGCTGATGCTGGTAACGGCGCTGGCCCCGGAAATTGGCTATGACAACGCAACAACCGTCGCAAAAACAGCGCATAAAAACGGCACGACCCTGAAAGAGGAAGCGATCGCGTTGGGCTTTGTAGACGCCGAAACTTTCGACCGTGTTGTCCGCCCTGAATTGATGATCGGCCCTAAGTGAGCGTCATCAACCTAAACAAGGCCCGCAAGGCCAAGGCGCGCGCCTACAAAAAGGCGCGCGCTGATGAAAACGCTGTCAAATTTGGCCAAAGCAAAAGCCAGAAAACCATCACTGCCGCACGCAAAGCACAGCTTTCTAAGCATTTGGACGGTCATAAAACTGATGGCTGAGCGGCCTACAAAACGCTCGCTTACCTTGCGTGGGCACCGCACTTCGGTGTCGCTTGAAGATGCTTTTTGGAACAGCTTTCGCCAAATAGCTGCAGAGAATAACAAACCAATCAATGTGTTAGCGGCTGAAATTGATGCGACACGCGGTGTCGATATCGGGCTAGCGTCGGCAATTCGTCTGTATGTGCTGCAATATTACCAATCCAAAATAGCCCCGCACGGCGCCAAAGATATTACAGACGTCTAGTCAGGCTTGTGCTCGGCTTTCTTTTCCCACCTACCGCTTTCCTCAGACCAATACTGCGCCGTCACGCCCGCACCGGTTAAGCTGCGCCATTGCTCCCGCGCGTGCTGAAGTGCTGCGCCATCATTGCCATCAAACAGGATGCACGCCCGCGTAAGCGCTGTAGCCTCATCGGCGGTCACCTCAGCGCCGTGAACTGACATCAGACAGTTGGCGTTGTTCGGATAAGATGCCTGTGCGCCTTTGGTCAGCAAGATTGGTTGCGTCGCATCATGATCCCCGCCGGCAACGCCGTGGGGCAAAAAGCTGTCGTCGCGCGCGGTCCAAATTGCCAGGTCCAGCGCCTCCAGATCAGTGGCTTCAGTCCCGCGTACCACGCATTTCATTCCTGCCCCCACCGCTTTTTCGAGCAGTGCTGGCAACGTAACCTCAAGCGGCGCGCGGGTTAGATGGTAAAAGTAAACTTCGCCCACGTTATGCTTCGTAAGTATCTGCAATCAAACGGTTCAGGGCCATCACGCCCCACCCCGTTGCCCCTTTGGGCGCATGAGCCGTATCCGCCTTCACACTTGCCACACCAGCAATATCGAGGTGAATCCAGGGCATGCCGTCGTGGATAAAACGTTGCAGAAATTGCGCCGCAGTGATGCTACCTGCCGCACGTGTGCCTACGTTTTTCATATCAGCAACAGCACTTTTAATCTGAGCGTCATACTCGGGGCCCATCGGCATGCGCCATGCCCCTTCACCCTCAAGCCCTGCGGCAGCCAAGAAGTCTGCACAAAGCGTGTCGTCGTTTGAAAACACACCTGCGTTGTCATGGCCAAGGCCCACTATGATGGCACCGGTTAGGGTCGCCAAGTTGATCACGCCCGTTGGCTTGAAACGCTCTTGAGCATACCAAAGCACATCCGCCAGAACGAGGCGCCCTTCGGCATCAGTATTGATGATCTCAACTGTGTCGCCTTTCATGGAGCGCACAACATCACCCGGGCGCGTAGCTGTTGAGCTTGGCATGTTTTCCACCAGCCCGATCAGCCCCACCACATTCGCTTTGGCCCCACGCATGGCCAGCGTTTTCATCACGCCTGCCACGACGCCCGCGCCGCCCATGTCCATCGTCATGTCTTCCATGCCGCCAGCAGGCTTTAGGCTGATGCCGCCCGTGTCGAACACAACCCCCTTACCAACAAGCGCGAAGGGCGCTTCATCACCGCCGCCGTTCCACTTCATCACAACCACTTTGGACGGCGATGCACTACCTTGGCCAACACTCAACAGGGTGCGCATGCCCAACTCTTCAAGGGCGTCTTCTTCAAGCACTTCAACTTCAAGGCCAAGGGCCGTTAGCGCGGCAAGACGGTCGGCAAATTCTGTTGTTGTCAGAATATTCGCAGGCTCTGTCACCAGATCGCGGGTGAAAAACACACCCTCGGCAATCGCACGCAACTCAGCCAACTGACCATCAAGGGTTTCTGGCTTGTTCGCCATAACGTTCAAAGCGCCAAAAGTTTTAGGTTCTGCGGTTTTATGATCCTGAAACTGATATGCGCGCAGCAGCGCACCAAGCGTGATCTGATCTGCGTGCTTGGCACTTCCCGCCATGACCAAAACATCACCTGCACCAATTGCTTTGCCAACCTGCACACCCGCTTTGCGCGCCGTAGGTGCATCCGCACGGCGGTCCAGCTTGATGATTTGCACCGCACTTGCGGCCATACCTGCGGGCCATGCCAAATCCGTAGTGTCCGCCGGTTTCATGTCAGAAAACGCGTCCGAGCCCACAAACCGTTCAACAGCCCCTTTGCTGAGCCGGTTCACGCGGCGCCCCGCCTGATCAAGCTTGCCTTCTGCATCCACAAAAATGACGACGCGGCCGGTGTGTGCGGCTATCGCGTCTAGATTGGTTTCAGATGCGGTGACGGTAATCAAATCAGTCATGGCTGGTGTCCCTTTAAACTCATGCGGCATTCACGCCGACCTTTGGCTATAGCTAGCGTGCAGACATAGGATTGACCAGAAACGAGTTTCGCCTGCCGTGTGCATGGGCTAGTGTGCAGCAACAGTCTGCCGACACCCACATCAAGATCAGGAGCCTCGTGCGCGCCAATGCCCCGGTTTGACCGCTACATGCTGTCCCAACTTATGGTGCTTTTCGGGTTTTTCAGCCTTGTTTTGGTGCTTGTGCTTTGGGTCAACCGCGCTGTGCGCTTGTTCGACCAACTCATCGGTGACGGGCAAACTGCGTTGGTGTTCCTTGAATTTTCCGCACTGACCCTACCCGTAGCAATCGCCGCAGTTCTGCCCATCGCGTGCTTTGCTGCGGCGGTCTATGTGACAAACCGAATGAGCCAAGAGAGCGAGTTGGTGGTGGTTCAAGCCACTGGCTACTCCGGCTTCAGGCTTGCGCGACCCGTTTTGGTGTTCGGGATGGTCGTGGCGGTTTTGATGTCACTGCTGTCGCATGTTTTGATGCCCATGAGCACCGCACGGCTCTTGGATCGGACCGCGGAAGTGTCGCAGAACATCACCGCCAAACTGCTTAGTACGGGACGATTCCAACACCCAGCAAAAGATGTGACGCTATTCATTAGTGACATCACAGAGCGTGGCGAACTGGTTGGTTTGTTTCTATCAGATGCGCGAAACCCGGAACGCAGCGTGACCTACACCGCCAAATCAGCGCTTTTAGTGCGGGGGGAAAGCGGTGCAAAATTGGTGATGTTCGATGGCCAAGCGCAAACTCGCCGCGCCTCAACCAATCAGATATCGATCACCACTTTTGCTGATTTCGCTTACGATATCGGCGGGCTGATTTCATCGGCTCCAACAGGTAAACGCAAAGTGGATGAGTTAAGCACAGCAGAGCTGCTCGCGGCGACACCTGCAGTGCAAGACGAAACAGGCGCATCGCGCGCCACGTTGATCACGGAAGCCCACCTGCGGTTTGCGCGCCCCCTTTTGGCCCCAGTCTCGGCGCTGATGGGATTTGCGTTCTTGATGGTGGGCAGCTTCAGCAGGTTTGGCATCTGGCCCCGCGTCGTATGGGCGACCATCGCATTGATCTTGACCAAACTCGGCGAGAACATTGTCACCGCAAAAGTACTGGAAGAGGCAAACCTCTGGCCACTGATGTATGTTCCAGCCTTCGGGGGCACCTTGGTTGCAATCGCCCTTTTGTGGCTATCGGCTCGCCCCAGCCTGCTGCGCCGCCGCACGCGGGAGATCACCACATGACGCTGCACCTATACTTTGCAATAAAATTCCTGCGCAGTTTTTTGGTGGTTGGCGCTATTTTCTTTGCAGTCCTGCTGTTGATTGATGTGCTCGAACAGGTTCGCCGTTTCAGCGATGCGGATGTGTCTTTTGCAGGCATCCTTGGGCTGGCCGCTTTAAACGTGCCATCGGGTCTCTACACCATTTTGCCGCTCATCACGATCATCGCCACACTGACGCTGTTTCTAGGCCTTGCGCGTACATCTGAGCTGGTGATCACACGGGCGGCGGGGCGAAGTGCGTTGCTGTCACTTCTTGCACCGATCGTCGTAGCCGCGGGGCTAGGTGCGCTCTCCGTGAGCGTCCTGAACCCACTGGTTGCTGCAACCTCCAAACAATACGAGGAGAACGCTGCGCGCTACACAGACGGCGCGGCCTCAGTTCTATCTGTTTCAGACGAAGGGCTCTGGCTACGTCAGGGCGATTTGCGCGGGCAAACCGTGATCCACGCACAGCAATCAAGTGCCGACGGCACGCGGTTGGTTAATGCGATGTTCTTGGCTTATTCCGAGGACGGCCTGCCCATTACGCGGGTCAATGCAGTTGAAGCGGTTTTGACCTACGGGGCTTGGCGGTTGCGGGATGCAAAGACTTGGCGCTTAAACGACCCTAACCCCGAACGCACCGCGATCACTGCAGAAATGTTAACCATTCCTACGGACCTCACGCGGGACCGAATTCAAGATAGTTTCGGCACCCCAAGTGCTGTTCCAATCTGGGCGCTGCCGCGCTTCATCGCAGATCTCGAAACCGCTGGCTTTTCGGCGCTATCCTACAGGATCTGGTATCATATGGAGTTGGCGCTTCCGCTATTTTTGATCGCAATGGTCCTTATTGGGGCCGTGTTCACCATGCGCCATGTGCGTTTTGGCAAGACCGGTCAGATGGTGCTCTATGCAATCATGATGGGTTTTGGTGCGTTCTTTTTGCGCAACTTGGCGCAGGTGCTTGGTGAAAACGGTCAAATCCCGATTATCCTTGCCGCATGGGCACCCCCAATTGCTGCGATCTGTTTGGCAATTGCGATGCTGCTTCATTTGGAGGACGGATGATGTTGCGTGTTTTGAGCCTATCCGCAGGCATTTTGCTCTCTACTCTGGGCCCTGCCGCAGCACAAAACGCAACATTAGTTGCCGACACCATCAGTTTTGACGGCGCAAATCGTCTGGTCGCATCGGGGGCCGTTGAAGTCCTTTTCGGCTCAACGCGCCTGAAGGCATCGCGGGTAGTTTACGATCAAGCCACTGACAAATTGCGCATTGAAGGACCGCTGACCTTGGTCGACGGCGACACAATCGTTGTGGCAGACGAGGCGCAAATCAGTCAGGATTTGCGTGACGGTGTACTGGAAAGCGCGCGGGTGGTTCTGGCCGAACAGCTGCAGCTTGCAGCGACCGAAGTGAACCGCGTAAGCGGCCGTTACACTCAGCTTTACAAAGTTGCAGTCACCAGCTGCCACGTTTGCGGAGCAGATGACCTGCCCCTTTGGCAATTGCGGGCCAAAGAAATTGTGCACGATCAAGGCGCGCGACAACTCTACTTCGACAGCGTTCAGTTGCGCGTGTTGGATATCCCCGTGTTCTATCTGCCCAAACTTCGCCTGCCTGATCCAACGCTTGAGCGGGCTGCTGGCTTTTTGGTGCCAAGCCTGCGCACGAACAGCCAGCTTGGAACCGGCCTGAAGCTGCCGTATTTTATACCGATCGGGGACGACAAAGACCTGACGCTGACCCCCTATTTTTCGTCATCCACCGCAACAATCGAGTTTCGTTACCGACAAGCCTTTGCCAGTGGTAATCTGAACGTGCGCGGTGCGCTGACCGACGATGATCTTGTACCCGGGCAACGCAGCTATCTTTTTGCGGACGGATCATTTGACTTAGGTCGGGATTACACGCTCAGTTTTGATATCGAACAAACATCCGACGACACATATTTGATCGACTACGGCTATAATGCAAAAGACCGCCTCGACAGCGCCATCAGCCTTGAGCGGGTGCGCGCTAAAGATGCGTTTGATGCAACATTGACGTACTTCAAATCACTTCGCTCAGGCGAGCAAACCTCAACCCTTCCGCCCCTTGTTGGCGATCTGCGCTATACAAAGCGCCTAAATGTTCGCGGTGGCACGCTTGATCTCAGCGGCGACATTCACGCACATCAAAGATTTTCGGGCACCGACGCTGCGGTTCACTCAGGTGCAACGCCGTTTAGTTTTGCCCCCGCTGGCCGCGACGTCACACGTCTCAGCGCTGCTGCCCTCTATCAAAAAGGCTGGTTCATGGCCGGCCTTGCGATTGATTTTGATGCACGCATTGGCGCGGATGTCTACACCTCAGGAGACGATCTTGGTGAGGCTGACACCCTAAGCCGCGCAACACCTGCAAGTTCAATCACCCTGCGGTATCCGCTTGCGAAAAATACGGACCAAGCGACGCATATCCTTGAGCCAATTCTACAACTTTCATGGGCAGACACTTTGGGTGACACGCCGCGCAACGAAGACAGCACACGCTCAGAATTCGACGAAGGTAATCTGCTGTCTTTTAGCCGTTTCAGCGGGCACGACGCAGTTGAAACGGGTTTACGCACAACGGTTGGCTTGAATTACGCGCGCACAGGAAAGGATGGCTGGCATTACGCACTTAGTGCTGGCAAAAGTTTCCGTGCGGATACAGATGATGATTTCGCTGCGACAACAGGGCTGGTAAACCGTAGCTCAGACTGGCTGCTGGCAGCACAAGTCAAATTCAACGATGCGCTGACACTGACCAACCGCGCTGTCGTGCAAGACGATCTGACATTTCAAGGCAATGATCTGCGCCTGTCGTATCAAACCACGGATTGGCGTTTGGCCAGCAGTTATTACTGGTCCCAAGCGGACACAGACCTACCGAACACAGATTTTGCAGAACTGACATTAGACGGCAGCTACCACTTTGACCGCTATTGGTCAGCCCAGGGTGATCTGCGCTATGACTTCAACGAAGGTACCGCAGCGCGCGCCGGTTTTGGCGTGAGTTACGAAAATGAATGCATTGTTGTCGGTGCCGCAGTCTCACGGCGCTTTACCTCATCAACAAATTTAGATCCCACAACCGATTTCGACCTGACCGTGTCACTTAAAGGGTTCAGCACGGGCCGCTCTCGTGGCACAATGGAAAAATCGCACCGGTGTAATTGAGGCCAGCAGCACAATGATCAAATCGTTTTCCCGTTTCGCCAAGAGCGCCTCACAGGTGGCTTTTGCTTTTGTTATCTGTTCCTCAGCCGCACTGGCGCAAAATCAATTTGCGCCGGCGATCAAAGTGAATGACCGCGTCATCACCGGCTACGAGTTGGATCAACGGGCACGTTTTTTGCAGGTACTCAATGCGCCGGGCAACCCTGCAGACTTGGCACGCGAGCAACTCATTGATGACCGGCTCAAGCAAGACGCGCTTGCATCAGCGGGGATAACTCCAAACCGCGAGCAAGTTCTGGAAGGGATGGCAGAATTTGCAGGTCGCGGTGGGCTCACACTTGAACAATTCATCACCGCTATTGCCCAAGACGGCGTAGACCAGCAATCATTTCGCAGTTTCGTCGAAGTGGGCATCGGTTGGCGCGAGTTTGTTCGGGCACGCTTTGCGCCCCGCGCCGCAGTCAGCGACACCGAGATCGAGCGCCGCATCGCCCTGTCTTCAGCCAACCAAGCAGGTGGCGTACGGGTTCTGCTGTCCGAGATCGTGTTGGCGAATTTACCAGAAGTCGCCGATGAAACCCGCGCGCGGGCGGAAGAAATCGCACAAGTTCAATCAATCGCACAATTTGCAGCGCTTGCACGACAGTATTCGTTGTCCAACAGCCGCGAAAACAGTGGCCGGCTGAATTGGCGCGCCTTGTCGGACTTTCCTCCAGCCATCGCACAGCGCTTTTTGTCCCTGCAGCGTGGTGCGGTCACACAGCCCATTTCATCCGGTGAAGCAGTTGTGCTGTTTCAACTGCGCGGCATTGAAGAAACAAGCGCACCAAGCCCCGCCCCCGCAGCAATCGACTATGCGGCCTATTACATCGCTGGCGGGCGCTCTGAAGCGGGGCTCAAACGCGCCGCAGAAATCCGTGCCAGCGTCGATACATGCGATGATCTATACGGCGTTGCCCAAGGCCAACCTGCGCGCGTCTTGGACCGCGGTGCGCTGGCACCTTCAGATATCCCCAACGACATCGCGCTTGAGCTAGCCAAACTGGACGACAACGAAGTTTCAACTGCGCTAACGCGCGCTGGTGGCGATACCTTGGTGTTTTTGATGCTGTGTGGTCGCACACCCCAACTTGGCGAGGACATAGACCGTGGTGCCATCCGCACCTCACTTTTGAACGAACGTGTTGAGCGGTTGGCCGAGGGCTTCTTGGCCGAACTACGCGCAGATGCGATCATCACCGACCAATAGGCAATGACCCAAACCACACAGCAAAAAGCCCCAATCGCGCTTAGTTGCGGTGAACCCGCTGGCATTGGCCCCGAGATTGCCGCCAAGGCATGGGACCGCTTGCGGGGCCGACAGCCGTTTTTCTACCTAGGTGACCCACGACACATACCGGTCGGCACTCCCATCCGCGAGATACATACCCCCCAAGACGCAGTGCACGTAAGTGCCGAAGCGCTACCTGTTCTGCCGATTACTTTTCCGGCCGAAAACATCGCTGGACAGCCAGACCGCAGAAATGCAGCCGGCGTTATCGAAGCCATCGCGCGTGGTGTGTCCTTGGTGCAATCGGGTGAAGCCAGCGCGTTATGCACAGGGCCCATCAACAAAAAAGCGCTTAAAGACGGCGCAGATTTTGCCTACCCGGGTCACACAGAATATCTCGCAGCATTGGCGGGCGTCGATCAGGTCGTCATGATGCTGGCGTGCGACGCACTGCGCGTTGTGCCTGTCACCATTCATATCCCCCTTGAGGACGTCCCGACCCAGCTGACCGCAGCGCGGTTAACGGACACGTTGTTGATCACCCACCGCGCGCTAAGGCGTGACCTTGGCATAGACGCCCCGCGGATTGCGGTCGCAGGCCTTAACCCCCACGCGGGCGAAGGTGGTGCCATGGGGCGCGAGGAAATCGACATGATCACCCCTGTGCTAGATGCCTTGCGCCGTGAGGGTATGAACATCACGGGGCCTTTGTCGGCCGACACGATGTTTCACGCAGCCGCACGCAAAAACTATGATGTGGCGGTGTGCATGTATCACGACCAAGCACTTATCCCGATCAAGACGCTTGATTTTTCGGGCGGCGTCAACGTCACCCTTGGGTTGCCTTTCATCAGAACCTCACCTGATCATGGCACCGCTTTTGACATTGCGGGCCAAGGAGTTGCAGATGCCGATAGTCTTATCGCCGCCCTGAACATGGCACGCAAAATGGCCGACGCAAAAACGGGCAATGCCGCGCCCGCTACAACAGAAAAATAGCTAATGGCCCAGATAGATACCCTTCCCCCGCTTGCAGATGTGATTGCGGAAAACCAACTGTCTGCCAAGAAATCCCTTGGGCAGAACTTTTTGTTGGATTTGAACCTGACAGCAAAAATCGCGCGGCAGGCAGGCTCACTGACAGATTGCGACGTTCTTGAAATCGGACCTGGTCCCGGCGGCTTGACCCGTGGGTTGCTTGCCGAAGGGGCGCGCCGCGTTTTGGCAATTGAAAAAGATCCCCGCTGTGGTCCCGTACTGGATCAAATCAGCGCCGCCTACCCCGACCGGCTGTCCTATGTCATCGGTGACGCGCTTGACGTGAACCCGCTTGAGCACCTGACGCCGCCCATCAGAATTGCGGCAAATCTTCCTTATAACGTGGGTACAGAGTTGTTGGTTCGGTGGTTAACCCCACCTGAATGGCCACCGTTCTGGAGCAGCCTCACGTTGATGTTCCAGCGCGAAGTCGCCATGCGTATCGTTGCGGAACCGGGCAGCAAAGCCTACGGACGACTGGCCGTTTTGGCCCAGTGGCGCGCAGATACGCGCATCGCGATGTCACTTCCACCAGAGGCGTTCACACCCGCACCAAAAGTGCATTCAGCAGTGGTGCATTTGACAGCCCTTCCCAAACCACGGTTTGAGGCGGATGCCAAAGTGTTATCACGGGTTGTGGCGGCAGGATTTAACCAACGCCGCAAAATGCTGCGCGCATCACTCAAAGGCGTGGCGCCCGATATCGAGGACCGCCTTATTGCAGCAGGTATCAAACCAACCGAGCGCGCTGAAACAGTTGGGCTGGAACAATTCTGTGCTCTTGCCCGCGCCGTAGCTGCTGGTTGAGTGGACGTGATGCTAAGCGCAGCTTGGCCGCATTCAGCGCAGTCTCTAAACGCTTAAAAGCTTATTCAGCTGCGGATGTATCGGGCGTTTGCTCAGCCGCAGGGGCCTCTGACGGAGCTGAAGCAGTCTCTGAAGCTGCCTCTGCAGACCCATTTTCATCTGTTTTCGCAACACGAGGCTTGCGCGGACGGCGGATACGCTTAGGGCGCTCAGCCGGTGCATCTTCAGAAGTTGGCGCATCTGTATCCGTATTTTGCTCAGCGGGTGCCTCACTGGCATCTTCCGATGCCTCAACGGGGCCGCCTTCACGTTCCTGACGCTCGGCGCGCTCTTGGCGTTCACGGTCGCGTTGCTCTTGACGCTCACGGTTCAGGCGCTCTTGCTCTTCGCGCTTTGCCTCAACTTCACGCTGCGCTTCGCCAAGGATACGCAAGTAGTGTTCGGCGTGCTGCTGAAACGCTTCGACGGCAACGCGGTCACCGGAAAGCTGTGCATCGCGAGCAAGTTGCGTGTATTTATCAATGATTTGCTGAGGCGTGCCGCGCACTTTGCCTTCGGGACCAGAGCTGTCAAAAACACGGTTAATGACGTTGCCACCGGACGGGCGATTAGTGTTGCGGCTTTTGTTCCGCGAGCGGTTTTTAGATGATCTCATAAGGTATCGATGGCCCGTTTAGTGGCGCCTCACATCGGCGCAGTCCATTTTTATACGTGATACATGCGTAAAGAAGCGCGTCGCGGCTTCCAATACTCGCAGTGTCAGCTTAACAGCGATGATTGAACTGGTTCCAATCCCGTCGCTGGGTAGACAAAAGCACTTGGCGCAGGCAGTCGCAAGCCAAAAGACACAAATTTTATGTATTTAATGCCTTAAATCACCTGTGCTGGTGACTTTTGACCACACACAACACGGTCTTTGCCGTTAATATCCTTAAACAAGCCGACATTTGCCCATAACGCCTGTTCAAACAGCGCAACCACATCTGGCCCCTGCCCTGCGCCAATTTCGACAATGATACGCCCATCTGCTGTCAAAAATTGCGCCGCATCAGCCGCCAGAACGCGATAAACCTTCAGCCCATCGGCGCCAGGTGTCAGCGCCATATGCGGCTCCCACTCGCGCACATCACGGGCAAGTCCTGCCATTGCATCTTCGGCAATATAAGGCGGATTTGAAACGATCAGATCATACGGGCCGCTCGCCCCACCCAACCAGTCCGAGCGGTAAAATGCGGCACGGTCCGCCACACCGCAGGCGATGGCATTTTGCTCTGCAACAGCCAAAGCGGCCGCTGAAAGATCGGCCCCCTCGCCCGTCGCCGCCGGATTTTCAGCAAGCAAAGTGACAAGAATGCTCCCCGACCCTGTGCCAAGATCAAGAACTTTTGAATAAGGCGCAGATAACGCCCGCTCAATAAGCGTTTCAGTATCAGGGCGCGGGTCGAGCACATCTTTGGTCACAATAAACTCGCGGCCATAAAATGCACGTCGACCGATGATTTGTGCCACAGGTTGATGGCCCAATCGCGCATCGACGTAGGCTTCAAAAGTGACCGCCGCCTGCGCGGAAATTGTATCATGGCTGTGAAGTGTAAGGCGCGATGCAGCGATGCCCAGTGCGTGGGCCATTAGGCGGCGCGCATCAGGTGCAGGCTCAGCAACACCCGCTTCACGCAACCGCACAATTGCTGCCATCAAAGCAGATTGCACCGTTGCGGGCGTGCTCATCCGTTCATCTCGGCCAGAAGATTTGCCTGTGCTTCAGCAGTCAGCGCGTCAATGGTCTCGGTCAGATCGCCGCCCATAATTGCGTCCAACTTGTAAAGCGTCAGATTGATCCGGTGATCTGTCATACGACCTTGCGGGAAATTATAAGTACGAATGCGCTCGGACCGGTCACCACTGCCAACTTGGCTTTTGCGGTCAGCGGAGCGTGCATCATCGACCCGCTGGCGCTCCATATCATAGAGGCGTGTTTTCAAAACCTGCATCGCGATTTCGCGGTTACGGTGCTGCGATTTTTCCGAACTCACCACGATGATGCCCGTGGGAATGTGCAAAATCCGCACGGCAGAGTCGGTTGTGTTAACGTGCTGTCCGCCTGAGCCACTGGCCCGCATCGTATCAATGCGCAGATCGCCTGCATCAATTTGTACGTCTACATCCTCGGCCTCGGGCAATACGGCCACCGTTGCCGCAGAGGTATGAATACGCCCGCCGCTTTCAGTTGTCGGAACACGTTGCACGCGGTGCACGCCGCTTTCGTACTTCAATTTTGCAAAAACACCCGTGCCCTGCACGTGTGCAGTCACTTCCTTAATGCCGCCCAGTTCAGTTTCCTGATGCTCGATGATTTCGAATTTCCAGCCCTGTGCCTCGCTGTAGCGTTGATACATGCGCAACAAATCACCTGCGAAAAGTGCAGCCTCGTCGCCACCTGTTCCCGGACGGATTTCGATCATTGCTGGCCGCGCATCGGCCGCATCTTTAGGCAAGAGCGCAAGTTGTAAGTCACGCTCCGCATCTGGGACAGCCGCCCGCAGGTCCGGCAATTCCATCTCTGCAAGCTCACGCATTTCTGGGTCAGACATCATCTCTTCTGCGTCACTTAAGTTCTGCAAAAGCTGTTGGTAGGCGTTGATCTGTGCCACAACGGGACCAAGATCAGAGTATTCTTTGGACAAAGTCGCAATATCTGCGCCCGCCTCAGACATGGCGGCTTCAAGGTATTCGTGGCGTTGCAAAATTTGCGCGAGGGTATCAGCTGGGATCATGCGCCCTATGTGCCCAATGCCAGAACGGCGCGCAAGCTTTTAGAGGCCCGCGCGTTCCAAGACCGCCGTGATCCGCGCTTTATTCACGCCCAGATCAGATTTGCCGTAAATCAAATGCCCTGCGATATGCACTGTGTCGCCCTCAATCCAAACACGCGTCACATCCGGAAACGCCCAAAGCGCGCTTCGGGTCACAAATGTCGCCGGTGCATCCGCAACTTTGCGCGTGCGCGGGAGGGCCGACAGTGCAGACGTAATCTCAGCCAATGCGGCCTCGGCATTCGTGACTTTGCGCACGGCATAATGCCCCCCCGCGACGGGATATTCCCCCACCGTCAATGACGCAGGAACCGGCGCGCGGGCCACAGATACAGGCGCCAAACGAATGTAGGCGGCAGCAACCACGATGCTTGCCACAATGCCAATCACAATACTGGAGATCACTTTCGCTTTTCCTTTTCGCTTCATATCAGCCTCTCTTTGCCGAATGCGGGCCCTGCTAAGTCTGTTGATCAAACGTTGCGCCCCGAATGCATTGGAACTCTGGGCGCTGAATGCATATGTTGCCCCAAACAGGCGCTTGAGGAGGTGCATAATGCAAAATCATGAGCTGATCCACACGCCAAACGGCGGCATCAAACGCTTATTGCACATCATGGAATGTTTGCGCGATCCAGATACGGGCTGCCCGTGGGATATAGAGCAAACTTTTGACAGCATCGCCCCCTATACCATTGAGGAGGCTTATGAAGTTGCCGACGCCATCGCGCGCAATGACGTTGCTGATCTGAAGTCAGAGCTAGGCGATTTGCTGCTACAAACCGTCTATCACACGCAAATAGGCACGGAGGCTGGCCACTTTACGTTTGACGATGTGGCAGACGCGATTGCGCAAAAAATGCTGGACCGTCACCCCCATGTATTTGGCGATCAAAGCCGCGATAAATCAGCAGAGCAGCAAAAGAAAGACTGGGAAACCATCAAGGCCGCCGAGCGCGAAAAGCGTGGCGAAGCCGGTGTTCTGGACGGGGTCGCTTTGGGTCTGCCGGCCCTGCTACGCGCCCAAAAGCTGCAAAAACGCGCCGCGCGTGTAGGGTTTGACTGGCCAGAAACAACACAAGTGCTGGATAAACTGAAAGAAGAAGCGGCTGAACTGGTGGACGCCACAGCAAATAAAGATGCCGATGCAGTTGAAGATGAAATGGGCGATTTGCTGTTCGTAATGGCAAATCTGGCCCGCCATCTTGGCGTTGACCCAGAGGCGGCTCTTCGGCGCACCAACACCAAATTCACCACAAGATTTGCGTGGATCGAGGCAGAGCTGGCCAAAGCCGGCAAAAGCCCTGAGGACAGCACGTTGGACGAAATGGACAGCCTGTGGAACGCAGCCAAAGTGGCGCTGCGCGCACAAACGGCAAAAGGTGCTTAAATATGACCCGTAAAATCATCATCGATACGGACCCCGGCCAAGACGACGCAATCGCGATTTTACTGGCGCTGGCAAGCCCCGAAATTAACGTGCTGGGGATAACAGCCGTGGCTGGCAACGTCCCACTGCTCCTGACAGAACGAAATACGCGGGTGGTGTGTGAACTGGCTGGACGCGCTGACGTACCCGTTTATGCAGGGTGTGAAGCGCCACTATCGCGCCCGCTCATTACAGCCGAACATGTGCATGGCGGCACGGGGCTGGACGGCCCTGTGATGACAGAGCCGGCCATGACGCTTCGCCCTGAGCATGGCGTGGACTTTATCATTGAGACCTTGCGCGCCGAGCCTAGCAAAACCGTGACGCTCTGCCCGCTTGGGCCGCTGACCAACATCGCGAAAGCCATGCAGCAAGCACCAGATATCACGAAACGCATCCAAGAAATCGTGCTTATGGGCGGTGCCTATTTTGAAGTGGGTAACATCACGCCAGCGGCAGAGTTCAACATCTTCGTAGACCCTGAGGCCGCGGACATCGTGCTGCGTTCTGGCGTGCCGATTACGATGATGCCGCTGGATGTCACCCATAAAGCGCTTGCCACAAAACCGCGCATCGAGGCCTTTCGCGCCTTAGGCACAACCCTTGGCACAACAGTCGCCGAGTGGCTCGATTTTTTTGAACGCTTCGACACCCAAAAATACGGTACAGAAGGTGCGCCGCTGCATGACCCCTGCGTGATTGCCTATCTCATTGCGCCTCAGCTTTTTGAGGGCCGCCATGTGAACGTGACTGTTGAAACCGGCTCTGAGTTGACCCTTGGTATGACAGTTGTTGATTTTTGGCGGATTACCGAACGCGCAGCCAATGCAACCTTCATGCAAAACCTTGACGCTGATGGCTTCTTCGCGCTTTTGACCGAGCGATTGGCCACCCTGCCCCACACCCCATCAAAGGCCCCATCGTGAGCACATCTTTACATCTTGCGGGGCCTGAGGCTCTGCCCAAACTCATCACCATGGTGTCGGCGCTTCATCAAAGTGAAGGTATCACCACGGATGAAGCACAGATCGGCCAAACCATCGCACCGCTTCTTGATGGAAGTCCATTTGGCTGCGTGTATTTGATCGGGCCAAAAGTTGCACCCGTGGGTTATGTCATCGTGACTTTCACATGGTCAGTTGAATTTGGCGGCCTCATTGCCATGATCGATGAGTTTTTCATCCGCGAAAACATACGCGGACGTGGGATGGGCAGTGATGTGTTAGTCAGCCTGCCGCGTGCACTTGCCGATGCCGGAGTGACCGCCATTCATCTAGAGGTTGGCAAAACAAACATCCGTGCACGTGGCCTTTATGAGCGTTTGGGCTTTGCCGCACGCGACGGCTATCAAACAATGGTGCGCACCCTATGAAACCCGAAACTAACATCCCCTTCGACAACAGTTTTGCGCGCCTACCTGAGGCGCTCTATGCGCGGCAGACGCCTGAAAAAGCACCAGCGCCTGAGCTGTTGGCCTTCAATGAAACTCTCGCAAATGACCTTAACATTAAAGTTGAACCGTCTGATATTGCAGAGATTTTCAGTGGTAATGAAATTCCAGATGGCGCGGACCCGATTGCTCAGGCTTATGCAGGGCACCAGTTTGGTAATTGGGCCGGACGCTTGGGCGACGGCCGCGCAATCCTACTTGGCGAAGTCATTGACCGCGAAGGCCAGCGCCAAGATATCCAGTTAAAAGGCGCAGGCCGCACAATGTTTTCGCGCGGCGGCGACGGACGTGCATGGCTGGGGCCTGTGCTGCGCGAATATGTTGTCAGCGAGGCAATGCACGCTTTGGGTATCCCGACCACCCGTGCGCTCGCAGCGGTTGCAACCGGTGCGTCTGTTTTGCGCGAACAAGGGCCGTTGCCGGGCGCGGTGCTGAGCCGTGTTGCCAAAAGTCACATCCGAGTCGGCACATTTCAATATTTTGCAAGCACGGGTGATAATACGAACCTTCGGGTGCTGTTTGAACACACCGTCGCGCGTCATTACCCGCACGTCGGCACGCCGCTTGAATTGCTGCGCGCGGTCCTGAAGGCACAATCAGAACTGGTCGCAAAATGGATGGGCGTCGGCTTTATCCACGGGGTGATGAACACAGACAATTGCCACATCGCCGGACAAACAATTGATTACGGTCCGTGTGCATTTATGGATGATTTCCGCGGTATGCAGGTCTTTTCCAGCATCGATCAAACCGGCCGCTACGCCTATTCAAACCAACCCAATATGGCCGCATGGAATTGTGCGCAACTTGCCACCGCGTTGCTGAACCTCGAACCCAACCGCGATACCGCAATTGAGGCCTTCCAAGACGAGATCGGCACTTTTGGCGAAATATTTATGGCTGATTACCTAAAAGTGTTCGGCGCCAAACTTGGCCTGTCCACGCCCATGGCCGAGGATGCCGATCTGATTGAAACGGTCCTAAGCGCAATGCAATCAGAGGGCGCCGATTTCACAAACACCTTCCGCGCACTGACCGATGACAGTTTTGATGCGCGCCCTGAATGGCACAGCGCTTGGGCCGACCGTGTCGCGCGCGAACCTAACGCGCATGAGGTGATGGCGGCGGCGAACCCGGTCATTATTCCGCGCAACCATCAAATAGAGAACATGATCGCCTCTGCGGTAAGCAGTGACTTGAGCCCCATGAAATACCTCAATACCGCGCTGCAAATGCCTTTTGACCCGCAAAGCGACGACGCATTGCGCCGCCCCCCTGAGCCTTATGAAAAGGTCGCCGCAACATTTTGCGGCACCTAAACGCGACCTTAGATTGAGCGCACCACAATGATCATCAACAGCGAATAAAGCATGATGCCCCCGCCGATAAGGAACAGCGGCCAGTTTCTGAAAACAGATGCTTTCGCCAACTCTTTGGCTTGGCCCATCAGGTCCGGCCACGTGTAGCTGACGAAATCGCCTTGGGTGAAAACAG
This sequence comes from Nereida ignava, assembly GCF_047114695.1. GTDB lineage: Bacteria > Pseudomonadota > Alphaproteobacteria > Rhodobacterales > Rhodobacteraceae > Nereida > Nereida ignava. Next base: position 580,332 of record NZ_CP112885.1, read on the forward strand.
CCTTGATGCGCCCGTTCTCATCCACCACTGGCAAGCGGCGGAACCGCTCGTTCGACATAATTCGTAGCCAATCCACCAGATCATCAGTTTCTTTGGCCAAGCGCGGCTCACGGGTCATAATTTCTGACAGTTTCGTCTTGGACGGGTCCAACGCGCCGTTCACCAGCTTTTTCATGATGTCACGTTCGGTCACGACACCAATGACTTTGCGGTCATCGTCAATGACCATCACTGAGCCATAGTTCATCTCGGACATGGCCGCGACGGCAGGTTTCACCAATTCATCCGGCCCGAATGTTAGCGGTTTGGGTTTGCTCGCATATTCCGCCCGATCCATGATGCGCATACGGCGGTTGGAGGTGTTTGTCGTGTTACTTGCGGCCATGGTGCAATTCCCCTTGGTATTAAAAATTAACGTACCCTTAAGAGACTAGGGCGTTTTGACGCATGTCCAGTAACAGAGCTGATTTGAGCGACCGCTTGAACAGCATCTTAACGGCGCAAAAATGCGTTGCCCCCTTTTGCCTCAGACAAACAACAGCTAAGCATTGACCCGCACGAATAAAAGGACGACATGGCGATGGGCACCACCGTTTTGGAGCGCTGCGAGGCAAAAGGCCTACGCATGACCGACCAACGCCGCACCATCGCTGGCGTTTTGCAAGAGGCGAACGATCATCCAGACGTCGAAGAACTTTTCAACCGCGCTGTGACGGAAGACCCGAAGATTTCGCTGGCAACCGTTTACCGGACAGTGAAACTTTTTGAGGAAGCGGGGATTCTCGACAAACACGACTTTGGCGATGGCCGCGCCCGATATGAAACCGCGGACCGTAGTCACCACGACCATCTCATCGATATGAATTCTGGCGAAGTGATCGAGTTCATGGACCCCGATATTGAAGCTTTGCAGGAAAAGATCGCGGCAAAACTTGGATACGAGCTGCGCGGCCACCGCTTGGAGCTATACGGGGTTCCCAAAAAGGGCTAGGCTTTCAATCCTGAGGCCCGCGCACAACGCCACGCCTCAACCACACCACAACAAAACGGATGCGAGCATGTCCTTTTCCAGCCCCAAGGCCAGCGGCGCACCCGTCCGCCTGAACGATAACCTGCGCGGCGCCCTTTTGATGGTGGGCGCGATGTTTGGTTTCGCCCTTGAGGACGCACTGATCAAAACGCTGGCTGGGACCCTGCCTGTGGGGCAACTGCTTGTTATCTTCGGCTTTTTGGGCGGCGCAATGTTTGCTGTGATGACTTGGGCACAAGGTCAGCGCCTTTGGACCCAAGCGCTGCTGCATCCGGCCGTTATCATCCGCAATGTCGGCGAGTTGATCGGCACGGTTGGCTTTGTCACCGCGATCATCCTCACGCCGCTATCGACCGCATCTGCCATTCTGCAGGCCACCCCGCTTGTGGTCACGCTTGGGGCCGCGCTCTTTTTGCAAGAACAAGTGGGCTGGCGTCGGTGGGCGGCTATTTTTGTGGGCTTTTGCGGTGTGCTTTTGATCATTCGCCCTGGCGCAGAAAGCTTTGATGCTAAATCACTCTTTGCCGTGCAGGGCGTCATCGGCCTTGCCACCCGCGATATCGCTACCCGCCGCGTGCCAAAATCAATCACGTCACTCCAACTTAGCACCTATGCGTTTTTTATGCTCATCCCTGCAGGTGCGCTTATGTTGATCTTCAGCGATGGAATGATCCAGCCTGACGCTGTCCAGTGGGCAGTCTTGCTTGGCTCGACCGTGATTGGCGTTGCCGCCTATTATATGATCGTCGCCGCCATGCGTGTGGGCGATGTGGGCTATGTCACGCCATTTCGGTATACACGGCTAATCTTTGCATTGGTGATCGCTACAACGTTCTTTGGTGAGCGCCCTGACCTTCTGACCCTTATTGGTGCCGCAATTATTGTTACATCCGGCATTTACACTCTTCTACGTGAAGCGCGTTTGAAACGGACTTCCAAACCATAGTGGTGCTTGGTATAGGCACGCTAAACCCAGACATACTGAAAGGCGCCTTATTATGAGTGCAATTATCGACATCCACGCCCGCGAAATCATCGACAGCCGCGGCAACCCGACAGTGGAAGTGGACGTGATCTTGGAAGATGGCACGATGGGCCGCGCTGCAGTGCCTTCTGGTGCATCAACGGGTGTCCATGAAGCAGTTGAAAAGCGTGACGGTGATAAAGCTCGCTTCAAGGGAAAAGGCGTATTGCAGGCAGTTGCGGCCGTAAACGGCGAGATCGCCGAAGAACTGCTTGGGTTTGATGCGACAGAGCAAGTTGAAATCGACGCAGCGATGATCGAACTTGACGGAACACCCAACAAATCACGCCTTGGTGCCAACGCCATCTTGGGTGTGTCATTGGCAGTTGCCAAAGCCGCCGCAGACTACACGGGCCAGCCGCTGTATCGCTATGTGGGCGGGACATCAGCGCGCGTTTTACCTGTCCCAATGATGAACATCATCAACGGTGGTGAGCACGCAGACAACCCGATCGACATTCAAGAATTCATGATCATGCCCGTGTCTGCCACAAACATTCGCGACGCTGTGCGCATGGGCTCAGAAGTATTTCACACACTGAAGGGTGAGTTGTCTGCCGCGGGCCTTTCAACTGGTATCGGCGATGAAGGCGGCTTTGCCCCCAACATCAGCTCTACCCGTGATGCGCTTGATTTCATTCTGAAATCTATCGAAAAAGCTGGCTACAAAGCAGGCGATGACATCATGCTGGCGCTCGATTGTGCGGCAACTGAGTACTACAAAGACGGCAAATACGTGTTGGCTGGCGAAGGCAAAACACTGACGTCCGCAGAGAATGCCGCTTATCTTGCGTCATTGGTTGATGACTACCCGATTTTCTCGATCGAAGATGGTATGTCAGAGGATGATTGGGAAGGCTGGATTGCGCTCAACGAACTTCTTGGCGGTCGATGCCAACTTGTTGGGGATGATCTTTTCGTGACAAATCCTGCGCGCCTTGAAATGGGGATTGAGCGTAAGGCTGCCAACTCGATGCTTGTGAAAGTGAACCAGATCGGCACGCTGACAGAGACCCTCAAAGCAGTCGACATGGCGCACCGTGCGGGCATGACTAACGTGATGTCGCACCGTTCGGGCGAGACCGAAGATGCAACGATTGCCGATTTGGCAGTTGCCACCAACTGTGGTCAGATCAAAACCGGTAGCCTTGCACGGTCTGACCGGTTGGCCAAATACAACCAACTGATCCGCATCGAGGAACAGCTTGGTGAGGCCGCCGAATTTGCTGGCCGCTCAATCCTGAAATCTTGAAGGACCTGAGAAACCGTTCTGGTTTGGATATTTAAGAACAAAAGAAGTTAGGGCGCCCTTGATCTAGGGGCGCCTTTTTCATGACAGGAGACAGCCATGACAGCCGATCAAATTATCGACCACCTAAAGCTTCAGCCACATCCCGAGGGCGGATATTACCGCCAGACTTGGGCCGCTGAAAACACGGCTGCGTCTGGTGATCGACCTGAGGGCACATGCATCTACTTTCTGCTCAAAGAAGGCCAACGCAGCCACTGGCATAAAGTCGACGCGACCGAGATTTGGTTCTATCACGCGGGTGCGCCACTTGTGCTGAGCATTGCAGAGGCAGACGAAGGGCCAGCTAAAGATCACATTCTGGGCGGTGATGTTCTGGCAGGGCAGCACGGGCATTTCACAGTGCCCAAAGATGCTTGGCAAGCCGCACGCACCACAGGCGATTACACATTAGTCAGCTGCACTGTCATGCCGGGCTTCACCTTTGACGGCTTCACCCTTGCCACGCCGGAATTTGATATTCCACGCTAAGTGGCTGCGGATGACGGCCTACTGACAATCCCCCCGCCGACAGCGGCGGCCACACCTGTGGTGCCTGTACATGACGTGGGCATTCCGCGCGCGACACGTACCGCCAGATAGGCAAATGCCTGCGCCTCTAGCATATCGCCGTCAATGCCGATGTGATCCACGTCCACCACTTCTGCATCAAGGGATTGCGCCAGCAGTTCCATCACATAGGTGTTTCTCCGCCCGCCACCGCACACGTACACATGGCTCACCGGTTCAGGGAAAAACTGAACTCCACGCGTGACCGCCGCCGCAGCGCACACCGTCAGCGTCGCAACAGCATCTTGTGGGCGAAGCTGTTCAATGTCTGAAAGTTCGCCGCGAAAGCTGTCGCGATCAAGTGACTTCGGCGGCAGTTGGCTGAAATAAGGGTGGGTCATAAACGCATGCACCAGTTCATCATCAACTGTACCCGAACGTGCTGTTTCACCGTTTTCATCAAATGTCTTACCAAAGTGGCGCTGCATGACGTCGTTTATCGGCGCATTCGCCGGACCGGTATCAAATGCCAAAAGTGCACCGCTGTCCTCAGGCTTTGCGCGTAGCGGATCAACCCATGTGACATTTCCCACACCGCCAAGGTTCAGGAATGCCACTGGCCCCTGCGCGCCGATGTGTTTGGCCAGTGCAAAATGATAAAAAGGGGCGAGCGGCGCGCCCTGCCCGCCTAATTCTACATCTGCCGAGCGGAAGTCCCAGACGACCGGCGCGTTCAACACATCTGCCAACACCTGCCCATCGCCAATTTGAAATGTCCGGCGGTTAGCAGGATCGTGACTTAGGGTCTGACCATGAAACCCGAATAACTCCGCATCGCCATAATCGCTTAACGCTTGGGCATGAACAGTTTCGACCAGTTCAGCCACATCCGCCAGATCATCCTCTGGCCAGCACCCCAATCTAGAACGCAACACATCTTGCTCCGCTGCGGTATAGGCCCGAAAGCCGCTCTCGCCAAAGCCGGCTATTCGCACCCCATCCGTGAGCACCATGGCCGTGTCCACACCGTCCAAAGACGTGCCCGACATTGCACCAACCGATCTTATCATACCTGTTTTCAAACTGTGTGCCCCTCAGCCCCTTTACCGCCGTGGCGTTCCCCCCTTATACGGTTTGAAAATACGTGAAGGAAGCGCCATGACATACCACCCAAAATCGGAGTTCATCGCCATTATGATGGAGCGCGGCTATCTGGCCGATTGCACCGATTATCAAGGGCTGGACGAGGCGCTGAGCAACGGGATTGTTCCAGCCTATATCGGCTATGATGCGACTGCTTCGTCGCTTCACGTGGGGCATTTGCTCAATGTGATGATGCTGCGCTGGCTGCAAAAAACGGGTCACAAACCGATCACCCTTATGGGTGGCGGCACGACCAAAGTGGGAGATCCGTCATTCCGTTCAGACGAACGTCCACTTTTGGGACCTGAACAGATCGATGCAAATATTGCGGGCATGCAAAAAGTATTCGCCCAATATCTTGATTACGGTGATGGCGACACAGACGCGCTGATGCTGAACAACGCGGAATGGCTTGATACCCTAAACTACTTGGAATTTTTGCGTGACATCGGCCGCCACTTTTCAGTGAACCGGATGTTGTCCTTTGAGTCAGTCAAATCCCGTCTTGACCGCGAGCAAAGCCTGTCGTTCCTCGAATTCAATTACATGATCTTGCAGGCCTATGACTTCATGGAACTGAACCGCCGCTATGGCTGTACGCTTCAAATGGGTGGCTCAGATCAATGGGGCAATATTGTCAACGGAATCGATTTAACACGCCGCGTGATCGACAATGAAGTTTACGGCCTGACCTCGCCACTGCTGACCACTTCGGACGGCAAAAAGATGGGCAAAAGCCAAGATGGTGCCGTGTGGCTAAACGCAGATATGCTCAGCCCCTACCTTTTCTGGCAGTTCTGGCGCAACACAACAGACGCCGATACTGGACGGTTCCTCAAGCTCTATACCGAACTGCCCGTAGCTGAATGCGAGCGCCTTGGCGCTTTGCAAGGGTCGGAAATCAACGAGGCAAAAGTAATTCTTGCCAATGAAGTCACAACCCTTCTTCACGGTGCAGAAGCTGCCGCGGCGGCAGAGGCAACTGCGCGTGAGGTCTTTGAAAAGGGTGGCGTCGGGGATGATCTTCCCACCCTTACAATCAGTACATCGGACGTGGCAGAAGGCATCAGTATCGTCCAACTGATCGTAAAATCTGGACTTGCAAAATCTGGCAAAGACGCAAAACGCCTTATCTCAGAAGGCGGCGCAAAGATTGACGATGCACCGCTTGAAGATGCAGGCATGATGATCGATGCAGCAGCGCTTTCAAACACCATTAAACTAAGTGCGGGCAAAAAACGCCACGCGCTGATTAAGCTTGGCTAAGCCTACTTCTTTTGTTTGCAAATATCCCCGCCGGAGACCCTAGATCAAAATCTAAGCAGCCTCTAAGCTACTGGGGGATTGTGAATACCTGCCCAGGATAGATGAGGTCCGGATCGTCAATTGCAGCACGATTGGCCTCAAACACCTTCAGGTAGAAAACACCATTGCCATACCGCTCTTCGGCGATGGCCCAAAGGGTGGCACCGGGCTGTACTGTCTTACTTGTAAAGCTCGCTTGATTTTGCGCTACTTCGGCCAAAACTTCTGGTGTTTCACGCTTAAATGGTAGCTCTACGCGGCTTGTGACGTCTCCACCTGCGCTGACCTCGTCGATGCGCAAAGTGTAAGTTCCCGGATCCACATTGGGCAGATCACTACCCCATGCACCATCCGCAACAGGCGCGTCGCTTACAATAGCACCGTCTATGTAAATCCGCACATTTCCATCGTTGGGCGCACGACCCGCAAGTTGCACTTCGCCAGTGCTGTCATAGCCAATACTATCTACAAGCACTGTTGAGGGCGCAGGTGCGTTCTGTGTGCTTGGGCCTTGAATAACTTTCACTGTGTCTTCTTGTGCGGCGATCACCACTGGGGCCTCGCTGACTTGCTCATCTGTACTCTCGCCATCACTTTGGGGCGCGACAACTACGCCTGCAATGATGAACCGGTTTGGGTCTTCGGTCTGCGCACCATCGGGGTCGCTCATCACACTCAGAACGCGGTCATCCTCAGACGGTGGAATATCCGCAAAAATCGCAAAGTTGCCAAAAGCGTCGATTGAACCGCGCGTGACTTCCGCACCGTCCAGCATAACGGCCAACGTACTCCCCGCCTGCCCCGTGCCTGCGATTAACGCCATACCTTCGGGATCAACTCTGAACCCAACCCGCAGCGGCGTGGCTGCAGGGGCAACTTCCGGTGAGGCAGGCTCAATCACGACAATTTCCGGCGCTTCAATAGCTGGTGCGGGTGTCACAACCATCTCAGCTGGTGCATCTGCGATTTCAGCGCTCACAGCTGTTTCCGGCTGCTCCACAGCAGTCTGTGGCTGCGCTGCAATCTTGCTAAGCGGTTCGTTCAGACCACCAGGATAGAACGCGTATAGCACCCCAACAGTCACAATGCTCACACCAGCAATCGCAACTTTCTCTAAAGTGTTTAATGCAGTTCCAGCCATGACAGCCCTCTTCGTTGTCCTGTAGCACCCAACGCAGTGTGTGCCACATCTTCTTAGCCTACCCTACATATTGGGTCAAAACCCAACTACGCCGCGCGGTGAGCGCGACTTTTGGGCAACGATGCGGCCGAGTACAGCGCAAGAGCAGTCCAAATAAGGGCGAACGCAACCCCGTGCCAGACACCAAACGGTTCTTTGAAAATCAAAACCGCGCAGACGAACTGCAATGTGGGATTCAAATACTGGACCAAGCCAACGGTTCCAAGACGAACACGCTTGGTCGCATATGAGAAAAACATCAGTGGAATGGCCGTCATAGGCCCGCAAAGCGCCAAAAAGAGAAGCTCCGCCAGATTGCCAAAAACCGTCAGATCACCAAACCAGATCAACCAAACAGCAGCGAGCGGCGCAAATAACAGCACTTCGCACGCCACGGAAACGACAGGACCTGCCTCAAGCCGCTTTTTGATTAATCCGTAAATCCCGAAGGTCACAGCCAAAGCCAAAGCAATCCACGGTGGGGTTTGTGTCCCAATGGCCAGCACGCTTACTGCGACCACTGCAAGGCCAACCGCAAGGGCTTGGGCGCGGCTCAACTTTTCACCAAAAGCCAACATGCCCAGAACAACCGCCACAAGCGGGAAGATGTAATATCCAAGCGATGTTTCAGTGACACGGCCCACTTTTGTCGCCCAAATGAACAGGCCCCAATTAATTGCAATCATCACCGATGCGGTCGTAATGATCGCAATGTTCTTCGTGGTCGAAAGAGCCTTGGGGATTTGTGACAAGCGGCGCTGAAACATCAAAACACCCGCAAACAACAAAAGCGACCAAAGAGTCCGGTGCGCCAAAATATCAATGGTCGGGATATCGCTGAACTGTGCGTAGAAAAGCGGCGACAGCCCCCACACGACACAGGCGGCAATCATGGCCGCAACACCTTTGAAACTTTCAGTCATAACGCAGCAGTGCGCCCATTCAAGCGGCGGGTCAAATGAAAAAAGCCGCCGCTGATATCCTCAGGCGGCGGCTCAATTATTCGAGAAGCGTGCGCGCTATCACATGCGTGAAGCGACGTTCTCCCAGTTGACCAAGTTATCAAGGAAGTTGGTCAGATACGCGGGGCGCTTGTTGCGGAAATCAATGTAGTAGCTGTGCTCCCATACATCACAACCAAGCAGCGCAGTTTGACCAAAGCAAAGCGGGTTCACACCGTTTTCTGTCTTTGTCACTTTCAACGCACCGTCGGTGTCTTTCACCAACCATGCCCAACCAGAACCAAATTGGCCTGCGCCAGCAGCGCTGAATTGGGATTTGAATTCGTCGACTGAACCAAAGCTCTCCACGAGCGCCTTTTCAAGCTCAGACGGCATTGCAGACGCGTTCGGGCCCATCATTTCCCAAAACTGGTTGTGGTTCCAAAGCTGGCTGATGTTGTTGAAGATACCGTTTTGGGCAACGGACGTCGCGTCATATGTGCCGACGATGATCTCTTCCATGGATTTGCCGTCCCACTCGGTGCCAGCAATCAATTTGTTACCGTTGTCCACGTAAGCCTTGTGGTGCAGGTCGTGGTGGTACTCAAGTGTCTCAGCGGACATACCGTGCGCAGCAAGCGCATCATGTGCATAGGGAAGATCAGGAAGTTCAAAAGCCATCTGTGAGGCTCCTCTCTCGTCAATTGATATTACGGATCGCTACCGCATGAAATGAGGCGACACCGCCCCCACGTCAAGGGGCGCGTTCAAATGCGAGCCGGTTATTTTCGTGCGCTGGTTACTTTGGATAAACCTCTGCACCTTCGGCTGCGGCAGCGCTCAAGATACCAAAGACATACTCGGACACAGAGCGGAAGCAGATTACGTCGATTGTGCGCGCATCCCGCATCCAAAAAGCAGCAGCAACTTGGGCCATCCGCGTCCGGCGCATAGTACCAACAGCAAAACTGCTTGTGCGCATATCAGCGGGGCTCAATTTCGCAATAACGTCTCTCACGCCCGTGCCTTGTACGCGAATAATGCTGCGCGCGTCACTAACGTCCGCCAATAAGTGGTGCGTATCTTTCAGCGTTTTGCCCATCTTCGCGATCGCACCATCCACATCCGCATATTGCAGAACCACCAGCAATTCATCAGGCGACATCCAAGCAATGCCTTGATCTTTTGCGATCGTGCACATGCCGGCTTGGGGCATTTCTGCGCCACTGACACCTGTTGCAGCTTTTCTCACAGCGGCAGATGAAAGATCGCCGCGTAGTGTAATCATGCCGCGCGGGCCAAGGTCTTTGACCGTGACCGCCCCTTCAAAACGCTGCCCGTTCAGGGCCGAGATCGCCTTAGACATTTTGCTTAGCCCCCTCTTTATCGTAAAATACAGGATCAACGATTTCCGCGCGCACTTCGGTTCCGTCCGTCTTGGGGAAGGTCAACACTTCGCCCATACGGTCTGGACCGTCCTTAACCAGCGCCATGGCAATGCCCCGCTCCATTGTGGCGGAGTAGTAGCTTGATGTGATGCGTCCTTGAGTGTTGCGCTGACCGTTATCATTGACCCCGTCTGCAACCGCATATGCCCCATCAGGGATCACGCTGCGATCCGTGGTCAGCAAACCAACCAGTTTCCAGCGGGCAGGATCAGCCATAAAGCTACGCTCATGTGCGCGCTTGCCAAGGTAGTCTTCTTTTTTCTTCGATAGCGCCCATTGCAGGTTCAGATCCTGCGGTATGACCGTGCCATCAGTCTCGTCACCGATCATGATGAAGCCTTTTTCGGCACGAAGAACGTGAAGGGTTTCAGTACCGTAGGGCATCACGCCAAAGTCTTGGCCCGCTTTATAGATTGCGTCCCAAAGGGCGCGGGCTTGGCCTGCTTTCACGGCAATCTCGTAGGACAACTCACCCGAGAAACTGATGCGGAAAATGCGCACATCAATACCCGCAAGCGTACCATCAGCCCATCCCATAAATGACAGCGCGTCTTGGCGCACGTCCATCCCGCCAAGGGTTTCGAGAACTTTGCGCGCGTTCGGGCCAACAACAGCGATCTGACCATATTGCTCAGTGACGTTGGCAACGTAGACTTTCCAGTCCCACCATTCGGTTTGAAGCCACTCTTCCATGTGTTGATGAATGTGATCCGCCCCACCGGATGTGGTGTGGCACAGCCACGTGTCCTCATCGATGCGGGCAACAACACCGTCATCCATCAAAAAGCCGTTCTCTGAGCACATCAAACCATAGCGGCAGCGGCCGACTTTCAGGTTCGACATCATGTTCGTGTAGAGCATGTCAAGGAAACGACCTGCATCTGGACCTTTGACAATGATCTTACCCAAAGTTGAGGCATCCAGCAGACCAAGGTTTTCACGCGTGTTTTTCACTTCGCGGTTAACTGCATCTACGTGGCTCTCGCCGTCCCGCGTGTAGCAATATGGACGGCGCCAATGACCCACCGGCTCCCAGTACACGCCGTTGTCGTCATGCCAATCGTGCAGCGGGCTTCGGCGCATGGGTTGGAAAATATCACCCTTCGCCTCACCCGCGATCGATCCCATAGAAATTGGCGTGTAAGGCGGACGGAATGTGGTGGTGCCGACAGCCGGAATTGGCGCATTAAGCGCACCCGAAAGAACCGCCAGACCGTTGATATTGCTGAGCTTACCCTGATCTGTAGCCATGCCAAGCGTAGTGTAGCGCTTGGTGTGCTCAACACTCTCATAGCCCTCTTGGGCAGCCAGCTGAACATCGCTCACTTTCACGTCGTTCTGATAGTCCAGCCACATCTTCGCACGCAGCGAGATATTCGCGCCTTGGGGCATAATCCATACCGGTGCCATCGGCGCCTCAGTCACGTCAGTTGCAGACGGAACAGGATCTTTGGCCTTCACCTTTTTGCCGCACGCAGCGACGACTTTGGCTGCACAGCTTGCACCGTCAGCAAGGCCTGTGCCCAGCATCATATGTCCGTTCGCAGCACCAGCAACGCTTACAAACGCTTTGCCGTCGTGGCTTGTTGGCGCGCGATCTGGATCAGGGCGGAAAAACTGCCCTTCCTCATCCCACGTCAGCTTCCCACCGCAATGTGACCACATATGCACAACGGGGCTCCAGCCGCCTGACATTGCAACCACGTCACATTTAATTTCCTCAAGAACGGCACCTTCGCCTGCTTGCAAACAAAGCGCGACACCGGTCACACGTTTGGTGCCTTTGACTTTGGCGATGCCCATGCCCTGCTTTACTTCAATGCCCAAAGCGCGGGCCTCGGACACGAGCCCCTGATCGGCCATCGTGCGCGCATCAACAATGGCAGGCACGGACAAGCCCGCCTGAACCATGGCAATAGCCGTACGGTACGCATCGTCATTGTTGGTCACAACAACCGTGCGATCGCCTGCGCTAACGCCGTAGTTCACAGCATAGTCACGCACCGCGGACGCCAACATAACGCCCGGAATATCGTTACCGGCAAAAGACAAAGGCCGTTCAATCGCACCCGTTGCTGTGATGATCTGCTGCGCGCGGACTTTCCACAAACGGTGGCGCGGACCATCCAGTTCCGGCGCGTGATCGCGCAGACGCTCATAGCAAAGCACATAACCGTGGTCATACACCCCCGCGCCCATTGTACGGGTCCGCAGAGTGACATTCTTCATCTTTTCAAGGGCTTGAACGGCGTTATTGATCCATTCATCAACGGAAACACCGTCAATTTCAGAAGGCCCACCACAGGTTGCATCAACAGGTGCGCGGCCGCCCCACTCGCCATTTTGTTCCATCAAGGTCACATCAAGACCGGCACGCCCTGCGGTAAGAGCAGCACTCAAACCCGCCGTGCCGCCCCCAATGATCAAAACATCCGTGTGATGATAGAAATGCTCATAGGTATCGGGATCACGCGCTTCAGCGTCAGGTGCGCGGCCAAGGCCCGCAGAACGACGAATAAACGGCTCATAGACATGCTTCCACAAAGGCCGCGGGTGAATGAACATCTTGTAATAAAAACCCGCAGGCAAAAAACGTGACAGATGCTTGTTGATGGCACCGACATCAAATTCAAGGCTGGGCCAGTGGTTTTGGCTAGCGGCTTTCAAGCCCCCGAACAGCGGTGTAGTTGTGGCGCGCGCGTTGGGTTCGAACGTATTGCCTTCGCCCAAATTCATCAACGCGTTCGGCTCTTCCGCACCTGAGGCAACTACACCACGTGGACGGTGATATTTAAACGACCGGCCCATCAACATCTGATCTTCCCCCAAAAGGGCAGAAGCCAAAGTGTCACCTGCAAAACCGCTCAGGCGTTTGCCGTTAAATGTGAAATCTACTTTGGCGCTTCGGTCAATCAGACGGCCGCCATTTGCCAAACGTGTGCTCATGAAAAGTTTCTCCATGTCCAACCCGGCCGGGCGGCGCTAATCGCGTCAGTAATGTTTTTCGGAGGCTCAAGCGTTTGCGCGCTGTAAGTGCCAAACACTTCAAGCGTATTTGTGCAGCGCGCCGCGTGGAACCACTTGCCGCAACCGGCTGCGTGACGCCAGCGCTCAAAATGGATGCCTTTGGGGTTTTCGCGCTGGAACAAATACTGTTCAAACGCCGCGTCATCCGCGCCAACTGTCTCACGTTTAACGTGTGCTTCGCCGCCAGCAGACAGCTCTGTTTCATCTGCAGCGACGCCGCAATATGGGCATGTAAGGATCAGCATCGGGCAGCTCCGTTATTTAGGGCGAAATCGATGGGGTTTACTGTTAGGCTTGAAACAAGGGCGTTCAGTACACGCACCACGAAAGGAGTAAACTCTTGGATCAGAACACTATTTTGCTGTGTATCGGCGCAGCAGTTGTTGCTTTTGCCGTTATCATGTTTTTGCGCGAACAGGCCGCTATCAAGCGCCGCAAAGCCGCCAGAGGCGGACGCGAAGTTGACGTGAGCGACTTGATTGCTTTTGGCAGCGCTGCTGCAAAGGCCGAACGCGACGACGGAAAGACCTGATATCATCCGCATCAGTGCGCCACCCCTGCGGCAACACTTTCGTCGATGAAGCGGCCTTCGCGGAAACGGTCCAAGCCGAACTGATCAGTCAAAGGTGAATGTCCTTTGGCGATCAGCTCTGCCATACCCCAGCCAGATCCCGGAATTGCCTTGAACCCGCCTGTCCCCCAACCGCAGTTGATGAACATACCTTCAACTGGGGTCTTGGACAAAATCGGCGAGCGGTCACCCGTTACATCAACGATCCCGCCCCATTGGCGCAGCATCTTTAGCCGCGAGATCATTGGGAATGTCTCACAAAGCGCGCGCACAGTTTCTTCAACATGATGGAAAGAACCACGTTGTGTATAGGCGTTATGGCTGTCTGTACCACCACCGATGACCATCTCGCCTTTGTCAGATTGGCTCATGTAACCGTGGACAGTATTGGCCATCACAACCACGTCCATGCACGGCTTAATCGGCTCTGACACCAACGCCTGCAGCGGCACTGACTCGATAGGCAGACGGAAGCCCGCCATATCCGCAAGCACACCGGAATGTCCTGCAACGACAACACCTAGCTTGTTGCAGCTGATATCGCCTTGGGTCGTAGTGACGCCAGTCACTTTCCCGCCCGAACGTTTCACCGCTGTCACTTCGGTTTGCTGAATAATGTCCATACCCATGTCGGAGCACGCGCGGGCATAGCCCCACGCAACCGCATCGTGACGGGCCGTACCGCCACGCGCTTGCCACAGGCCACCCAGAACAGGGTATCGGGGGCCATCCAAGTTAATGATCGGCACCAGTTCTTTGACGCGCTTAGGCTCAATCCATTCTGTCGTAACGCCTTGCAAAGCATTTGCGTGGGCCGTGCGTTTATAGCCGCGCACCTCGTGATGGGTCTGCGCCAGCATGATCACACCGCGCGGGCTGAACATAATGTTGTAGTTCAGATCCTGCGACAGGGTCTCGTACAAACTGCGGGCTTTTTCATAAATCGCAGCGGACGGGTCTTGCAGATAGTTTGACCGGATAATCGTCGTGTTGCGGCCCGTATTACCGCCACCCAGCCAACCTTTCTCGATAATCGCTACGTTCGTGATGCCAAAGTTGCGTCCCAAGTAATACGCAGTGGCCAATCCATGACCACCAGCGCCAACGATGATCACATCATAATGACTTTTGGGCGCACGTTTTGCCCACGCACGGCCCCACCCTTTGTGATAAGTCAAAGCCTCTTTCGCGATTGCGAAGGCAGAATATTTCTTCATCGGGCAGCCTCATACATAAGTGGCGCAGAAAGGATCGATCGTGAGGTAGTGATGCCACGGGTCAACATGCGCTGAAAGCCGCGCGGCGTCGCTTCCCTGCGGTTTTGCGACAACTGCGCACAGATGATCAAGGCCTCTTTTTGTTTGGTTCCGCAGCCGCTAGATAGTGCAGCATGAAAAAGGCAGAAAAACCATGATTTGGCTAATATTTTGGACAATTTCCGGCATTCTTGCGCTGAGTGCGATGATTTGGATTGTCGCAGCGTTTTGGCGCACGGCCGATGCTGATGCAGATTCCAAAAGCTATGATGTCGATGTTTACAAAGCACAGCTCGCCGAAGTTGATCGCGACTTGGCACGCGGCATTGTCACTGAAGACCAAGCAGACGCCGTTCGCCTTGAAATCTCGCGCCGTCTTTTGGCCGCCGACGCATCTGCGCAGGCCCAAAACGGGACAGCCCCCGACGCACCAGCACCGGTTACCAAGGCTGCCGCAGTTTTGGGCGGTGCTGCAGTGATTGCAGGTGCGTTGGGGCTTTATGCAACGATCGGCGCGCCCGGCTACGGGGACCTGCCCCACGCGGAACGCCTACGCATCGCCGAACAGCTGCGCGCCGAGCGTCCCAGCCAAGAAATGGCCCAGAGCCAGGCAAGCCAAACACTCAGAAAGCCCACAGCTGAACAATTGCCCGAAGGCTATCTTGAGTTGGTTGAGACTTTGCGCACCACAGTCGCGGAACGGCCAGATGACGCACGTGGCCAAAGTCTGTTGGCAAACGCAGAAGCGCG
Organism: Nereida ignava; assembly: GCF_047114695.1. Lineage (GTDB taxonomy): Bacteria > Pseudomonadota > Alphaproteobacteria > Rhodobacterales > Rhodobacteraceae > Nereida > Nereida ignava. The sequence continues at coordinate 595,805 of NZ_CP112885.1, forward strand.
GCTTGGCAATTACACCGCCGCGTACATGGCCCAACAAAATGTAATCCGGACCCAAGGTAATGACGCCACAGCCGAAGACTGGGCATTGGCGGGTGAGTTTATGGTTCTGGCGGCAGGCGGTTATGTCTCCCCCGAGGCCGAGAACGCCTTTGCCCAAGCGCTGCAAAAAGACGCCAACCAACCGCAGTCACGCTTTTACATCGGGCGCATGTTTGCCCAAACAGGTAGGCCAGATCGGGCGTTCCAGCTTTGGCGTCAACTCTTGGATGCCAGCAGCCCCGTGGACCCTTGGGTTGTTCCCATCCGCGCCGAGATCGAGGACCTAGCGGACCGTGCGGGCATCCGCTATCAGCTTCCACCTGATGCCGCTGGCCCCTCTGCCGAAGCCATCGCCGCTGCGCGCGATATGTCGGCTGAGGACCGCACAACAATGATTCGTGGCATGGTCAGCACGCTCAACACACGCCTTGCAACCGAAGGCGGTACCCCCGCCGATTGGGCACGCCTGATCAATGCATACAGCGTTTTGGGCGAGATCGACGCCGCCACGGCAATTTGGCAAAACGCCAAAGAAAGCTTTGCGGACGCGCCTGAAGCCCTTGCCATTATCAAACGCGCCGCAGTCGCGTCAGGGATACCCCAATGATTTTTGAAGACATCGCAGAGTTTGCAGAAATGCTGCCGAATTTCACGGCCCTTGCGGGTCTTGACCTGGGCACAGTTACCTTGGGCGTCGCCGTGAGTGATACATTAATGTCAGTGGCCACCCCATTGGAAACCATCAAGCGCAAGAAGTTCGGCGTGGACGCTGCCTCCTTGGCAAAAATCTGCGCCCACCGCGAAGTTGGGGGCATTGTGCTAGGCCTGCCACGCAACATGGACGGAACAGAAGGCCCCCGCGCGCAATCTACACGCGCGTTCGCCCGCAACCTTGAACGGCTTGAGGCCTTTGCCAAAGTCCCCATCACTTTTTGGGACGAACGCCTGTCGACCGTCGCGGCAGAACGCGCGCTGATTGAGGCGGACACATCACGCAAACGACGCGCAGAAGTCATTGACCACGTTGCCGCCGGATATATCTTGCAAGGCGCGCTGGATCGTCTGCGCCATTTAAAGGGATAAAAACATGCCGACAGATGCCCCCGTTTGGCAACGCGCCGAGATCGAAAGCCCTTGCGTAAATATTTGCGTTATCCACCCTGAAACGCGGCTGTGCACAGGCTGCTTGCGATCAATTGACGAGATCGGTGTATGGTCATCCCTGTCTGCCGACGCGCGAAAGAACGTAATGGATGACCTGCCAAACCGCGCATCCCTGCTAAAGCAACGCCGCGGCGGACGGGCCGCACGGTTAAAGCGCTAATCCCTTATTCTTTTGTTGATAAATATCCGCGCCGCAGGCTTTCGCTGCCGGTGCGAAACAAGCAACGCACTTTATAGCTCAATATCCAGCCAAGCACGCCCATCGCCCAAATCTGGACGAAAAAATGCTGTCATGCGACCGAGTCCGCCTGGATCACCGACCTCTGGATTCCAAGGATCCGTGCCGTGCAGCAAAAACGGATGCAACAAAGCCGCCTGCCCTTTTGTGATATTGAGCGGAACCTTTGGGCAGCAGTCAAATACCTCACGCCGAGCCGCTTGATAGGCGTCAGTGATATCGACCTGTGAGGGGTCCGCATCACCGATCGCTTCACGGAGGGCACGCTGCATGATGGTCTGACTTCCCTGCCACACGACCGTTGGCGCAGCAGCAACTTTACCCAGCGGGATCGCCAAAATATAGGCGTGATACTCCATTGCAAAGCGTCGTTTTTGCGGACCAACAGGCAGCAAGCCATCCACATGGGCGGCTGATCGGTTCAAACGGTAGCGGTGGTTGGCGTCACTCTCGCCCACGTCTTGTTTGGGGTAGCCGGGGTAAATGATCGAGACCTGAGCGCGGTGCAAAGCCAGCGTTGGAACAGCATCGCGCCACGCCCCCATCAACGGCACATCACCAATGGCACCGTCTGGCATATTTGGAAGCGCGTCCACACCCACAAACCACGTCTTGCCGTGCCGCAAATTAGCCGCTTGCACCGCGGGATCACGTGCGATCGGGCGCATGACCTCTGCTGCTTTGTCAGACCATTCAGCCACCCGCGGATCGTGCGGGTAAATCACAAAGCCAGATGATCCAAGCAGCCCCATAACCTACAAGTTATGCCAAAAACACGCCGCGCAACATATTGCCCGCAACGCAAATTAAGAAAAACGCAAACGCACGCTTTAATGGCTTGGGGTCCATCCAATGGGCAAGCTTCGCCCCAAGTGGCGCGGTCAGCAATGTCATCGAAATTGTAAGGCCGAAGGCGACCACGTTTATTGCCCCGAAAGTGAGCGGCGGCTTAGAGCTTGGCTCAATCTCAACGAACATAAACCCAATCGCAGACGGCACTGCGATCAGCGCACCCAAACCGGCCGCCGTCGCCACAGCGCGGTGGATCGGGACGTTGAACAAGGTTTGGTAAGGCACGCAGAACGCACCGCCGCCAATGCCCATAAGCACTGACAAAAACCCAACGACCAACGAAGTGACGTACCCCACAACGCCGCGCGGCAAAACATCACCCAATCGCCAATGCGGCCGACCAAACGCCATGTAGAGCCCCACCAAAAGCCCTAAACTGCCAAAAATGCCTTGCAAGGTGACTGATTTAAGTTCTGACGCAATCCAAACGCCGACAACTGCGCCAAGCGCAATTCCGGGCGTCCAAGCCCGCAGCATTTCCCAGTTTACAGAGCCCTTTTTATGGTGACTTTGGACCGAGCGCACAGATGTCACAACAATCGTCGCAAGTGACGTCGCAACACAGACCTGCATAAGCTGAGGGCCATCATAGCCAAGCGACGACAACAGGTAAAAATACCCTGGGACCAGTACGATGCCCCCACCAACCCCCAAAAGACCAGCAAGCACGCCCGCAAAAGCACTAAACGCCAAAAGGGTCGTCACCAACGGTATTAATTCAGCTACGTCAGGCATTTAGGCGCCCCTTCTCATATGTCTTTTGATATATCTTCTAAGGCTTTGTTTTCGCCGTTCTGTGCAGTTTCTGCCGCTTGTTTGATAAGACCATAAGCGTCGCGCAGGACGTGCGCGTCCGCTCCGGTTTTTGGGGCATGCTCAGACAGATAGCGCCGCCATGCACGCGCACCAGGTTGTCCAGAAAACAGCCCCAGCATATGACGCGTGACCTGGTGCAGCTTACCGCCGTCGGCGAGGTGCGCCTCGATATGGTTGACCATCGCCTCAATCACGTCATCCATCGGGCGCGGTCCGCGCTTGGCCCAGATGCGCTGATCCGCCTGCGACAAGATCGCGGCAGGATCATGATATGCAGCGCGCCCCACCATGACACCGTCCAAACCGCGTTCAAGCAGCGCTTCGGCTTCATCCAAGCTTCCCACCCCGCCATTGATAGAAAGATGCAGATGGGGGAACATTTCCTTCATCCGCACAACCAACTCATAATCCAACGGCGGAATATCGCGGTTTTCCTTGGGGCTTAGCCCTTGAAGCCAAGCTTTGCGCGCGTGGATAGTAAAGCGCCCCACACCAGCTGCACTTACCCGCGCAAGAAAATCAGGCAGCACTTCGGCGGGGTCTTGGTCGTCTACTCCGATGCGGCATTTGACTGTAACCTCGACGTCCTGCGCATCGATCATTGCAGCACAGCATTCAGCGACAATATCCGGGCGCTCCATCAATACGGCGCCAAAGCTGCCGGACTGGACACGGTCACTGGGACAACCACAATTCAAATTAATCTCAGCATAGCCCTCGTCCGCGCCCATGGCGGCCGCCTCAGTCAGCTCTTTTGGGTCAGACCCTCCAAGCTGCAAGGCCACTGGCTGCTCGGACTGATCAAAGCGAAGCAAATGCCGCGCCCCGCCCCGCACCAACGCCGGCGCCGTTACCATTTCAGTATAGAGCAACGCGTGGTCTGACAGCACGCGGTGAAACGTACGGCAATGGCGGTCCGTCCAGTCCATCATCGGGGCCACAGACAGGCGGGCTGATTTCAGCAAAGTCATTTGATCGGGTCGTGTCATACGCTGCGTTTACCCTGTGCGTTTGAGCAATGCATCCTGATTATTACCCAGCCGACAGATATGCCGGCAGCGTTATAGCAAGATCGCACGGCTCTCGCGCGCAGATTGCTGCGCAGCAAGCCCCATAGCAACAGCGCGCGCCCCATCATCAAGTGTCACTTCAACTGTTCCGTGCCCAAGGCATACGTCGAAAAACTTGCGATGTTGATAGAACGTAGAGCCATTATGATCCCCCGCATCCAGAATAGTCGGATCAACAGGCACGTCGATAACCGTCTCACCTGCGGGGTTACGCGGGCTGACCAACACCTGCGGGATCGGTGCCGGCCCCAAATGATCCGGCCAAAAACGGCGTGGTCCCGGAACAAGGCACTCAATTTTACCGTTCGGCCCCACGGCGCTTACGGCCTCTTGGTATTTGGAGCCTTCCGCAAACATACACAATTCAAGCATCGCCCGCGCGCCTTTGGCGAAATCCACAATCACGTAGCCGTTGTCCCAAATATCCGGCGTTTGACCATCGTAGGTTTCATCAAGGTGGTTCACTGACTGGCCTGCACTGGCCATAATCCGCACAGGCTCATCCTTCATGACAAGGCGCATCAGATCAAAGAAATGACAGCATTTTTCCACCAGCGTGCCGCCAGTGTTTGCATTAAACCGGTTCCAATCGCCCACTTTGGGCAGAAACGGAAAGCGGTGCTCGCGAATGGTCAGCATTTTCACACCACCCGTTACCGATGCCGCTTCTTGTAGCAGCGTCGCAATTGGCGGCATATAGCGGTACTCCATCGCGACCCAAACCGGCGCTGTGTAATTGGCCGCAAATGCCTGCACCTGTGTTGCCTGCGCAGGGTCGGTATAAAGCGGCTTTTCGCACAAGACTGGGCGATGCTTGTAGGCCGCGATTTGCTCAAGCTGGCCAATGTGCAAATGGTTGGGGCTGACGATAACAAGCGCGTCTACATCATCGCGGGCCAAAAGCGCGTCAAAACTTTCAGCTACCTCAGCCCCGCCTGCAAGGGCAGCCGCCTGCTCAGCCAACTCGCGCACTGGATCATAAGTGGCGGTCACAACCGCCCCTTCAATGAGCGCAATATTGCGGATGTGCTCTCCGGCCATCATGCCGCATCCGATGATGCCGTAACGAACTTTAGTCATAGTATCTTCCCGTTAGAAACGATTGATATAAGCGGCTTTTTTCGCATCAAACCACGTTTGTGAATATTCAACGGCGCGCCCCTCAAGATCGCGCGCCACCCGTGTGATATGGCTTACAGCATCACCAATTTGCGGTCCGAATTCGACGTGCCGCCACAAAGGGACGCGGTCCATCCCGACACTGTCTTGAGCACGCGCGATACGCACGCCGAAGCGCTGTTCATACATCAAATACAGGGCATCTTGCAGATCAGTAATCCCGAGGGCTGTGATTGCCTGCGCGTTGACCCAAATTTCCTCGATCGCGACGGCGGTGCCATCCAAAAGCCTAAGGCGGCGGATACGGTGCCCGTGATCAAAAGGCGCATCAGCGGGCGCGTCCATCGTGTCAACACTGATCGGCCTTGCCGTGGGTAAGCCGCCGCCTGTTAGCAACTCAAGACGCAACAACCCGTAGATGCTTTCGACGCCCCCGCGCGAGCGCACATAGTTACCCGAGCCTTGGATACGCTCCAACAGCCCCTTCTCTTCCAGAATGATCAGTGCTTTGCGCAACGTGCCAACACTCACGCCGCGCTCTGCGGCCATGTCACGTTCTGGCGGTAACTTATGTCCATCGGCCAGCCGCCCCGCCGCAATTTCACGGATCAGCAACTCGCTTAAGGCAATGTATTTGGGCAGCGCGGCATCATCCGCAGCACGCATCATGCTTGGCGATATATACGCTTCATTTTGCACCACACGGCCCTCCCGCTCCTTAATCATGTGCGTTCTCAGGCGTCCCAAAGGGTGCATCACAAGAACCGTCACACAAAAATTGATATACCATTGATACACATCAAAGACACTGCTAGCATTTTGTCAACTCAAAGCTTGGGAAGGGATTCGAATGACCTCAATTGTACCAGTCACATCCGCCGATCTGGATGCCGCTGAGGTCAGCTGGTTCTCTGCTCTGTGCTCGGATGACTACCAGTTTTTAGGCGTCCCCGACGGTGATTTACGCTCAAGCTGGGAACATTGCCGCGACATAGCCCTTGAGGCCGAGGCCCAAGGCTTTCGCAACATACTCGCACCGTCATCTTATCAGGTCGGCCAAGATACGTTGTCATTCGTGGCGGGCATGGCGCCCTTGACGAAGCGTATGAATTTTCTGGCCGCAATCCGGTGCGGCGAAATGCAACCCATCATGTTGGCGCGCACTGTGGCAACGCTGGATCATATGCTCAAAGGCCGGCTGACGCTGAACGTTATATCGTCTGACTTCCCTGGCGAAGTGGCGGACAGCGCATACCGCTACAAACGCAGTGACGAAGTTGTGCAGATTTTGCGCCAAGCGTGGACCCAAGATGAAATCACCTTCAAAGGTGACGTTTATAATTTTGAGAATGTGCCAACAGACCCCGCCCGCCCCTATCAAATCAACGGCGGGCCGCTGTTGTATTTTGGCGGCTACTCACCTGCGGCCCTTGAGTTGTGCGGCAAGCATTGCGACGTCTATTTGATGTGGCCCGAACCCAAAGAGCAGCTTGCACAGCGCATGCGTGATGTGCACGCAGTTGCGCAACGACAGGGGCGCACTCTGGATTACGGGCTGCGCGTTCACATGATTGTCCGCGACACTGAGGCCGAGGCCCGTGAATACGCAGATTACATCGTAAGCAAACTTGATGACGAATACGGCAAACTTATCCGCGACCGTGCCCATGACAGCATCTCGCTTGGGGTCGCCCATCAGGCAAAAGCCCGCGAACTGGCCGATAAATTCGGCTACGTTGAGCCAGGGTTGTGGACGGGCGTTGGACGCGCGCGCTCAGGCTGTGGCGCCGCTTTGGTTGGCAGCACCGATCAGGTCATGACAAAAATCGAAGAATACAAAAAAATGGGCATCCGAGCCTTTATTTTTTCAGGATACCCCCACATTGACGAGTGTAAGTCCTTTGGCAAACGTGTTTTGCCAAACTTGAAAACCGTATCGCTGCCAAACGCTTATGGCCGCGTACCCGCAACAACACCCCCAACCCCCCTTGGGACAGGAGAGCGCCGATAATGGACCGCATTCAAATCACCGACGATCTCAGCTTTAGCCAAATCATCTACGGAATGTGGCGCTTGGGCGATGACACCGACACCAGCCAGTCCCATGTGCAAGCCAAAGTCGAGGCTTGTTTGGCGCAAGGCATCACCACCATGGATCAAGCAGATATCTATGGCGGCTACACCGCCGAGGCACTTTTTGGTGAGACCCTGAAAGCGGCGCCTGCTTTGCGCGACCAGATCGAGATTGTCACAAAATGCGATATCGTCGCCCCCGTTGGACGTCACAGCGGCGCGCGTGTGAAGTATTACGACACGTCTGCTGCGCACATCACCGCAAGCGTTGAGGCGTCTTTGCGCGACATGAACATCGATGTCATTGATTGTTTGCTGATCCACCGCCCGGATCCGCTGATGGACGCAATGGAAACCGGTGAAGTCCTTGATGACCTAATCGCCTCGGGCAAAGTCCGCACCGTTGGCGTGTCAAACTTCAAGCCGTGGGATTTCTCGCTGTTGCAGTCTGCAATGGAGAATGAGTTGGTCGCCAATCAGATTGAGCTGTCAGCGACGAACCATACTCCGTTCACAGACGGTGACTTGGCCTTTTTGCAAGAGAACGACATCCCCGTCATGGCGTGGTCGCCACTTGGTGGCGGATCGATCTTTGACAACGCCGCCGTCATGAATGTGTTGAACCGCGTGGCAGGCGAGGCAGGCGTTGAGCCAAGCGCAGTTGCCGTGGCCTTTTTACTGCGTCATCCGGCCCGCATCGCTCCAGTGATGGGAACAAATAATATCAGCCGCATCAATGCGTTGTCCGATGCTCTTAAAGTAAAGCTTGACCGTCAGACATGGTTTGAGATTTACACCGCTGCTCTTGGCCGCGAGGTCGCTTAGATGGCAATGCGCCCCGTTCCCCTAACGGCTCAGCCGGACGCGCAGCGCGCTTTGCGCAGTGCGTTTGGGCAATTCGGCACAGGTGTCTGCGTGATCACCACCTGCACCCCCGAACAACAATTGGTGGGCATTACAGCAAACAGCTTTTCAAGCGTCAGCCTTGATCCACCGCTTGTGCTTTGGTGCCCCGCTAAATCCGCCCGCCGCTTTGAATGTTACAGCGAAGCTCAACACTACGCGGTGCATGTTCTGGCCTCCGATCAAGCGCATATTGCAAACGGTTTTGTGCGCGAAGCAAACGCCTTTGCGGATCTGGACTTTACCCAAAACGCACATGGGGTGCCGCTGCTTGAGGGGTCCTTGGCGCGTTTTGAATGCGAGATGGACGCCCTTCACGATGCGGGCGATCATGCAATTATTGTTGGCCGAGTGCATGCAGCGCACATCGGTGACGGCACACCGCTTATGTTTCAAAGCGGTGCTTATAAAGAGTTCGCATCAAAGCCCTGATCCAAGGGCTTTGACGCACCCCGCCTGATGTATCCCGCCACCAAACGAGCGGGACGCAGGCACCACGAAAGGGAGGAACGCCATGGCCCTGCTTCTTGCAGCCCTCTGGCCCGTAGAAAAGTTCAATGACATCGCTTTGGCGGTTGGCCGCGTGCTGGCCATCGCCGCCTTAGCACTGATGGTCATCTTCATTTTGGCGCAGGTATTCTTCCGCTACATTATGGGTGACGCGCTTAATTGGTCAGAAGAAGGGGCGCGTTTTTTGATGCTCTGGATGACTGGTTTGATCGCGCCGCTCGCCTACCGCCAAGGCGGGTTTGTGGCCATCGATATGTTCGAACGTGCGCTGCCCCGCGTACTGTCATCTATCCTGATTTTGGTCCTGTTGCTTATGGCGATGATCGTGTTGGTGATCTGTGCGCAGCTTGGATGGGACAACGTCGATAGTCTAACTGGCCGAGGGCGGTCTGCAACTTTGCGCATTCCAATGGACCTTTTTGACATGCGCGACATCAGGTTCCGCAACTCTTACGCCTATGCATCGCTATTTGTGGGTTTTGTGGGTCTTTGTGTTGTCAACGTTGAGTTGGTACTGCGCCAAGTGATCAAAATGTTTGGTGGCGGTGCAGCACTTAAGCAACTTGGTGATGTGGGGCCTGTGGAATGAGCAGCATGACCTATCAGCCAATATCACACCTCCAAACCACCGCGCTGCGCGCGTGCACACAAGGACGCCTGTCATGCTGATCTGGTTTTTGCCTGTGTTCTTGGTGCTCTTGATGATCGGCCTGCCCGTTGTCTTTGGCCTACTGCTTGCGCCCGGTGCGTTGCTGGTTATTGATGGATCGGCTCGCGATCTGCCCGTGCTTTACCGCAACCTTTATAACGGTATCGACAGCTTTCCGCTGATGGCGCTGCCGTTCTTCATGCTGGCCGGTGAAATCATGAACCGCGGTGGGATCACCACCCGTCTTGTGGAGTTTAGCCAAGCGTTCATGGGGCACCTGCGCGGTGGGCTGGCCCATGTGAATATTCTGTCATCAATCCTTTTTGCGGGGCTGTCAGGCTCTGCGGTGGCCGACACCTCAGCGCTTGGGTCAACGCTAATCCCCGCAATGGAAAAGAACGGCTACAGCCGGAAGTTCGCCGCAGCCATCACCGCCGCCTCCAGCGTAATCGGCCCAATCATCCCCCCCTCAGGCATCATGATCATCTATGCCTATGTCATGGGTGAAAGCGTAGCCGCACTTTTCTTGGCGGGCATCGTCCCGGGCATCATGGTTGGCGTGGGGCTCATGGTTATGGTTCGCCTCATGGCTGACCGCTATGACCTGCCCAAAGCCGAGCGTATCGTCAAAAAAGGCCAGACCATCACCACGCGTGAAGCCTATGTGGCGTGGGGGCTTATTCGGATCAACATCGCTGGCCTTCTTTATGGTCTGTCGGGGCTGTTTGGGGCCAGTGATCAGATCAATGGATGGATCATGTTTGCCGTGCTGCTGTTGGTTGCACATGGCATCTGTGCCTATATCAAATCTCAAGTCAGTGCCGATTTTCGCGTCGTGTGCAAAAAGGCCATGGCGCCACTCCAAACCCCGATTATCATCTTGGGCGGCATTCTGGCAGGCGTCATGACCCCCACGGAAGCCTCTGCGATTGCGGTGGCTTACGCATTGATCGTTAGCTTTTTCATTTTGAAATCAATGTCTTTGAAAGACTTGTGGCCCGTCATTGCACGCTCTGCGCTTGCGTCATCAGCGGTATTGCTTTTGGTGGGCGCAGCCGTGGCATTCAAAACAGTTGTCTCACTGTCGTACGCTCCGCAAATCCTGACCGAGGCCATTCTAAGCCTGTCGGAAAACCCGTTGGTGTTGCTCTTTTTGATCAACATGCTCTTGTTCATCGTGGGGATGTTTTTGGACGCAGGCCCCGCGATCATCATCCTTGGGCCGATCTTGGGGCCAATCTTTACAGAACTTGGCGTGCACCCCGTGCATTTCGCCATCATCATGTCCGTCAACCTGACCGTAGGGCTTGCCACACCGCCCATGGGGTTGGTTCTATTTGTGGCCTCCACCGTGAGCCGCGAAAAAGTTGAAACCATCTCAAAAGCAATTTTACCGTTTTTGGCTGTGGAGGTGATTGTGATTTTCTTGATTACCTACATTCCGGCCATTTCGATGACGATCCCGCGATTGACGGGCTTCGTTCAATAAACCAGCATCAATAATATTCCAGGGAGGAAACATCATGCTGAAACACCTTACCACCGCCGCGATGGGCGCAGCCATGCTCGCAGGTTCAAGCCTTGCAAGCTATGCGGCAGGTCACGCGGAGTACACAATCCGTGCAACCGCCAACTCTAACGAGAACGACGAAGACTATGACGGTCTGGTTGTGTTCAAAAACTACGTCGAAGCAGCCTCAAACGGTAAAATCGAAGTTGAATTGTTCATCGGCACACAGCTTTGCTCAAAAGGCGCGGAGTGTCTGCAAGGTGTGGCTGACGGCTCTATTGATGTCTACATCTCCACGTCCGGCGGTGCTGCAAGCATCTTCCCCTATGTGCAGGTGCTCGACCTTCCCTATCTGATGGCTGATGACCGTATCGCGGAAGACGTACTGTCTGGTGATTTTGTTCGCACAATGCGCGACATGGCCCTTGAGGACAGTGACGATAAAATCCGTCTGATGACCATTGGTAACACGGGCGGATGGCGCAACTTTGCCAACACAAAACGCCGTTTGGCTGAGCCCGCAGATTTTGACGGCCTCAAGATCCGCACAGTTGTTGCAGACCTTCCCCAAGAACTGGTTCGTGCACTTGGCGCGTCCCCCACGCCAATCCCGTGGCCAGAGCTGTTCACGTCATTCCAAACTGGTGTTGTGGACGGATCAAAGAACGGCATCACCGACATCATGGGCATGAAATTCCCCGATGCAGGCCTGCAATACGTCACGCTTGACGGTCACGCCTACATGGGTGCGCTGTGGTGGATGAGCAACGACAAGTTCATGGCGATGCCAGAAGACATGCGCCGCGTGGTTGTGGATGGCTTCTATGCGCTGCAGCAGGCAACATTTGCCTCACCAAAGCGTAAATCAATCGAGGCCTACGCGGCCTTTGTTGAAGGTGGCGGTGATCTGTATGTGCCGACGCCAGCCGAAAAAGCTACGTTCGCCGCAGCAGCCGAGCCTGTACAAGCATGGTTCACTGACAACGTTGACGGCGGTGAGCGCATCTTGAGCGCACTCAAAACAGCAGTTGCTGAAGCTGAGGCTGAAATCAACGCGGGCCGCGCAGCTGATATCCAATAAGCCCAGCGCAGGCGCTTAAAACACGAAACGGCGGCTTCTTTTGGGAGCCGCCGTTTTTCATTCTACAAAGGGTGTGTGGCCAACTTTTTCTTAAAGCGGCTCAATATCACCTTGGGCACGCCCTTCGTGAAACCCTTTTTCCCATGCATCAAAACGCTGCTCCGCGATGGCGTCACGCATTTCCTGCATGATCTGCTGGAAATAATGCAGGTTATGCCAGGTCAGCAGCATGCCCGAAATCATCTCTTGCGAGCGGTAGACATGGTGCAAATAGGCGCGCGAGTATTTCTGACAGGCGGGACAGCTACATTGTTCGTCCAACGGGCGCGGATCATCTGCGTGCCGTGCATTTTTGATGTTCACGACCCCGTGGCGGGTAAAGACCTGTCCGGTCCGCCCTGAGCGTGATGGCAAAACACAATCCATCATATCAATGCCGCGCTTCACAGCCCCCACAATATCATCAGGCTTACCAACGCCCATCAAATAACGCGGCTTATCCTTGGGCAGTTGCTCAGGTGCGAAATCAAGACAACCAAACATCGCCTCTTGTCCCTCTCCCACAGCAAGACCACCAACCGCATATCCTTCAAAGCCGATATCCCGCAGGGCCTCGGCACTTTGCGCGCGTAGATCCTCTTCAAGCCCACCTTGTTGGATACCAAAAAGCGCATACCCCGGACGATCGCCAAAAGCATCCCGCGAGCGTTTGGCCCAGCGCATCGATAATTCCATGCTTTGTGCAATCCGCGCCTTGTCTGCAGGCAGTGCAGGACATTCATCAAAGCACATCACAATATCGCTGCCCAACAGCTTTTGGATTTCCATAGAGCGTTCGGGACTAAGCATATGTTTGGAACCATCGATATGGCTTTTGAACGTCACGCCATCTTCTGTCAGCTTGCGCAGATCAGCTAGGCTCATCACCTGAAACCCACCGCTATCAGTAAGAATGGGCTTGTCCCAATTCATGAACTTATGCAGCCCACCAAGCGACGCAATTCGCTCAGCCGTGGGGCGCAGCATCAGGTGATACGTATTGCCGAGCAAAATATCCGCACCGGTCGCCGCAACACTTTCGGGCATCATCGCTTTTACTGTTGCAGCCGTGCCAACGGGCATAAAAGCAGGTGTGCGGATATCGCCCCGCGGCGTGCTGATACGCCCCGTGCGTGCGCGCCCATCTGTTGCCAGAAGATCAAACCCGAAAGTCTGTGCCATATCATTGCCCCTTACCATTTCTGCGCTTCTTTAGGCCAAAGCGGCCCGCAACCCAAGAGTGTTTGCAGATGATACACAGGTGATTGCCAAGCAAAGATTGTGAGAGTACGGGCTGACTGTTACCCTGTTACGGGTCACATTGAGTAATGAGGACGCGCTAAGCATGACCGACACCGACTACACCCAAATCCGCGTAGGCTGGGAAGAATGGCTCTCGCTACCTGAATTGGGCCTTCCTGCGCTAAAAGCAAAAGTAGACACAGGCGCAAAAACATCCGCGCTGCATGCCTTCGATATAGAGCCATTTGGCCGAACCCGCCCGCGTGTGCGCTTTATGGTGCAACCTATTCCTGCGCGGCCAGATCTGGTTATTGCGTGTTCCGCTGACATTGTGGATCAACGCGAGGTCACATCCTCGAATGGTGAAAGCGAAATGCGCTACGTCATCGAGACTAATGTCAAAATGGGTGATGAAATGTGGCCAATCGAGGTCACGCTCACCAACCGCACGAATATGTCCTATCATATGTTGCTGGGTCGTCAGGCCCTTGGGGACAGGTTGACCGTTGCGCCCTCAGACAGGTTTTGTCAGCCAGAGCTGTCGTATGATGTATACGCCTCTGCCAGAGTACGCGAAGCAGCGCCCAAGCGCGCGCTGCGCATTGCTGTTTTGTCCCGTGAAGATAACTACTCCACCCGACGTTTGGTGGAGGAAGGTGAAAAACGCGGCCACGGTGTTGAGATCATCGACACCACCCGTTGCTACATGGCCATCAACGCCACCTCGCCCGAGGTTTACTACGACGGCAAGCGTCTGCCGCGCTTTGATGTGGTAATTCCGCGTATTGGGGCCTCAATCACAAGTTACGGCACGGCGATTACCCGTCAGTTTGAGACACTTGGGACCTATTGCGTAAACGGCGCAGAGGGGATCGCCTCTTCGCGGGATAAGCTATACGCGCACCAACTTCTGGCCCGTGCCCGTATTGGGATGCCCACAACTGCCTTTGCGGCCTCCCCCAAGGACACCTCCAACCTTATTGGCCTTGTGGGAACCGCACCGCTTATTGTGAAGCTGCTTGAGTCGACCCAAGGCAAAGGAGTCGTACTTGCTGAAACCAAAAAAGCCGCTGAATCCGTGATTGATGCCTTCCGCGGCCTAAAGGCCAGTTTTCTGGTACAAGACTTTGTCAAAGAAGCTGCCGGTGAGGACATTCGGTGTCTTGTCATCGGTGGGCGTGTGGTTGCCGCAATGAAACGCACCGGTGCGGATGGAGATTTCCGTTCAAACCTGCACCGCGGTGGCTCTGCTAAAGTGGTGCGCATCACCAAACAAGAACGCGATGTTGCTGTACGCGCAGCACGTACTTTTGGCTTGGGGATTGCGGGTGTTGATCTGCTGCGCTCATCCGATGGGCCAAAAGTGCTTGAGGTGAACTCATCACCTGGCCTTGAAGGCATTGAGACAGCCACTGGCAAGAATATCGCAAGCTTGCTCTACGACTCTATTGAAAAGCGGGTCCGCCCTGTCCCCATCCGCAAACGTAAGACTGACTGATGCCTGCGGTGCACTGTGTTAAATCAACATGACGCCGCTTTTTGTGGGCTAATCCACGACCGTCCGTATCATCGCACAGCCTTTGTGCGGCAAAACCTGCCCTCAGCCCCTAGACGTGATGGATGCAAATCCCTATCTAAACCGTAAGATATCACCTCAGACAGCACGAACGGACCACTATGACCGACGCGACACCCCCGATGGAAGGTACTCCCCTCATCAAACCGTCAAGCACGGATCACCCTTTGTATGACAATGTCGTCGAAGCGTGCCGCAGCGTGTACGATCCAGAGATCCCCGTGAACATCTACGACCTCGGTCTTGTTTACACGATTGAGATCAACGATGAGAACGAAGTGAATGTTTTGATGTCTCTTACCGCACCAGGCTGCCCTGTTGCTGGCGAAATGCCTGGATGGGTTGCAGATGCCATTGAACCGCTGGCTGGCATCAAACAAGTTCAGGTCGATCTGATCTGGGAGCCACAGTGGGGCATGGACATGATGTCCGACGAAGCGCGCCTTGAACTGGGCTTTATGTAACCTTCATTAGCTTAGGAAAACTTTGATGTTTGGCATTCCTGGAAAACCTCCTGTCTCTTTGACACCCGCTGCGGTGGCTCACATTGTGAAGCTCATGGCAAAGGACGGCACAGAGGGCCTGCGCGTAGGCGTCAAGAAAGGCGGTTGTGCAGGAATGGAATACACCATGGAATACGTCAAAGAGATCAACGCAATGGATGAAGTCGTTGAGATCGACGGCGCGCGCGTCATGATCGCCCCTATGGCGCAGATGTTCCTTTTTGGCACCGAAATCGACTATGAAGTCAGCCTGCTTGAAGCTGGCTTTAAGTTCCGCAACCCCAACGTTGTGGATGCCTGCGGATGCGGTGAAAGTATCAAGTTTGATGAGACCCTAGCGGGCAAGGCTTGATACGCCCTCCGGACAGGCTTAACCGCGCGCAGTAGTTTGCTGTAAGTGCACGTAGGTCTCGTTATAGCGCGCGCTTAGATGCTCCCCCGCAAGGATGACCTGCCCTGATCCAATGGGAGCGACGTTGGTGTCATAGTTTGGATTAAAGAACAGCGGAATAGAAATACGCTCGTTCGTACCACCGACAACACGATGAGGTGTGGCTTTCACCCGTCCGTTTGTCCACATTTCAAACATCTCACCAAAGTTAATCACGAACGTGCCCGGTTCTGCGCGTACAGGGATCCACCCGCCACCACGCTGGCGCACCTCAAGCCCAGGACTGCCATCAAGCGCCAAGAACGTAAGGCAGCCATAATCCGTGTGTGTCGCGATCCCGAAGTCCTTTGCCCCCGCCCACGCGGGGCGTTCGGGGTAATAGTTACCCCGCAAAAGCGCCATCGGAGTGTCGAACTTATCCTCAAAAAAGGAGGCAGGCTCGCCAATCGCTCGTGCAAGTGCGCTGAGCAAATCCATAGATATTGCACGCGCCTTGGTGAAATACGCCAGAACGTCTGCCCTGAAATGTGCAACCTCTAAACCCGCTGGCTGCTCGGGCCATTTGTTGGGCGCATAAAACTGTTTGTCCGCCCAAGGATGGTCACTTGGCACAGACACACCGCAATCAAAGAACTGTTTATAATCAGGATTGGCGTTTGGATCGACCTGCTCTGATCCGGCACGCCCCCATCCCCGGTTTGATCCGGTTTGAGCCATATCAACTGGTTCTTTGGCAGCCTCCGACAGCTTAAAGAATTGACGATAGCTCTCAATTACAGCAGCAACCTCGGCACCTGATAGGGCCGTGTTGTGCAGCGTCATAAATCCCGTGGTCTCAGCGGCTCTGCGCACTGCATCAAGCGCCTCTTTATCTGCGGCGAACAATGCTTGGGCATCAATTTTGGGGATCATCACGCTACTCACTTCTGTCTGTTTGCGTTGCTACATCCAAGCGGCGCTTGACGCAACGCGGCGCACAGGCCACACCCGTTCGTATGGTTTAACGACGATGTAAGAAGGGTGCGACATGAGACGTAAATTGGCCGCAGGTAATTGGAAAATGAACGGGACGCGCGCGGATTTGGCGCAAGTCGATGCCCTTTTGAAAGCTCATCCTGATCCTTCTGTGGATATGGTTTTGTGCCCGCCTGCGACCCTTTTGGCCCCGATGGTAGAGCGTGCTGCGACAGGCGCGCTTGAGGTAGGTGGCCAATACTGCCACGCAAATCAAACCGGTGCGCACACCGGCGACATAAGCGCAAAAATGATCGCCGATGCGGGTGCGCAGTATGTCATCACGGGCCATTCGGAGCGCCGCACAGACCACGGCGAGACAAATGCTGATGTTCTGGGTCAAACACTGGCGGCATGGGACGCCTCGCTAACGGCGATTGTGTGCATTGGCGAGACACTTGAGCAACGCGAGACAGGACAGACCCTCACCGTGTTGGCCTCCCAAATGGCCGGATCAGTGCCCGAAGAAGCAACCGGCGCCAACCTTGTAATCGCCTATGAGCCAGTCTGGGCCATCGGAACTGGCAAAGTCGCGTCATTGGACCAAATCGCTGAGGTGCATGACTTCATGCGCGCTGAGCTTACAGACCGCTTTGGGACACAGACCGCCGGTGCGATCCGTCTTCTTTACGGCGGCTCCGTCAAAGCAGCCAACGCCGCGGAGATATTCGCAACATCAAATGTGGACGGGGCATTGGTTGGTGGCGCGTCGCTGACGGCTGCAGACTTTGCACCGATTGTAGCAGCTCTTGAGGCATCAGCTTAGTTAGCAACGCTCTGCATGCAAAATCGCATAAACAAAAAGGCCCGCTGAAACACTCAGCGGGCCTTTTCAATGGCCGACAAAGATTGATCGCTATTTGATGATCAACTCCGGCCCCATCACTGCATTTGGCAGGAATGTGGAAATTGCCGGAATATATGTGACCATGATCAAGAACACGAACAACACTGCAAGGAATGGCAGAGCAGCGCGCACCACAGCCATCATCGGCATCTTGGCCACACCTGAGGTCACAAAGAGGTTCAAACCAACAGGTGGTGTAATCATCCCGATCTCCATGTTGACGACCATGATGATCCCAAGGTGGATAGGGTCAATGCCCAACTCGATCGCGATGGGAAACACCAGTGGTGCCACAATGACGAGCAAGCCTGATGGCTCCATGAACTGACCGCCGATAAGCAGGATGATGTTCACAATCACCAAGAACATCACCGGTCCAAAACCCGCATCCAGCATAGCACCCGCGATTGTCTGCGGAACTTGTTCGTCCGTTAGCACGTGCTTCAAGATCAGCGCATTCGCAATCACGAACAAAAGCGTAACCGTCAGCTTGCCTGCATCGAACAAGGTCTGCTTGGTGTCCGGGTGGATCATCGCTGTGACCAAAGCCCATGGTTTGCGGAACAAAGATGTGTTCGCCTCAGGGCCCGTTGTCGCAAGTGGTCCCATGTCACGGTACACAAAACAAGCGATCACGAACGAGTAGATCGCTGCAACGGCCGCCGCTTCTGTGGGCGTAAAGACACCGCCGTAGATACCGCCCAAAATGATGACGATCAGGAACAAACCCCAGCCCGCTTCACGCGCCGCAGTAAACACCTCGCCCCAGCCTTGCCACTCACCTTGGGGCAGGTTTTTGACCTTTGCCATCACGTAAATGGTGACCATCAACATCAAGCCAGCCATCAAGCCCGGGATCACCCCCGCAAGGAACATCCGGCCTACTGAGACCTCAACGGCTGCAGCATATACAACCATAACGATGGATGGTGGGATCAAGATACCAAGCGTGCCCGCGTTACAAATAACACCGGCCGCAAATTCCTTGGTGTAGCCCACCTGACGCATACCCGCGATAACGATAGAGCCAATGGCCACAACCGTCGCCGGAGACGAGCCTGAGAGTGCTGCAAAAAGCATACACGCAAAAACACCCGCAATCGCTAAGCCGCCGGGCAAATGGCCCACACACGCAATCGAGAAGCGAATGATCCGCCGCGCAACGCCGCCTGTGGTCATGAATGACGAGGCAAGGATGAAAAACGGGATCGCCAACAGCGTGAAGTGACCTTCGAACGCCTCGAACAATGTGCCCGCCACAGAGGCCAAAGATGTGTCCGAGAACCACAGCAAAAAGAGCGTGGAGGACAGACCGAGAGACACCGCAATTGGCACACCGATCATCAGCAGGCCGATGACCATGCTAAATAGAAGAATGACGTCCATAATTTAGCCCTCTAGCTTATCGGCGCGTTCGGCCGCTTCGGAGATTTCGTCTTCATCAAGCTCGTGGCTTGCAACCAAACGGTCCTCTGTGCCCTGCCAAATCCGCAAGGTCACTTGTACGAACCGCAGCATCAAAAGTGACGCAGACAACGGCAGTACAAAATACGGGATCGCTTTGGGGATCTTCTCATAGGCTTCGTTGTAATTGATTGCCCCTTCGAGCCAACGGAACGGCGCAATCATGGGAATATCGTCGACTTCGTAAAAAGACTGGCTACGGAACTTTTCCTCAAACCCTGTTGGGAACCAGCGCCCAGTAGTTGGTGGCAAATCCGCAAACACCGCCCAGTAATCATAGCAGCCTTTCAGCAACAAAAGGCAAAAGAGCAAACACGCAGCAGCCGCAATCAGCCCGACGATCCGCCGCGCAGCTGGCGACAAAATGTTTACCAACGCGTCCACCCCAAGGTGTGCGCCTTTCTTTACGGCATAGCTTGCGCCCAGCAAAACCAGCCAACCGAACAGAAACACTGTAAGCTCCAGCGCCCACAAAATGTTAGAATTGAATACAAAACGAGCGATCACATTAGCAAAAGTCACAACTGTCATGGCTCCAAGCAGAGCCGCGATCAGCGTTTCTTCCAATGTATCAATGAACCCGCCCGACGTCTTTGATGCGCCTTGAGACACGCCGCGTCCCCCTTTTGAATTGTGACTTGATACACGACACATCCTGCGCCCGTTTGCGGACGACCAAGATTGATGTCGGGATAAATTAATGCCCCCGCCCGACACTCGTCAGGCGGGGGCACTTTGGGATCGTCTTACAGACCTGCGTTGATCGCCTGTGCTGCGTCGATGTTTTCCTGGCCTACGTCACCTGCGAATTGCGCCCAAACTGGCTTCATCGCATCGACCCATGCCTGACGCTGCTCTGCAGTCAGCTCACGAACGGTGCCACCGGCATCGATGATTGACTGACGTGCAGATTGGTTCACTGCAAACGACTCTTTGTTGCGTGCTTCTGTGACTTCTTCGAGGATCGTCAAGAATTGGTCACGTACGTCTGCATCGAGGCTGTCGAGCCAGTCAACACTTGCCACAACGAGGTAGTCGATGATGCCGTGGTTGGTTTCGGTGATACCGTCCTGTACCTCGAAGAACTTACGGCCAAAGATGTTTGACCATGTGTTTTCTTGACCGTCTACAACGCCCTGCTGCAGTGCGCCGTATACTTCAGAAAACGCCATTTTCTGGGGTGAGCCACCGATTGCTTCCATCTGTGCAACCAAAACGTCAGATGACTGAACACGGAACTTCAGGCCGTTCGCGTCTGTTGGCTGAACCAATGGTGTGTTGGCAGACATTTGCTTCATGCCGTTGTGCCAGAACGCAAGGCCCTGCAAACCGCGACGCTGCATGCTGTCTTTCATCGCTTGGCCAGTCGCCGAGCCTTGGAACGCATCAACTGCTTCGATGTTTGTGAACATGAACGGAAGATCAAAGATACGGAATTGCTTTGTGAACTTCTCGAACTTTGACAGCGACGGAGCGGCCAACTGAACATCACCCTGAAGCATTGCTTCGAGAACTTTATCATCGTTGTAGAGAGTTGAGGATGGGAACACTTCCATGCAGGCTGTGCCATTCATCTCGTCGTTGACGCGCTGCTCAAGCAGTGACGCGGCGATACCTTTGGGGTGTTTGTCAGTGTTGGTGACGTGGCTGAACTTGATAACGATCTCGCCGTCGTCACATGCAGCAAGGCCAGCAGTGGCACTAAAGCTTAGCGCGACAGCGGTCGCAGCAGCAGTAAGAAATTTCATGGTATCCTCCCTTGGAACCTTTAACGTTTAAGTCACAGCACAGGCCAAGCCGTACCGATCACCGATAGTTGAAAGGCAAACAAAAGGGCTCGCAAGCGCACTACATGAAATAAGATATATATTTATTTATCAAAAGCTTAACGGATGTATGTGATGTGCGTCGTGCAGCATTGTGCGATATTTCGCACAACGGTTACCGCTCACGTGCGAGAATCCGCACAGCCTAATCCGTGCGGTAATCCTCAGGCCTAAGCCCGTGTTTTGCTAATTTGTCATACAGAGTTTTTCGGGGCAGTTTCAGGGTTTCTGCGACATGAACCGCGCGCCCAGCATGACGCCGCAGCGCCTGATCCAACAAAGATCGCTCAACTTGTGCCATCTGATCGCTCAGCCCCATCACATCCCCCGCCGCCAGATCACTGACGCCAAGCGCATAGCGCATTGCTGCCGATTGAAGTGCACGCGCATTGCCTGCCCAGTCATCGGCCATCAAGCGCGCAATCACATGGGGTGGCACGTCTGGACGTGCCAAACCGCCTTGCTCACACGCTTGGTCGAGATAGTGCTGAAACAGGACCGGAATGTCATCTTTGCGCTCCCGCAGCGGCGGAATATGCACGCTCAGAAGTTCGGTGCGGTAAAATAGCTCGCTGTTGAAATGCCCGCCCGCCACTTCGGCTCGCAGATCACGCGAACTGGCAACAATCAAGCGCATCGGCGCCGTGGTTTCGGCAAAAATTGCCTGAGTAGAATGGCTTAGTGCCCAGACTTCATCCAAAAACAGGCTGCCTCCCTTTGCCGCCTCAATCGCTTTATGGGCATCTGCCTCACTTAATCCGCCACTGACGCGCTTTACAAACGGCGCGTCAGACCCTGCAGCCAGCAAGTGGATAACTTCCGCTACACGCGAGGTGCCGACCCCCAACTCACCTGTGATAAGCGCATCACCTTTAGTGGCTGCAACGCGGCGCACTTGATGACGCATCGCCATCGATTGCGCCGACGCCCCCGCCAACATCCGCGCCGCTGCGTCACCGGCTTCTTGGGCTGCTCTGTGTGCGCGCAAATTCAACGCAGCCGTTCGGTGCGCCACCGCCCTTGTGACTTCCGCGCAAAGGATATCTGCCGCGCAGGGTTTTTCCAAAAAGCCAAACGCGCCAAGCTGAATAGCCTGTACGGCTTTGGGCACATCGGCCTCACCGGTCAGCAAGATTACGGGCAAGTCAGGATCAATACTGCGCGTGTAGTCCAAAACGTGATAGCCATCACGCCCGGGCATCCGGATATCCGTCACGATGATGCCCGCAAAGCCACGCGCAATGTGATCTTTAGCCGCTACGAATGAGCTGCATGCGATCGGTGCGAAATCGCGCAAGGCCAATGTCTGGCCTAATGCGTCCCGCACGTCAGCATCATCATCAATAATCAAAACTGGGGTGTTCATGCAGCCTTAACCTGTTCAATCCGTGGAAGAGTGACAGTCAAAACAGCGCCCCCCGCTGGATGGTTGCTGCCTTTGATTTGCCCGCCGAAGGATTGAATTAACCCATATGAAATCGAAAGACCAAGCCCCATACCTTGGGCCTCACCAACTTTTTTGGTGGTATAGAAAGGCTCAAATATTCGGTCTGGCCCATCAAGACCCGGGCCACTGTCATGAAACGCAATGCTAATGCTGTCGGACGACGGCTCGGGGACACTGATCGAAATGTGTAGTTTGCGTTCGGCCTGATCGCTCATCGCATCCAGCGCATTGCCGATCAGGTTCACAAAAACCTGTTCAAGCCGCACGTCGCCTGCACGCACACTGGCCGATGGCACGGCGTCATCAATCTCAATCGCTACGGCATCGGTCGTGATACGCGGCCCCAATAGATCAAGCGCGGCATCCAACACGTCGCGCAGGACCACATCTGACAGCGGCTCGGATTCGTTGCGGACAAAAGCGCGAAGGTTTTTAATGATCCTTCCCGCACGGCGCGACAACTCCGCAATGCGGCTCAGGTTTTGCGCGGCGGTTTCCGCGTCCCCCTTGGCCAAAAACGCCTGTCCGTTTTCCGCGAAACTGCCAATTGCCATCAACGGTTGATTTAGCTCATGACTGATGCCCGCAGACATCTGCCCCAAAGCACTTAGCTTGCCCGCCTCGACCAAGTCCGCTTGTGCGCGGCGCAAAGCAGACTCTGCCTCTTCACGTTCCATGATTTGCGCGCGAAGGCTGCTGTTTACGCGCTGTAATTCCGCAGTACGGCGGTGCACGCGGTCTTCAAGGGCCGCATTCGCTTTGGCCAACGTGCGGCGGCGGTCTTGCAACGCCACCAACGCCAAGCCAGACAACAAAACAACCGCACAAGCAAAAGCCGCTTGTAGCCCCGCCACCCGAATGACCGGCGCAATATCAATCAACGCCTCTCCGGTCAGTCCGATCACCGGCAAGGGCTGCACCAAGTGAAGCGCGCGCTCGGGGATATACGGGCCAAGCGGCACCTCCCAGACCTCCTGCCCTGCAAGTTTTGCGATGTTGATCTGTGGAAACGGCGTCAAACGGTCACGGGAATATTCCGCAGTACCACTGCGCAGCCCCCCGCGCGCATCGAGCTGGCGTAACACCAACTCAGACCGGTTTGACACAAACGCCACGCCCAACTCATCGGTAAAAAATACCGCCGCCGTATCGCCGCGCCAGTCCCGTTCAATCACTTCGATATCAGCGGCGACCAAGACGACACCCTGCACCGGCCCCTGCGCTGAAAAAACAGGTGCTGCGTATAAAAACAAACGCCGGCCATCGTCACCAACCATATGATAGCTGCCCAAAGCACCACTCATCGCGCGTTTGAAATACGGCCGCTCAACGTGCTCAATACCCAGACCTTCAGCATCAGATCGCAAAATCGGTGTGCCGTTGCGATCCAGCACAGCAATACTGTCAGAGGCCGTTTTATCAGCGGTGGCGCGCAACACCTCGGCGGCGGTTTGGCCCGTCAGATCATTGCGCGGCAAGGGTTCCTCAAACGTAGCGCGTACAGCAGGATGGTCCGTCAAAAGCACCGCAAGTTGTCCGTAGCGTTGCAGCTGCGTCGTAAGACGGTCCGCCGCCAAAGACAAATCAGAGGTGCCGCGCTTGGACAGATCGACAATGCCCTGACGCAAGCCAAGCAAATAGACGGCCCCGCCAATGGCCGCCGTCAGCGCCAGCACCGCCAGCAGCAAAGTCAAACGTGAGGAAAGTAATCTGCTCATCTCTCAGGACATTAGAAAATGGTACTTGCAATGGCCAGACCCTTTGGGATTAGTCATCGCAATGAAACGTATCTCGCAGTCTCTTACTGACCCCGCCCTCAACGCAGCCCCTTACCCATTCTATGACCGCCTCCGCCAGATGGGTGAGTTGGTGTTTTGGGAGGAGTTTGATATGCCAGTGGCCAGTAGCCATGCGGCAGTATCGGCGTTGCTGCGCGACAAAAAATTTGGCCGCGAGGGGCCCAAGTTTGACGTACCAGATTATCTCGAGGCGTTTTACGCTGTGGAAGCCCACTCGATGTTGGAGCTGGAGCCACCCCGCCATACCCGTCTGCGTAAATTGGTCCTGCATGGGTTTACCTCGCGCAGGATCAAAACACTGGCACCGATGATCGAACAACTGGCAACGCAAAAGATCGATGCTTTCCCGCAAGGCAATTTTGACATCTTGGAACACTTCGCCACCCCAATTCCCGTTTTGGTCATCGCCCGCCTTTTGGGTGTGCCCGACAGCATGGCAGATCAACTTTTGCGGTGGTCACACGCCATGGTAGCCATGTATGTGGCAGGCCGGACCCGTGAAATCGAAGAGCAAGCGGCCCAAGCCGCAACAGAATTCACAGAGTTCATGCGCAGCTACATCAATGAGCGCCGCACAACGCCCGCAGATGATTTGATATCCGAACTGATTGCAGCAGAAGAAGACGGCGATAAACTCTCAACCGACGAGATGATAACCACGTGTATTTTGCTGTTAAACGCAGGGCACGAGGCAACAGTTCATTCGCTTGGGAATGGCATCAAGGCGTGTCTTGAAACGGGACATGTTCCGAATGAAAGCACTCCGATCGGCCCACTCGTGGAGGAAATCCTACGGTTTGATCCGCCTTTGCACATGTTCCAAAGATGGGCGAAATGTGACGTTGAGGTTTTTGGCCATGACTTCAAGAAAGGCGATGCCGTTGGACTGCTGTTAGGCGCCGCCAATCACGACCCGAACGTCTACAAAGACCCACATGTTTTTGAACCAAACCGGTCAGGCAAAGTGCACACATCTTTTGGAGGCGGCATTCATTTTTGCGTCGGTGCTCCGCTTGCGCGGTTAGAAATGGAAATAGCGCTTGGGACCTTGTTTCAACGGTGCCCTAAGCTGCGCATCGCGGAGCGGCCAGAATATAAACCGGCATATCATTTCCATGGGCTCAGCAAACTAATTGTCTGTGCTGACTAAGTGGCTTTGCGCAACAGTCACAGCGGCAGAGCGCTGGTTGATTTGATTTCCTCCATGCTCAAAAGCGCCGTGACATTAAATACGCGCACTTCGCTGATAAGTGCCTGATAGAACGCATCGTAGGCGCGCGCGTTTTGAACACGGACCTTCAAAATGTAATCGATATCCCCTGCAAGCCTGTGCGCTTCTTGCACCTCGGGACGCTCTTTGAGCGCCTTAAGAAACGCAGCTTGCCATTCGGCTTCATGCTCGGACGTGCGGATCAACACAAAAAAGCACGCCTCAAAACCAAGGGCATCCGCGTCAAGGCGCGCGGTCTGTGTGCCAATGACGCCCGCGTTGCGCATTTTGCGAATCCGGTTCCACACAGGTGTCTTGGAACTGCCCACTATTGCGGCAATTTCATCAAGTGACAGGCTCGCGTCCTGCTGCAACTGTATGAGAATTTTCCGGTCTAGGTCGTCTATCTGAACAGCCATCTGCTTTTTCCTGTCGAGCTACTAAATCTTTCCGCACAGGATAAATATACAGAACATACATTCTTAGTATAGCCACCATATAGCAAAATAGTGGGAAAATATACTATATTGGGAGGTAGTTGAGTAGCTGGAGCATCGCCCCATGAAGCATTTCCCCATATTCGTCGCCGTCGAAGGCCGTCGGATTGTCTTGTCCGGTGGCGGTGAAGAAGCCCTAGCCAAGCTGCGATTATTGCTGAAAACAGAGGCCAATTTAACAGTCGTGGCAGAAGACGCCGCACCAGAAATCTGCGCTTGGGCCCAAGAAGGGCGACTGACATTAATCAGCCGCGCGATGGAGCCCGGAGACGCCATGTGCGCGGTCCTGTTTTACGCGGCAAACGGTGACGACGCCGAAGATGCGCGGGTGGCCGCACTTGCCCACCGCGATGGAGCGCGGGTCAATATGGTCGATAATTTACATGGCAGCCAATTCATCACACCGGCGATCGTTGACCGTGATCCGGTTACCATCGCCATCGGTACCGAAGGCGCAGCACCGGTTTTGGCCCGCGCGATCAAAGCGGATCTGGAAGCAAAACTCCCTGCGTCTTTGGGTGTGCTTGCGCGGATCGGTAAGTCTTTCCGCAGCGCTGTTGAGGCACTTCCGATGGGTCGTAAACGGCGCGATTTCTGGTCTGAGTATTACTTCAATAAAGGCCCTCAAGCCATTGAAGAATATGGTGAAAGCGGTGTTCAGCCGGCACTTAACAATCTACTAGACACCTACCTGACGGATACGCGCGAAAAAGCGGGTCATGTTGACCTTGTCGGCGCTGGTCCTGGCGATCCTGATCTGCTGACGCTCAAAGCGCGCAAGGCTTTGGATAAAGCGGACGTCGTGATTTATGACCGC